>NZ_JBEXWP010000021.1:0-166648 GCF_040629895.1 Streptomyces sp. NPDC005866
GCGTCGACGTAGACGTGACAGTTGCCGGTGCCGGGGCGCCGCAACCGCTCAGGTCACGCCGACGCGGTGACTGCTCCGCCGAGGTGCCGGGCGAAGAACCGGACCGCGCTGTCTGCCTCGAACCTGGGCAGCTCCTTGTGCCTGCCCGAGTTCACGTGCAACGACTTCTCATTCGAGGCGAAGGCGTCGAACAGCGCGAGACCCTCCTCGCGCGAGATGTGCTCGTCGTCCCACTGCAGGTCGAACTCGATCGGGATGGTGATCTGCTTCGCTTTCTCGCCCAGGACATCGGGCCAGTGCTGGCCGAAGACCGCGGCGGAGATCCTGGGCTCGACCGCCACGAACGGGATGCCGATCGCGGTGCCCATGTTGATGCCCCAGAAGCCGACCGGCCCGTCGGTGCCGATCTCCGGGAGCTCCTGGAGGGCGTTCAGCATCGCCCGGTACTCGGGCACGGCCAGCTCCGCCAGGTGGTCGTTGTAGCGCACGACGATCGGGCCTTCCGGCTCGCCTGCCGCCCGTGCCGCGAACAGGGCAGCGATCTCCGCCTCGTCGTGCGCCGTGCGCGGCCGGTCGCCGTGACCGGGCGCGTCGAGGACGGCGACGTGGAAGCCGCAGCCGGCCACAAGGAGCCGTGCGCGGCCGGACATCGCCGCGTGCTTCTTGTGGGTGCCGCCGCCGTGGGCCATCAGGACCAGGGGCGCGCGGTCGGCTGCGTTGGAGGCCGGCGACCAGAGGACACCGGGGACACCGCCCACGGTGAAGTCGCGCTCAAGTATGCCGTTCGACGACGACTCGGCGGTGAACTGCAGAGACTGCATGGGATGTTGCCTTTCGGGAGTGCCTTGTTGTCGAGGCGCTCCTGGCGACACCTACGTCAATCGCCCAACCGTGACGAGAGGGGGAGCACCCACATGGATACAGCGTTCATGGGTCTCACCTCCTCGGGCGGCTTCACGGTCGAGTGAAAGCTACCAGCCCGATGATCATCCCCTCAACCCTTTTCCCCGCCACGTCATCACGACTCCAGGCAGGCCCCAGGCCAACACCGCCGCCTTGGAGAACGCTTTGGTGCCATCGATGGTTTCGGTGGATCCCCGCTGCGCGATCCCGACCTGCCGCCTCTCCCGCTCAAGCCGGGTGACCGGGTGTCCTGGCAGCGTGACGACTGTTGTCGGTCTTTGCGCACATCGAGGTCCAACCCGGCTTTGAAGTCCAGGGCGTGGGATCCGCGCTCGCGGAGGCTGCCGCGTCGGCCATGGTCGAGGAAGCGAACCTCGACGTGCTACGGCCAACCGTGCCCCCAGGATGACGACGGGTATCAGATGATCCGCACCTTCCAGATCGTCACTTCTGCATCCGTAAACTCCGTGGAGATCGCGACGTTCGACAGCGGGACCCGCACCTGGAACCCTCCTGTTCAGAAACATGTGCGATCCCGAATGCTTATCCTGGGACTGTTTCCGGGAGAACGTGTCAGCGTGTCCATGGGCAGCGGTGAGGCTGAAAATCGAATTGAGTTGGATCATTCCTGAGGGGATATTTCGGACCGCCTCCAGTGCGGCGATGCTTCGCTGACCAGTCAGGGTGGCGGGGGGCCAGCCGACTACTTCGGAGGACGGTGTTGTTCGGTCCCGGGCCGTGGTGACGCACAACCGGGCGCCGCCTGGCAGGCGGGTGGCGTGCCTTCTGGGTCTCGTCCGGGTCGGTGATCGGCTCGCCGGTGACGACGACGTGGTGTCTGTAGGATTGGCAGGTCGTCATGAGCGTAGTTTTCCGCGTGCGAACTCGCGGACGGCGAGGGTCAGCGGCTGGTCGCGGTCCTGCCACTACCGTCGCTACCTGCTCCCCGTTGCCGAAGACGGGCAAGCCGCCGCGCTCGCAGGCTGCGGCATAGTGCCGCAAGGGATCATGCGTGGCCCGGTCGGTCGGGGAGACGGCCAGCTTTCCATCGTCGAGGCGCTGTGCCGGGGCCTGAGAAGCCGCCGCGTCCAGTGAGCAAGCAGGCCCCGCACAGGGTGCCGCCAAGGGTTCTCGCCCCAGAGCGCTCCTCGCCTCGGATAGCGGGGGTGTTCACGAGTGGCCCTGACGTGACTCCTCGCCCGCGATCACCCTCGGTTACTATGCTCACTTCATGCCGGAGGCCGGGGCCAAGGGGCGCACCGCCGTCGACGATGGCCGTGGATTGCAAGGTTGAAGAGACGGGTGACCTGGGGAAATGTTGAAAGAGGTCATCGCGACCCGCTACATCACGCCCCTGCGTGAGGGTGGCTCACTGCCGGGGCTCGTCGAGGCCGACGACTTCGGGACGTACGTCATGAAGTTCACCGGCGCGGGGCAGGGCCGCAAGACGCTGGTCGCCGAGGTGGTCTGCGGTGAACTCGCCCGCCGGCTCGGGTTCCGGATGCCCCGTCTGGTCACCGTCGAACTGGACGCGGTGCTGGGGCTCGGCGAACCCGAGCAGCAGGTGCAGGAGCTGCTGCGGGCCAGCGGCGGCACCAACCTCGGCATGGACTTCCTCTCCGGCGCCCTCGGCTTCGACCCGCTCGCCTTCACGGTGAGCCGCGAGGAGGCCGGACGGATCGTCTGGTTCGACGCTCTGATCAACAACGTCGACCGCTCCTGGCGCAACCCCAACCTGCTGGTGCACCGTGGCGACCTGTGGCTCATCGACCACGGCGCCACCATGATCTGGCAGCACAACTGGCCCGCCGCCGAGGCCTCCGCAGCCCGCCCGTACGACGCCGCCGACCACGCGCTGAGCGGCTTCGCTCCCGACGTCCGGGCAGCCGCCGCCGAGTTGGCACCCCGGGTCACCGAGGACCTGCTCGCCGAGGTCACCGCCGAGATCCCGGACGTCTGGCTCGCCGGGGAACCTGGCTTCGACACCCCCGACGACCTGCGACGAGCCTACGCCCGGCGGCTGCTCGACCGGGCCGCCGTCATCCATGAGCGCATCACCGGCATCAAGGGGGCCAAGTGAGCCAGACCCACATCCATATGGCCGGACATGTGACCGAGCGCCACATCACCCGGGCCGGCCAGGGCGGCGACCGGGATGTCTTCGAGTACGCCCTGCTGCGTGTCGTACCCCGCGTGGAGCGCGGCGAGTGCATCAACGCGGGCGTGATCGTCTACTGCCGGGCCAAGACGTACGTCGGCGCCCGCACCCATCTCGACGAGGCCCGGCTGCTGGCCCTGGACCCGGACGCGGACGTCGCCGGGGTGCGGGCCGCGCTGGGGGCGGTCGAGGGCGTCTGCGCGGGCGGCGAGGCGGCGGGACACGCCGCCGGCGACGACCCGGGCAGGCGCTTCCGCTGGCTCGTCGCGCCCCGCTCCACCGTCGTACAGCCGGGTCCCGTGCACACCGGGCTCACCCTCGATCCGGCCGCCGAGACGGAGCGGTTGCTGGACCTCCTGGTGAGGTAATGGATCACACCCGCGCGGTGGGACGTTGACACCGCGTGCCAGGGCTTCTAGCGTCACCTCTACTGAAGGTACTAAGCGGTCGCTCACCGCAGGGCGGGCTCCGTGAGCGGGCTCACTCGATCAGGTTCTCTCAAGGGCGAGGAGACACAGGAATGTCCACCACTGAGCAGCGGGTCGCGGTCGTCACCGGTGCCGCACGCGGTATCGGCGCCGCCACCGCCGTACGACTGGCCGCAGAGGGCCGCGCGGTCGCCGTGATCGACCTCGACGAGGCAGCCTGCAAGGACACCGTCGAGAAGATCAGCGCGGCCGGCGGCAAGGCCATCGCGGTCGGCGCGGACGTCTCCGACGAGGCCCAGGTCGCCGCCGCGATGGCGCGGGTGGTCGAGGAGCTCGGCGCCCCGACGATCCTGGTCAACAACGCCGGTGTGCTCCGCGACAACCTGCTGTTCAAGATGTCCGTGTCCGACTGGGACACCGTCCTGAACGTGCACCTGCGCGGCTCCTTCCTGATGGCCAAGGCCGTCCAGCAGCACATGGTCGAGGCCGGCTGGGGCCGGATCGTCAACCTGTCCTCCTCCTCGGCGCTCGGCAACCGCGGCCAGGCCAACTACTCCGCCGCCAAGGCCGGTCTGCAGGGCTTCACCAAGACCCTCGCCATCGAGCTCGGCAAGTTCGGCATCACCGCCAACGCCGTCGCCCCCGGCTTCATCGCCACCGAGATGACCAAGGCCACCGCCGAGCGCGTGAAGATGGGCTTCGAGGAGTTCAAGGCCGCCGCCGCCACCCAGATCCCGGTGCAGCGCGTCGGCGAGCCCGAGGACATCGCCAACGCCATCGCCTTCTTCACCGACGAGGCGGCCGGCTTTGTCTCCGGCCAGGTGCTGTACGTGGCCGGCGGACCGCTGGACTAGGAGCCGTCAGGGACTATCGAGGATCACCGAACATGACTGAACTGCCTGAGCTGCCCGAGCTGTCCGGCAAAGTCGCCATCGTCACCGGCGCCAGCCGCGGCATCGGCTATGGCGTCGCCGAGGCGCTGATCGCCCGCGGCGACCGGGTCGCCATCACCGGCCGCAACGAGGACGCCCTCAAGGAAGCCGTCGAGAGCCTCGGCTCCGAGCGGGCCATCGGCATCGCCGGCAAGGCCCACGACCTGGCCCACCAGAGCGAGGTCGTCGAGCGCACCATGGAGGCCTTCGGCCGCGTCGACTTCCTCGTCAACAACGCCGGCACCAACCCGGTGTTCGGCCCGATCGCCGACGTCGACCTGGACGTGGCCCGCAAGGTGTTCGAGACCAATGTGGTCTCGGCCCTCGGCTTCGCCCAGAAGACCTGGCACGCCTGGCAGAAGGACAACGGCGGCGCCATCGTCAACATCGCCTCCGTCGCCGGCCTGTCGGCCTCGCCGTTCATCGGCGTGTACGGCATCAGCAAGGCCGCGATGATCAACCTGACCCAGCAGCTGGCGCACGAGTTCGCGCCGGGCGTGCGGGTCAACGCGATCGCCCCCGCGGTCGTCAAGACCAAGTTCGCGCAGGCCCTCTACGAGGGCCGGGAGGCGGAGGCCGCCGAGGGCTACCCGCTCAAGCGGCTCGGCGTGCCCTCCGACATCGGTGGCACCGCCGCGTTCCTCACCTCGGGGCAGTCCGACTGGATCACCGGCCAGACCCTCGTCGTCGACGGCGGCATCTTCCTCAACGCCGGCATCGCCTGACGGCACCACAGGCTGACCGGGACGCCTCCGGGCGTCGTCTTCGTCACAGACATTTCGTCGCAGCAACGACGGAAACGACGCCCGGCCGGTCATACAAGTTCCGCACAGCAAAATGACAACGTCGTCATGGCGCATTCGATCAACGCCCGTGTTTCCAGGGTGGTTCCAGGCGGGCAACGCTGCGGTATGGTCTGCCGCCGACCCTTGGTATGGCGGATCGAGGAGCTTGCGCGTGTTCAACCGGAACCGAGGCCTGCGAAGAGTGGCCGCTGTCGCGTCCATAGCCCTGGTGGCCGGCTGCGGAGTGTTCTCCAGCGGCGGCGCGGGCGACAGCGGGCCGATCGTCGTCGGGACCACCAGCGCCCCCAGCACCCTCGACCCCGCCGGGTCCTGGGACGGCTCCTGGGAGCTGTTCCGGAACATCTACCAGACCCTGCTCGCCTACCCCGACGGCGCCACCACCCCGCAGCCCGACGCCGCCGAGAACTGCGCCTTCACGGACCCCGGCAACCGCACCTACCGCTGCGAACTGCGCTCCGGCCTGAAGTTCGCCGACGGCGACCCGCTCGACGCGCAGGCCGTCAAGTACTCCATCGACCGGATCCGGACCATCGACGCGCCCAGTGGACCCGCCGGACTGCTCGGCAGCCTCGACCGGGTGCAGGCGCTCGGTGACCGCGAGGTGGTCTTCCACCTCAACAAGGCCGACGCCACCTTCCCGTTCGTGCTCGCCACCCCGGCCATGTCGATCGTCGACCCCGACGACTACCCCGCGAAGTCCCTGCGTGAGGACAACTCGGTGCACGGCTCCGGGCCGTACGCCCTCAAGTCGTACGACGACGGCAAGCAGGCCGAACTCGTCCGAAACGACCGCTACCGGGGCTTCGCCGACCGGCAGAACGACGCGGTGACCATCCGCTACTTCCAGGACTCGGCCACCATGGTCAAAGCCCTGCGCTCCGGCGACATCGACGTCACTTACCGCGGCCTCGCCGCCTCCGACATCGTCACCCTGGAGGCGCACACCGACACCAACCTGCAACTGGTCGACGGCGCCGGCACCGACATCAGCTACCTGGTGTTCAACCCCAGGGACCCGTGGGCCAAACAGCCCGCCGTGCGCAAGGCCGTCGCCCAGATCGTCGACCGCTCGGCGATCGCCCACAACGTCTACAAGGACACCGTCGACCCGCTCTACTCCATGGTCCCGGCGGGCCTCACCGGTCACACCACCGGCTTCTTCGACGACTACGGCGACCCCAGCGCCTCCAAGGCCCGCAAGATCCTCGCCGACGCCGGCATCACCCAGAAGGTCCCGCTCACCCTCTGGTACACCACCGACCGCTACGGCTCCGAGACCGGCCGGATGTTCCAGGAGCTCAAGCAACAGCTGGACGCCTCCGGGCTGTTCACCGTCACCCTCAGAAGCCGCCCCTGGAAGACCTACGTCGTCGGCTACCAGAAGGGCGAGTACCCGGTGTTCGGGCGCGGCTGGTTCCCGGACTTCCCCGACGCCGACAACTTCATCGCTCCGTTCGTCGGCGAGCGGAACGCCCTGGGCACGCCGTACCCGTCACCCGTGATCACCGGCAAGCTGCTGCCCGAGTCGCGCACCGAGAGCGATCGCGCCGAGGTCGTCAAGGCGTTCGAGGACGCCCAGCAGATCCTCGTCAGCGACGCCCGGCTGATCCCGCTGTGGCAGGGACGGCAGTACGTCGCGGCCAGCGACGACGTCTCCGGCGGCGAGCAGGCGCTCGACCCGTCGACGATCATGATGATGTGGGAGCTGCACCGCAAGACCAGCTGGTGAACCGGCCGTCCGGCACCCGGTGTCAGTGGTCGCCTGTAGGTTCTTGGGCATCGGCAGGAACTGAAAGTGACCGCAATTCGTGAGGACGTTGACGTGACCGACACCGCCATGCTGCCCGAGTCCTGGCGCGGGGTTCTGGGTGACGAACTGCAGCAGCCCTACTTCAAGGAGCTGACCGAGTTCGTCGAGGACGAGCGGGCGAAGGGCCCCGTCTATCCGCCGCGCGAGGAGGTCTTCGCCGCGCTGGACGCGACGCCGTACGACCAGGTCAAGGTGCTGGTCCTCGGCCAGGACCCGTACCACGGCGAGGGCCAGGGCCATGGCCTGTGCTTCTCCGTCCGCCCCGGGGTGAAGACCCCGCCGTCCTTGCGGAACATCTACAAGGAGATGAAGGAGGAGCTGGGCCTCGAGGTGCCGGACAACGGCTATCTGATGCCGTGGGCCCAGCAGGGCGTGCTGCTGCTCAACGCGGTGCTCACGGTCCGGGCCGGGGAGGCCAACTCCCACAAGGGCAAGGGCTGGGAGAGGTTCACGGACGCGGTGATCCGGGCGGTCGCCGAGCGGCCCGACCCGGCGGTGTTCGTCCTCTGGGGCAACTACGCGCAGAAGAAGCTCCGGCTGATCGACGAGACCCGGCACGTGGTGGTCCAGGGCGCCCACCCGTCCCCGCTGTCCGCGAAGAAGTTCTTCGGCTCCCGCCCGTTCACCCGGATCAACGAGGCGGTCGCGGCACAGGGCCACGAGGCGATCGACTGGCGCATCCCGAACCTGGGGTGAGCATGCGGGAGGGGGGTGTGCATGCGGGGCGGCGCTGAGCAGGGCGGACCGGGGTGAGCACGCCGGAGCGGGGTGCCGGGCCGGCGGGGGCGTGGGGCTGACGGGGGCAGGGCTGCTGGGGGTGGTCCCGTGGGGTGCGGCCGATGGGTGGGCGGCGCTGACCAGGCCGGACGGGGGTGCCGGGCCGGCGGGGGGTCGGACTAGTCGGCGGGGGTCGGACTAATGGGGGCACGGGGCTGACGGGGGCTCGGACCGACGGGGCACGGGGCTGACGGGGGCTCGGACCGACGGGGGGCGGGCCCGTTGGGGGGGCGCTCCCGTGCGGTTCGGCCGGTGGTGGGCGGCGGTCCCGAATGGGCGGGCCGGTGGGCGCGGCAGTCCTTTCGGGGGTGGGGCGGTGGGTTGCCGCGGTCCCGTGTGGGGTGGGGCGCCCGCGTGCGGAGCCCGGGGCGGTGGGTGGGAACACGTCGGTCCTGGAGCGGGTCGGATGGCCCGGAGAAACCCCGGCGCCGGTTAGCGTCGTCGGAGACATCCGGACAGCTCGGAGGACGTGGTGGCGGAGCGACAGGAGCGCACGGCACCCGATGCCGTGCTCACACGGATCGGGCAGGTCGTGATGCTGCACCACGCCGGGGACCGTGAGGAGGCCCGCCGGCGCCTGCTCGGCCTGTGGGCGGAGATCGGCGAACACGGCGCACCGCTGCACCGCTGCACCGTGGCCCACTATCTGGCCGACACTCAGGACGACCCGACCGACGAACTCGCCTGGGACCTGAGGGCGTTGTCGGCGGCGGACGAGGCGGACGAGGCGGAGGAGGCGGAGGAGGCGGAGGGAGCCGCCGGGCTGCGCGGTTTCTACCCCTCGCTGTATCTGAATCTCGCCGCCGACTACGTCAAGCTCGGCCGCACCGAGGCCGCCCGCACCCATCTGCGCCGGGCCCGCGGCGCGGCCGACGCCGCCCTCGGCGACGACGGGTACGGCGACGGGGTGCGGGCCGCGATCAGCCGTTTGGAGTTGCGGCTGGGGGAGGACGACACGCCGGAGGGCGGCTCCTGGGGCCCACCGCGGCAGCGGCCGAACTAGGGCCTGTGCGAAAGTCCCGTCGTCCGCCCGGAGGGCGGGCCCCGCGGCGTCCGGTGCGTGCTCTGGGGGTCCCCCCGGCCGGAGGCTGGGGGGTGCCGGGTGCAAGCCCTCGTACTGGACGTGCTTGGGTTTGTGCCCGGTGCGGCGAGAGTGCGTGCCGGGCGTCGCGGGGCAGGCGGGACTTTCGCAACAGGCCCTGGAGCGGACCGGTCGATCACCGCCACCACGGCTGTCCCCCCCGGCGGCCCCGGGGGCCCTGACGGCCGGCGTCATGGCACCCGCGCCGGAGGTCTCCTTGCCGACCGCCGCCCCGTGCCGCACGCGTCCTGGCTCGGCGCGTCAACGCCCATACGTCTGCTCACAGATCCGTGCCTCCGGGCTGCCCGCGCGCCAGCCGCCGTACTGCCGGCCAAGGGCGCACACGTCCGGTGCCTTCGGCACGGACCGGGAGAGGTCGGGGATATCGGCCTGCGGGCCGCGGTGCGGGTGCGGGTGGGGATGCGGTTCGGCAGCGCGCGGGGCGGGGGTTCGATGGTGGGCCGGGGGAGGGGCCGCCGGGGTGTGGGCGGCGGTCGGCGTGGCCCGGTGGGCGGGACGGGGCGGGCCGACCATCTCCAGGGCCTCCTTGACCGGCGCCTGCACCACCCGGGGCTCGGCGCTGCCGTCAGGGCGGGGCACCGACGGCTGCGAGGGCGCCGTGCCGGGTGGCGGGCCGGGCGCCGCCGGACGCTGGATCGTCACGCAGCCGGATAGGGCCGAGACGGTCACGGTGACCAGAAGCGCTGCGGTGGTGGTCGTTCGATGCACCCGCGCAACTCTGCTGGGTCCGGGCGGGGGTTGGCAGCGTCGAGGCGAGTTTGGTGCCCCTCACGGGTGATCTCGTGCCCCGTACGGAGGATCGGCGGGTGCGAGACTGACGTCAGTCGCCGGTCACACCGTCGATCCGCTCCCGGATCAGGTCGGCGTGGCCGTTGTGCCGGGCGTACTCCTCGATCATGTGGGTGTGGATCCAGCGCAGGTTGATCTGCTGCCCGGTGTGGCGGTGGCGGCCCTTGGAGAGGTCGTCCAGGCCGAAGCCGGCCGCGTTGCGCCGGGCGGCCTCGATCTCGGCCTGCCAGATCGCGTACGTCTCCTGCCAGGTGTCGGCCTCGCCGAGACGGAACTCGGCGTCCGGGTCCTTGTCGCTCCAGTAGAGCGGCGGCGCCGCCTCGTCGGCGAGGACCCTGCGGTACCAGGACCGCTCCACGTCGGCCATGTGCCGCACCAGCCCCATGAGGGACAGCGGGGACGGTTCCACGGAGGCGATTCGCAGCTGGGCGTCGGTCAGGCCCGCGCATTTCATCGCGAGGGTCTGCCGGTGGAACTCCAACCAGCCCTCCAGCATGGTGCGTTCGTCGGCGTCAACGGCGGGCATATGGCGTTCGGTCGTCATGCCAGGATCCTCGCCCACCCCGCCCGATCCCACCACGGATTATCGGCCCGTATGCTTCCGCACAGGCAGACGTAGGCAACCGCTAGGGAGCGTCAGTGAAGGTCGGCTGCATCGGACTCGGCGACATCGCGCGAAAGGCGTATCTGCCGGTGCTGAGCGCGCAGCCGGGCCTCGAACTCCATCTCCAGACCCGCACCCCCGCCACCCTCGCCGAGGTGGCCGACAGCCTCCACCTGCCCGCCGGCCGCCGGCACGTGACCCTCGACGACCTCCTCGCCCAGGATCTCGACGCCGCCTTCGTGCACGCGTCCACGGTCGCCCACCCCGAGATCGTCACCCGGCTTCTGGAGGCGGGCGTACCGACGTACGTCGACAAGCCCCTCGCCTACCGGCTCGCCGACTCCGAGCGGCTGGTGACGCTCGCCGAGGCGCGCAACGTGTCGCTGTGCGTCGGCTTCAACCGCCGCCACGCCCCCGGCTACGTCCAGTGTGCCGACCACCCGCGTGAGCTGATCCTGATGCAGAAGAACCGGATCGGGCTGCCCGAGGAACCCCGCACGATGATCCTCGACGACTTCATCCATGTCGTCGACACCCTCCGCTTCCTCGCCCCCGGCCCGGTCGACGACGTCACCGTCCGTGCCCGCGTCGCCGACGGCCTGCTGCACCACGTGGTCCTGCAACTGTCCGGGGACGGCTTCACCGCGCTCGGGATGATGAACCGGCTCAGCGGCTCGGCGGAGGAGATCCTCGAGGTCTCCGGGCAGGACACCAAGCGACAGGTCCTCAACCTCGCCGAGGTGATCGACCACAAGGGGCAGCCGACGGTCCGGCGGCGCGGCGACTGGGTGCCGGTCGCCCGGCAGCGCGGCATCGAACAGGCCGTGCTCGCCTTCATCGACGCCGTCCGCGCCGGCAAGGTGCTCAGCGCCCGGGACGCACTGGCGACTCATGAACTGTGCGAGCAGGTCGTACGAGCGGTTCAGCGGGGCCCCGGCGCAGCCTGACCGCCCGCAGCCCCTCGGTCAGGCAGAAGCCGGCCAGCACCACCAGCGCGCCGTCCACCGCCCAGTCGCCGTACCGCACGAACGGTGTGACACCGCGGGCGATCGGCACCTCGTACACCTCCGCCCTGCTGGCGTCCGTGCCCAGCCAGGGGCCCAGCCGCTCCCCGCCCGGGCCGTAGACCGCGGAGACGCCGGTCAGCGTGGCGTGGATCATGGTGCGGCCGGTCTCTGCGGCCCGCAGGGCGGCCAGCGAGGCGTGCTGTTCGGGGGCCCAGCTGTGCTGGAACGACGAGGTCGAAGTCTGGCCTATCAGCACCTCGGCGCCGTCCTGCGCGAGATGCCGGCTCATGTCGGGGAACGCGGTCTCGAAGCAGACCATCGGGCCGACCCGCAGCCCCTGGCCGACGTTCATCACCACCTGCTCGGTGCCGCGGCGCCGGTCCTCGCCGGCCGCCTTGCCGACCGAGGTGGCCCAGCCGAGCATCGAGCGGGCCGGTATGTACTCGCCGAACGGGACCAGCCGCATCTTGTCGTACCGGTCCCCGGTCGGGCCGTCCGCGCCCACCAGGAGGGAGCTCTTGTAGATGCCGGGCCGGTCGGAGCGCCGGGCGTCGACATTGACCAGGATGTCCGCGCCGGTCTCCCGGGAGAGGGCTGCGATCCGCCGGGCGAGATCGGGCCGGTCACCGAGGTCGTACCCGACGCTGCTCTCGCCCCAGACGATCAGGTCGGGACGCTGTCCGGCCAGTTGCCGGGTCAACTGCTCCTCGCGGGCGAAGCGCCGGTCACCGCTGTCGGTGCCGTCGACGATGCCCGGCTGTACGACGGCGATGCGGACCTGGCCGTCGACGTCCGGGCGCGGTGACCACAACCAGGCGGCGGAGGTCGCGGCGGCCGCGGCCACCAGCGAGGCCACCGCCGGCACCCGCGCCTCGCGCACGGAGACGAGCACGGTGAGAGCCACGTTGACGGCCACGACCAGGAAGCTCAGCAGCCACACCCCGCCTACGGAGGCCAGCCGCAGCGCGGGCGTCACCTGCCACTGGGTGGCCCCGAGCATGCCCCACGGGCCGCCCAGCCCCTGCCAGGACCGCACCAGCTCCACCAGCAGCCAGCCCGACGGAAGCAGCAGCACCGCGGCCGCGGCCCGCCCCGGTGATGGCGTCCCGCCCAGCAGCCGGCGTGTCAGCCGGCCCCAGGGCGCCCAGAGCACGCTCAGCAGCCCGGCTATCAGGAAGATGAAGACGTGCAGGCTCGGCAGCAGCCAGTGGTGCACGGCGACCATGAACCCGAACCCGCCGCACCAGCCGTCGTACGCCGCCCGCCGCCCGGTGGGCGCCGAGCGCGCGAGCAGCAGCCAGGGGACCAGCGCGACATAGGCGAACCACCACAGCGCCGGCGCCGGAAAGGCCAGTACCGGCAGCGCTCCCGCTAGCGCCGCTACGCAGGAACGCCGCCACGGGGAGGTGAGCCAGCGCTCGACGGTCCTCATGCATCGCCTCCTGCCTGCGGGTCCGTCCAGTGTGCGGGACCGGT
Organism: Streptomyces sp. NPDC005866; assembly: GCF_040629895.1. NCBI lineage: Bacteria > Bacillati > Actinomycetota > Actinomycetes > Kitasatosporales > Streptomycetaceae > Streptomyces > Streptomyces sp. NPDC005866. Next base: position 12,793 of record NZ_JBEXWP010000021.1, read on the forward strand.
GGGGATCTCCGACAGGGGGCATGGGCGGGGTCAGTCCGGCACAGCCGCGGCGCGCTGGTCGCTCATCCTGCGCCACTTCTCCTCGACCGCCACCTGGCGCAGCCGCCAGCCGTCCCGGGTGCGCAGGAACGCGAAGGCGTAGCGGCCGCCGCACACGAAGTGCGGGGCGGTGGAGGCGCTGTCGCCGGCGAAGCGCATGGGGTTGATGTAGTCGGCCTGAAGGTGGGCGGTGTCCCCGGTGTCGTGCTCCAGGATCCCGAACCGCACCTGGCGGTTGACGAACAGATGCTGCCGCATCGAGAACAGCGCCAGGCTCTCCGAGAGCCACCCGGCCACCTGCCCGGCGTCCCCCTCGATCCCTCCGGCCGACCGGTAGTCGGCCCGTCCGTCCGCGGTGAACAGTCCGCGGTACGCCGTCCAGTCTCCGTCGTCGACGGCCACCGCGTAGTCGGTGACCAGTCCGTCCACGGCCAGCCGGTCCATCACGGTCGCGAGCTCCACGCGCTGCGTCATCGGATCAGTGTTGGGCACGGGGCGGCCACAGCCAAGGGGTGCGGGCGATATGTGGGAGATATTCGTGGTGTTCGAATAGGGTGCCCCTGACCCTGGTCGTGTGAACCACCGGTCAGTCGAACAAAAACCCAAGTTCCGCATCCGGGCGCGCCATGCGGAATCCACCGTCACCGTGTAACAGGTCTACCGCCCCGGGATCGGCGGGCCGCCGGCCAGGACGGGGCGTTTTCCGGCCACCTGGAAGCGGGACCGGATGACCTGGGTCATCAAGCCGCGTTGACAGACCTCTTTCGTCGTCGGCGATGAACGCCGCAGACGAGTGAGTCTGGTGAGTGTCACAGTGTGGCAATCGTCCACGCTGAGGATCCAGCTGCCATCCAATGCTCGGACCACGCAGCTTGAACACTGATCGAGCCAGAATTCGGGATCCAGCACGCGTCGGATCGTAGAAGGCTGTCCGGCCCCCCGGGAAGGAACCTGCGAACTGGCTGCGGCCGTTGCCCACGCGCTCACTGTACTGAGCGTTCCAATGCCCCCCGATTATCGGAAACCCACTGATAGGCCGACTGAACTTGCCGAACCGCCCCAGCGTCACGGAGCTGGGTCATGGCGACGTCACCCGCATCGGCCTGGTTCTCGATGCCCCGCCAGCACCGGTCCTGCCACCACAGGATCGTGGACACGAGACGTTGCCGGGCCGACAGCCCGTAGCTGTCAACGATCAGCCTCATGCGCCGAGCCGTCTTCTCGACGTCGGTGACCGAAGGGCCCAGATCGAGGTACTGCCAGCAGACATGAGCGATGTCGTGGATCCGCTCGCCTGGTGCCGCAAGGTCCCAGTCGATGAATGCCGTGGGACGAAGCTCGCCACTGCACAGCTGATAGACCGTGTTCTTGGGCGACAGGTCGTTGTGACACACGACCTGTTGATCTCCGGCCAGCGGGGTGCCGGCCGTCAGGTCATGGAACTCACGCACGAGCCGGGCGACCGTCACCAGACTCTCGTCCGATGACACAGCAGCAGGTTGTCGCGGCTCCCATGCCACGTGGCCATCGACGTAACTGAGGACTTCACGGCCCTCGTCGTCCACACCGAGATACCGCGGAGCACCAGCCCAGCCACTGGCTTCAAGCAGCCTCAGCAGATCACCCACGAACTTCGCCGAGGCTGGACGGCGCACCGTGTCCCCGACACGAACGACCGCATTGACGAAACCTCCGGGCAAGGACGACTCAGGCATCCGTCCACCCTGCCTGATCGCTACCTCTAACGCTCATGACCTGTCCCGACGCTTGATCCGCTCCCGAAGACAACTCCGCCAGATGATCTACTCCGCAGACTGCCGCCCACGACCAGCGCGAGCACCGCGACAGACGAGCACACCAGCCCTTTGACCTGCGACGCCAAGTTGGCTGGGGCTCCGTGATCAGCTCTGACAGCTGATCAGATGCACTCTGGTCTGCTGCCAAGTTGCAGCAAGGTCTACGAGCGAGGCTCGACCTGGGTCATCAAGCCGCGTTCAAAGCCCTTTCCTGGAGTGGCTGCGTCCGCTGGGCTGCCGGGCGCGCCGCACCAGTTCGAGTCGTAGTCCCCAAGCAGCCACTCCGGGTCGCCCGAGTCGCACTTGCCGCGGAGGACGCGCTCCAGTCCCCGCTCGGTCTCTGTCAGAAGTGGCCGACCCCTGCAAGGGAAAGGCCTACCCGCTGGTCCAGTGCTCAAGGCAGGTTCGGAAGCCCGGCTCGACGCCGGGTCCTCTTCGGACCTGTGGTTCAGTCGGTGTAGTCGCCGCACCTGGGATCGGCGAGCCTGTCCTGCCGAGCCGTTCGTGTCGGCGGGGACGGCTGGGTGCCGTCCTTGGCGACCGGCTGGAAGTAGTGGTCCAGCGCCCAGGCGGCCACGTGGGTGCCGGCCCGGCAGCCGGCTGCGTCCGCCGTGCGGGAGTGGACGCCGCCCCACACACGGGCGTCGACGACGTCCCGGTTGAGGTCGTCGGAGGACCCGTAGAAGCGCGTGGTACCGGTGACCTCGGAGGGGACGTAGAGGTCGATGTGCGAGGTGCCGAGGACGCCGGTCAGGGCGCGTGTAACGGCAGCGGTGACGGTCGTGTGGCCGGCGACGTAGTCCGGGTGTGGAGGGGTGAGGAGCAGCGGCTCCCAGGCCGGGTCTGCCGTCGTCGCGGGGTTGCCGTCGGTGTCGGCGAGGCGGATGGCGGTGATCGGCCGCCAGGAGCCGTAGTGGAGCTTGGTGTCCCATGCGGTGACGACGGCGTCGGTCGCCGACGCGTTCACCGCGGCGAACAGTCGGGCCGTCTCGGCGATGCCGAGCCTGTGCCGGGCGGCGTGGTCTCGTACGGCTGTCTGGACCTGTTCGACCAGGTTGCCGCTGAAGAAGAGGGCGGTCTCGGTCTGCTGCGCGCTCCTGCCCGAGCCGGTCTTCCCGCCCATCGCCTTCAACTCCTGGACATCCTCTGCGTAAGCGGCCGAGGAGATGGCGGGTGGTCCGCCGGGGCGGAACTGCTGCGGGGAGGCGAGCAGGAGCGGGCGAAGCCTGGCGAGCCAGGTGTCGATGAAGGGCTGGAACGCGGGCGGGGTGGGCCGCCAGACCCCCGGTGCCGGGGAAGCGGTGAAAGGAACGTCCGTGAACCTTCCGTCCCCTTCCCGGAGTTCGATGATGCGGGCGGCGGCGCGCCTTCCGTAGTCCGCGCCCCGGTCTCTGGCCTGCCCGGCCGGAAGAGCGGCGAGCGAGTCCGCGTAGGCGGTGTCGAGCCGCTCCTTGAAGGCAGGGAAGTAGGTGAGCAGCACGTCGTGGGCCGCGGTGGCGGCGGCCGCCGCGGAGGATGCCTTGGCCGGACCGCGCTCGCGCCATTTGTACAGGGCGTAGCCGCCTTCGATCCCCACCACGGCGTTGTACACGGCGACGGAAACGAACCCCTCCCAGATCGCTACCTGCCCGGAGGGGCGTGGGCCGAGGCTGGTTTTGATCGTGTCGGTGGCGATGGCGTTCCACTCGCGGACCATGGCCGCCGGATCCGCCGCGGTCCGGGTGTCCGCGTCGGGGGGACTTGTCGCGGCGGTGAGCGTCAGGAGGGCGATGGCCGCGACGGCGCAGCTGAATCCCCGGACACGTGAACGCGGAGGACCGGGAAGAGGGGGCTCTTGATACACAGCGTCCTCCGTAGAGTCGAGTGCCCAAGGCTTAGCAACGGCCCACTGCGTGAGCAAGACAACTCGCCGCGAACCGGGCAGTCCTAGGGCGCCCGCGAACGCCTCACCGCCCGCTACGAGGAGATCACCGCCGGACGAACCCTGCACCCGACCCGGGCCCCGGCGAACCGCGCTGCAAGGGGCAGGGGAGCGAACCTGCTCGCCCGCCTCGACACCGAACGCCACCAGGTGCTCCCGTTCGCCTTCGACTGGCGGATGCCCTTCGACAGCAACAGCGAACAGGCCGTCCGGATGGCCAAGATCCAGCAGAAGGCCACCTGGCGGCGCCGGTCGAGCGATCACGCTTGGTCGGGCAGCAGGATCACGTGGTTCGTGGAACTGACTGCCTCATCGGTCGCTCCAGTTGGGCCTCTCGGATGAGGCGGCGGCCCGGTACGCCGACGAGTGGATCGTCGGTATCGCGGGCGTGACGCCGCTCGCGGCGGAGATCCATGGGCTGGTGCAGGCCGGCGAACTCGAACGGGCGGCTGTGCTGTTGCCCGAGGAGCGGTCGTATCCGGTGGCCGACGAGGTGCTCGTGCATCTGCGGTCGTAAGATCGCCGTCTCGTCGGTCTCAGGAGGCTCGTATGACACGTCCCGTCACGGTTGTCACCGGTGGGAGCCGGGGGATCGGTGCCGCGACCTGTCTGCGGCTTGCGGCTGATGGGCATGATCTCGTGATCGGTTACGTCCGGGACGCGGGCGCCGCCGAGGCGGTCGCGGCGGGGGTGCGGAAAGTCGGGGCGCGCTGTGCCGTCGTAGCGGTGGACACGGCCGTGGAAGCGGATGTGGAGCGGCTGTTCGACACGGCGGAACGGGAACTGGGGGCCGTCACCGGGCTGGTCAACAACGCCGCCGTCACCGGGCCGTTGGGGCGGCTGACGGATGTGGAGAGCGCCGATCTGCGGCGGGTTGTCGAGGTCAATCTGCTGGGTACGCTGCTGTGTTCACGGCGGGCGGCCCGGCTGATGGCGGAGCGGGGTAGTGGAGCGATCGTGAACGTTTCCTCGGCGGCGGCCACGCTCGGCAGTCCCGGCGAGTACGTCCACTACGCGGCGACGAAGGCGGCCGTCGACGCCCTGACCGTGGGCCTCGCCAAGGAGCTCGGACCGGACGGGGTGCGGGTCAACGCGGTCGCCCCCGGAGTCGTCGAGACCGAGATGCACACGGCGATGGGCGAGCCCGGCCGGGCCCAACGAATCGGCGCCGCAGTGCCGTTGGGACGGCCCGGCCGGCCGGAGGAGATCGCCGCCGCCGTCGCCTGGCTGCTGTCGCCGGAGGCCTCCTACACGACGGGCGCGGTGCTGCGGGTCTCCGGCGGGCGCTGAACCCGGGCGCCGGGTCAGGCCGCCTCGATGATCCGCGCGCGGATCGCCTCGGCCCACTCGACCACCAACAGCTCGTACTCCGCCCGCTCCTGTGCCGACAGCGTTCCGCCCGCACGCAGCCACAGCGCCCGGATGTGCTCGTTGACCTCGGCAGCAGACCGCACGGAAGCAGGGGTTCGGGAATCGGGGGACATACCGAACAGCGTAGGGGCAAGAACTGACCGTGCGCCACCGGGCGGCTACGCAGACCGTATGGGGTTGGTCACGGGCGATGCGGCGGGCGGGGCGCCACCCCTTGGCATTTGCCGGGCGGGTGGTCGCGACACGGATAGGGCTGTACGCCCCTGCCCTGGACTTCCCCCTCGCCGGAGCCGGTGCGGTGGCCCCAAAGCCCTTGAAAGCGGGGGGCTCTGGGGGTTGGCCGAGATGAGCCGCCCAACCGGGCCCACACCGAGGTCATCGCCGGGCGCTCGCGCCGGGGGCGGCCGGCCCTGCGCTCGCGCCGTCGGCGTGGTTTCCGCCCTCGCGCCATGGTCATCGCCCCCCGCGCACACTGTGGGCGGTGCCCTCGCCTACGCCGCGGGCGGTTCCCTCGCTCAACCGTCGGCGTCGCCCGCGCTCACCCCGGTGGTCGTCGCCGAGGCGAGCAGCGCCAGTTTCTCGGCGCTGTCGGTGCCCGGGTCCGGGTGGTAGACGACGAGGGTCTGGCCGGTCGTGCCGCTGACGCCCAGACGCTCGCGGTTCAGCCGCAGGCGGCCGACCTGGGGATGGTCGATGTGCTTGGGCGCGCCCTCGCAGGCGGCCACGTCGTGGCGGGCCCAGAGCCGGCCGAAGTGGGGACTCGCGACGGAGAGTTCGCCGACGAGGTCGATGACGCGGGGGTCGTCCGCGTCGGCCCCGACGGACCGGCGGAAACCGGCGATCATGCCGGCGCCCGCGTTCTCCCAGTCGAGGTGGAGGGCCTGCTCGGCCGGGTCGAGGAAGGTGTCCCGCAGCCGGTTGGCACCGACCGTGAGACGCGGTGACAGCGCGGTCGCCAGGGCGTTCACGGCGAGGACGTCGAAGTAGCGGCCCTCGACGAGCGCGGGGAGCGGGAGGGCGGCGACCAGCTGCGCGATGCCGGGCGGAACCGTCTCCCTGCGCCGGCGGCGCAGGGGTCGGCGGGGCTTTCCGGCGCCGAGGCTCAGCAGATAGGCCGTCGCGGCCTCGTCGAGACGCAGCACGCGGGCGAGGGACTCCAGGACCTGTGCGGAGGGGTTGCGGTCGCGGCCCTGTTCCAGGCGCAGGTAGTAGTCGGCGCTGATGCCGGCCAGCATCGCCACCTCCTCCCGGCGCAGGCCAGGCACCCGCCGTACCCCCAGTACGGGGATGCCGACCTGCTCGGGCGTGACGAGCTCGCGGCGGGCACGTACGTACGCGCCCAGCAGGTTCGGTTCGTCGGTCATCCCGCCACCGTAATACGGGCCGTCGCGCCCGTGCCTGGTCCTGTCACCCCCAGGATCAGCGGGGCTCTGCCCCGGCCGGAGCCGGGGCGGAAGTGTGATCCGTGACCTTCATGAGCACAGTGAGGAGCGAGACCATGTCGACGTATCTGCTGGTGCACGGCGCCTGGCACAGCGGAGAGTGCTGGCAGCGGGTGGTCCCGCTGCTGACGGCGGCCGGACACCGGGTGTTCGCGCCGTCGCTGACCGGGCATGGCGAGAAAGCGCATCTGCTCGGCCCCGACGTCGGCCTCGACACACACGTCGACGACGTCGTCAGGCTGATCACGGACGAGGACCTCAGCGAGGTCGTACTCGTCGGACACAGCTACGCGGGACTGGTCATCTCGTCCATCGCCAACCAGGTCCCCGACCGTGTCAAGCACTTGGTGTATCTGGACGCGATGCTCCCGGAGCACGGAGAGAGCGCCGCCGACGTCCAGCCCGTGACCCGGACCTTGATCGACCGTGCCCTGGCCTCCGACAGCGGCTGGCGGGTTCCGCCGCTGCCCGAACTGCCGCCACCGCACGGCCTGTTCGGGGTTACGGATCCGGCGGACCTGGCCTGGCTGCGCACGATGCTGACCGATCAGTCGGTGCGCTGCTTCCAGCAGCCGGTCCGGCTGGACAACCCGGCCGTACGCACGATCCCCCGGACCCACATCCACTGCGTGGCCAACGTAGCGGAAGGCATCGTCCGCCGTCCGGTCCCCGCGACGGAGCAGCTGTGGCGACTGCCCACCGGCCATGACTGCATGATCACCATGCCGGTGGAACTCACGGAGCTCCTGCTCAAGCTCCGCTGATCCCGGGGCGCGGCTGCGCCCGGGAGGTGTGAGGTCGTACCCTCCCCGCATGACGGACGAGGACGCACGCGCGGTGCAGGCGGCCATCGACGGGGAGTTGCGGCTTCTCGATCCCGAGGTGCGCGCTTCCCCGGACCTCGTCCTGGAGCTTCTCGACCCGGAGTTCACCGAGATCGGAGCGTCCGGCCGCCGCTGGGACGCGGTGTCGATCCTCACGGTGACGAGCGGCGGATCGGTGTCCCCCGCGTCGCCGGTCCAGGTGAGCGAGATGTCCGGGACCGTGCTCGCTCCGGGCGTCGTACACCTGACGTACTTCGGGGACAACCAGGGACGCCGGGTCTGGCGCAGCTCCGTGTGGCGGCTGACGGAGACCGGCTGGCGGATGTACTTCCACCAGGGCACGCCGGCCGCCTGAGGCGCTAACCCGCCGACTCCGCAGCGTGCGGGCTCAGCATGCCCGCCGAGACCAGGGCGATGATCACGATGCCGAGGGCGATGCGGTACCAGACGAACGGCATGAAGCTCTTGTTGGAGATCCATTTCATGAACCACGCGATGACCGCGTATCCGGAGGCGAACGCGATCACCGTCGCGAACAGCGTGGGCCCCCAGGCCACATGGCCCCCGCTTACCGAGTCCTTGACCTCGAAGGCGCCGGAGGCCAGCACGGCCGGGATCGCCAGGAGGAAGGAGTAGCGGGCCGCCGCCTCGCGCCTGTAGCCCATGAACAGGCCGCCGCTGATGGTGGCGCCGGAGCGGGAGACGCCGGGGATCAGGGCGCAGGCTTGGCAGAGGCCGTAGATCAGGCCGTCCTTCACGCTCAGGTTCTCCAGCGTCTTGCGCTGCTTCGGCGCGCGGTGCCGGCCGCCCGTCTCGTCGCGGGCGGCGAGCCGGTCGGCGATGCCGATGACGACGCCTACGACGATGAGCATGGTCGCCGTGATGCGCAGATCGCGGAACGGGCCCTCGATCTGGTCCTTGAGCGTCACACCCAGCACGCCGATCGGTATGGAGCCGACGATCACCAGCCAGCCCATCTGGGCGTCGTGGTTCCGCCGCATCGCCTTGTCGAACAGCGACCGGGACCAGGCCGAGATGATCCGCCCGATGTCCTTGCGGAAGTAGATCAGCACCGCGGTCTCCGTGCCGATCTGGGTGATCGCCGTGAAGGCCGCGCCCGGGTCCTTCCAGCCGGAGAAGGCCGCGGTCAGCCGCAGATGCGCGCTGGAGGAGACGGGCAGGAACTCGGTCAGCCCCTGGACGAGTCCGAGAATCAGCGATTCGAACCAAGACATGAAGGTACGGCGTCCCAGGGGTGAGAGAGTGGCTGGCGGGCGCGCGGGCGCGCGTGATCATGCGTGTGCAACGGCAGCGTAGCGGGCGGGAACGACAGTGCGGACACAGGGGTTCGGCGGGCGGACGGGCGTGAGGGGGTGTTGACCGGCTGAGGCACCGCCGCTTACGTTTCCCCAGGAGAAAGCGCTTGCTCCCGCACCTTGGGGTGCGTGTGCGGCGCATGTCGGGCGACGGTTCGCGCCCATCGTCGGTCCACACCCCGAGGAGTGCTGATCACGTCCATGCCCCGCACGCCCTTTTCCACGGGTCCCTTCACCGGCCGGCGCATCCGGGCCGCCGTCGTCGGCGCCGGCGCCATCGGGCGCGGTTCCCATCTGCCCGCGCTCGCCCAACTGGCCGCGGAGGGCGAGACCGAGGTCGTCGCCGCCGTCGACATCGATGCCACCGCCGTCGAGGCGTTCCGTGCCGAGGCCGGCATCCCGCACGCCTACACGGACCTGGACCGGATGCTCGCCGAGCAGCGGCCCGACCTGGTCACCGTCGGCACCCCGCCGACCCTGCACCGGGACCAGACGGTGGCCGCGCTGCGGGCCGGCGCCTGGGTGTGGTGCGAGAAGCCGCCCGTCCCCACCCTCGCCGACTTCGACGCGGTCGAGGCCGAGGAGGGCGCCGACGGCGGGCCGTACGCCTCGATCGTCTTCCAGCACCGCTTCGGCTCGGGCTCCACCCATGTGCGCCGACTGCTTGCCGAGGGGGCGCTGGGCCGGCCGCTGGTCGCCCACTGCCAGACCACCTGGTACCGGGACACCGCCTACTACGCCGTGCCCTGGCGGGGGCGCTGGGCGACCGAGGGCGGCGGCCCGGCGATGGGCCACGGCATCCACCAGATGGACCTGCTCCTCGATCTGCTCGGGCCATGGAGCGAGGTGCGGGGCATGGCCGGGCGGCTGGTGCACGAGGTGGAGACCGAGGACGTCTCCACCGCCCTGGTCCGGTTCGCGAGCGGCGCCATGGCGACCGTCGTCAACAGCGTGCTCAGTCCCGACGAGGTCAGCCGTATCCGCATCGACTGCGAGCGCGCGACCGTCGAACTGACCCATCTGTACGGCCACGGCAACGAGAACTGGCGCATCACCCCCGCCCCCGGCGTCCCCGCAGCCGAGGCGGCGGCCTGGCAGGACTTCGGCCCGGACGTGCCCAGCTCGCACCTGGCCCAGCTCCGTGAGCTGATCGCCAGCATGCGTGCGGGGGAGCGGCCGCGCAGCAGCGGCGCCGACGGGCGCACCAGCCTGGAGCTGATCACCGCGCTGTACAAGTCGGCGTTCACCGACACGACCGTGCGTGCGGGCGAGATCGGTCCCGGTGATCCTTATTACACGGCCCTGCACGGAGGCGCCCCGGGCTGGGCGCCGGTCGAGCGCGAGGAGGTGTCCGCATGAGCGGCGAACTGCGGATCACCCACACCCACGGAGACCGGATCACCGTGACCGAGCCGGTCACCGGCGTGCGGCTCTTCGCGTACGTATACCGGCCCGAGGCGCCCTGGGAGGCCCCCAAGCCCTATCTGCACCCGATCCGCACCCTCGCCGGGGACGTCGTCACCGACTACCGGCCCAACGACCACCGCTGGCACAAGGGCCTCTCCCTGACCGCCTCGCACCTGTCCGGCGCGAACCTGTGGGGCGGCAACTCCTATGTCCACGGGCAGGGTTACCTCGTCCTCCCGGAGCGCGTCGGCTCGATGCGGCACATCGGCTTCGACGAGGTGTCGTCGGCGGACGGCCGGCTGGTCGTCGCGGAGCGACTGACCTGGCATCCGCACGACGGGATGTTGTGGGCCCGGGAGCGGCGGCGCATCGAGGTCCATGACGTCGACCTCGAATCCGGTGCCTGGGTGCTGACTTGGTCCAGCGCGATCACCAACGTGCGTGACGAGCCGCTCCGGTTCGGTAGCCCGACCACCGCCGGACGCGAACAGGCAGGCTATACCGGCCTGTTCTGGCGTGGCCCGCGCGCCTTCCGGGACGGCCGGATCATCGGCCCCGACGGCGAAGGCCCGGAGCTCATGGGCTCCCAGTCGTCCTGGCTGGCCCTGTGCGGCGAGCACGACGGCGCCGACGGCCACGCCACCGTCGTCTTCGAACACGCCCCGGAGAACGACCACCTGGGCACGGGCGGCACCCGCCCCGCGCACTGGTTCGTGCGCAACGACCCGTTCGCCGGCATCGCCCCCTCCTGGGCCTTCCATGACGAACTCGAACTGGCCCCCGGCGACACCCTCCGGCGCCGCTACCGGGTCGTCATCGCGAACGGCGCCTGGGAACGCGCGGACATCGCCAAATACCTGGAGGCGCATCCGTGGTGAGCGGCGGGGAGTTCGCGTTCGCGGGGCTGCCGGGCGGCGTCGCGGTCTCCCGACTGTGCGTGTACGACTGGCCCGCCGCCGACGGTGTGCGCGGCGGGACTCCCCATCTGCACCTGGCCTGTTCGGAAGGTTACGTCGTCACCGGCGGCCGGGGTGCGGTACAGACGCTCACCACCTCCGGGTACCAGGTCACGCCTCTCACGGCCGGCACGGTCGCCTGGTTCACGCCGGGCACCGTCCACCGCCTCGTCAACGAGGACGGCCTGCGCATCACCGTGCTGATGCAGAACAGCGGCCTCCCGGAGGCCGGGGACGCGGTGCTGACGCTGCCGCCGCGGTACCTGACCGACCCGGAGACGTACGCCTCGGTGACCGCCATCCCCGCGGACGCGCTGGAGGCCGAGCGGGAGCGGATCGCCCGCGCCCGCCGCGACCTCGCCCTGGAGGGCTACCGTGCCCTGCGCGAGGCCACCGGCCCGGAGCCGCTGGCCGCCTTCCACCGGGCCGCCGCAGCCCTCGTACGGCCCCGGCTCGCCGAGTGGCGCACACGCTGGGAGCGCGGCGCCCGGGCGGCCGCCGCGGCCACGGGGGAGCAGCTCGACCGCCTCGAACGGGGCGATGTCAGCCACCTCGCCGACGCCGTCGTACAGGCCGAACAGCCCTATGAGCAGGGCCGGTTCGGGATGTGCGGGCGGCTTGACGTGTACCGGCAGGGGCAGTAGGGCCCCGAGCGCCGCAGCTGACCGGTCATTGCCGCAGCTGTGCTCGATCACCATGGGACGACCCCCGTCGGGGCGGAGGGGGCGGTTCCCGGGTCGGGGGAGGGTTGGATTTCCAAACTTACAGAGTTATGGTGAGTTCGGATTTCCTACTCACCGGTAATCGAGACTGGCAATCGAGGTCCCCGTGATGCCTGACGCAGTCATCGTCGAAGCCGTACGCACGCCCGTCGGGAAGGGCAAGCCGAACGGGTCCCTGGCGCAGGTCCACCCCGTCGAGCTCCTCGCCCACACCCTGCGCACCCTCGTCGAGCGCTCCGGCGTCGACCCGGCCCTCATCGACGACGTGATCGGCGGCACCGTCGACCAGGTCGGCGAGCAGGCCATGAACACCACCCGGTACGCCGTCCTGTCCGCCGGCCTCCCCGAGACGGTTCCGGCGACCACGGTGGACCGCCAGTGCGGCTCCTCCCAGCAGGCCGTGCACTTCGCGGCGCAGGGGGTCATTTCCGGGGCCTACGACATCGTCGTGGCCTGTGGCGTCGAGTCGATGAGCCGGGTGCCGATGTGGTCCAACGTGCCGCCCGGCAAGGACCCCTTCGGTCCCGGAGTCGCCGCCCGCTACCCGGAGGGCCTGGTCCCGCAGGGCATCAGCGCCGAGCTCATCGCGGCGAAGTGGTCGATCAGCCGGGCCGAGATGGACGCGTTCGCGGTCTCCTCGCACCAGAAGGCGGCGGCCGCGTGGGAGGCCGGACTGTTCGACGCCGAGGTGGCGGGGCTGGAGGGGGTGACCCGTGACGAGTCGGTACGGTCCGGTACCACCGCCGAGATCCTCGCCGGGCTCAAGTCCGCCTACTACGACCCCGGGTTCGCCGAGCGCTTCCCGCAGATCGAGTGGAACGTCACGGCGGGCAACGCGAGCCCGGTCAACGACGGTGCGTCCGCTGTGCTCATCACGTCCGGTGAGACCGCGGCGCGGCTCGGGCTGCGCCCGCTGGCCCGCCTTCACTCGTTCGCCGTGACCGGCTCCGACCCGTTGCTCATGCTCACCGGCGTGATCCCGGCGACCGAGAAGGTGCTGCGCAGGGCCGGGCTGAGCCTTGGCGACATCGACCTCTTCGAGGTGAACGAGGCGTTCTCCAGCGTGGTGCTGGCCTGGCGGCAGGAGACGGGGGCGGATCCGGCGAAGGTGAACGTGCACGGTGGGGCCATCGCGCTGGGGCATCCGCTGGGGGCGAGCGGGACCCGGCTGACCACGACGCTTGTGCACGCGATGCGGCAGCGCGGCGCTCGCTTCGGACTGCAGACGATGTGCGAGGCGGGCGGGCTGGCGAACGCGATGATTCTGGAGGCGGTCCGAGAAACGCGTCGGGGGGCGAGGGCGGTGTCGTAGCCGGCGCGCGGTTGGGGCCGGGGCGCGCCAACGCGGCGGTAGCCGCAGATTCGGTACAGCCCAGCCCCTCGCGGGGCGCCGTGACTACGGGACGCCCGCAGTACGGCCTTATTTCGCGCGCAGGTGGTGGCGCTTTCGCCAGGCCACGACCGCACCCGCCACCGCCGGGACCACGATCGCCGCCACCGAGATCAGGAACACCGGGGACGTCGGTCTCGAGGCCCGGGCGCCCGCCACGACGTACGCGGCGACGTTCGGGATCGAGCCCAGAGCCGTCGCCAGCAGGTACGGCGCGTAGCGCATGCGGGAGACGGATGCCGCGTAGTTCGCGGCCCAGAACGGGACGCCGGGAAACAGCCGTACCGCCAGCATCGAGCGGAAGCCGTGCTTGCTGAACTGGTTGTCCGCCGCCTTCAGCAACCGGCCGCGCAGCAGCGGGCGCAGCGCGTCCTGACCGAGCATCCGGCCGAGCGCGAAGGAGAGCCAGGCCCCGAGCACGGTGCCCACCATGGCCGCGCCCATGCCCAGCACCGAGCCGAACAGGGCGCCGGCCGCGAGGTTCAGGATCGGCCGTGGCACGAACGCCACCGTGACCAGGCCGTACGCCACGGCGAAGATCACCACCGCGGTGGCGCCCTGGACCTGGGGCGGCCAGCCCTGTGTCATCAGCTTCTGCGGCTCGAACAGCAGCACCGACGCCGCGGCCGCCGCCAGCAGGGCGATGAGCACAGACAGCCGGGACCACGGCGACAGCAGCAGTCTCGTGCAGCGTGCGGTGAAGCTCACCGGGCTGGATACGGCAAGGGTCAGCTCCTTGGCGGCGGCCGGGGGAGAGGCCGTGGCGGTGCCAGAGCGGTTGGCATCGAGCATTCCGTGACACTAACCCAAGCAGATGTGTGATCGCCGTATGGTTCCTGTCCATTGGGCGAAACCGGAGCCACGGAAAACCGTTCGACGTGGGGCGACGCTTCGGCAATGATCTGCGTCATGTTCCGGTACGCCTTCCTCCTCGCAGCATCCGCAGCCGCGGATGCGCCGAAGGCTGCCGTGCCCGTTCTCCTGGCCGCTGCCGACGGCGCCCGAAGCTGACCCTCCCCGGATCGTCCGGCGGACCCCGCAGGGGGAGGGTCGGCCGGTTCTCCGGGGTCCCCGCGTCTCGCGCTGAGGAGACGCATCACCGCAGTTCAGGCTTCGAGGTAGAGCCATGCCCAAGACGGCATACGTCCGCACCAAACCGCATCTCAACATTGGCACGATGGGCCACGTCGACCACGGCAAGACCACCCTGACCGCCGCCATCACCAAGGTCCTCGCCGAGCGCGGCACCGGCACCTTCGTGCCGTTCGACCGCATCGACCGGGCGCCGGAGGAGGCCGCCCGCGGCATCACCATCAACATCGCGCACGTCGAGTACGAGACCGACACCCGGCATTACGCCCATGTGGACATGCCGGGCCATGCCGACTACGTCAAGAACATGGTCACGGGGGCCGCGCAGCTGGACGGGGCGATCCTCGTGGTCTCCGCACTCGACGGGATCATGCCGCAGACCGCCGAACACGTGCTGCTCGCCCGGCAGGTGGGCGTCGACCACATCGTCGTCGCGCTCAACAAGGCCGACGCGGGTGACGAGGAGCTCACCGACCTCGTGGAGCTGGAGGTCCGTGACCTGCTCACCGCGCAGGGGTACGGCGGCGACTCCGTGCCGGTCGTACGGGTCTCCGGGCTCAAGGCCCTGGAGGGGGACTCGCGGTGGACGGCGTCCGTCGAGGCGCTGCTCGACGCGGTGGACACGTACGTGCCGATGCCCGAGCGGTATCTGGACGCGCCGTTCCTGCTGCCGGTGGAGAACGTGCTCACCATCACCGGGCGCGGGACCGTCGTGACCGGCGCCGTGGAGCGGGGGACCGTGCGGGTCGGCGACCGGGTCGAGGTGCTCGGCGCCGACGTCGAGACCGTCGTCACCGGTCTGGAGACCTTCGGGAAGCCGATGACGGAGGCGCAGGCCGGGGACAACGTGGCGCTGCTGTTGCGGGGGATGCCCCGGGACGCGGTGCGGCGCGGGCATGTGGTGGCGGCGCCGGGGAGTGTGGTGCCGGCGCGGCGGTTCTCGGCGCGGGTGTATGTGCTGTCGGGGCGCGAGGGGGGCCGTACGACTCCTGTCTCGACGGGGTACCGCCCGCAGTTCTACATCCGTACGGCGGATGTGGTCGGGGACGTCGACCTCGGCGAGGTGGCGGTCGCCCGGCCCGGGGACACGGTGGAGATGACGGTGGAGCTGGGGCGGGAGGTGCCGCTGGAGGCGGGGCTCGGGTTCGCCATCCGCGAGGGCGGCAGGACCGTGGGGGCGGGGACCGTGACCTCGGTGGAGTGAGGTCGCGGTCGTCCGAGGGTCACCGCGGCGCCCGGAAAGGGGCCCGGCTGTGTCCATGTGCGGCTCCGCCGCGTGGGCGCGGCCGGCCCCCACCGGCCCGCGGTTCCCACTGAGCGCCACCCTCCTTGTGGAGGCGGGAGAATGGTGCCGTGAACGAAGCCATACCCGTCGTCCGGGTCACCGATCACGGCACCGCCAAGCTCATGCCCGACGTCGACCGGGAGCGGGCCTGGCTGCTGACCGTCGACGGGGCGCCCCAGTCGTACGTCGATCTCGACGCGCCGACGCATCTGGAGTTCGAGTACGCCCGGCGGCTCGGGTATGCGCTGGACGCCGTGGCGGAGACCGGTGCGCCCCTGGACGTGCTGCATCTCGGTGGGGGCGCCCTCACGCTGCCCCGGTATGTGGCGGCGACCCGGCCGGGGTCCCGGCAGGACGTCGTGGACGCCGACCGGGGGCTGCTGGACCTGGTCACCGAGCATCTGCCGCTGCCGGACCACACCGGGATCGCCCTGCACGCCGCCGACGCACGGGGCTGGCTGGAGGGCGCTCCCGGGGACTCGGCCGATGTGCTGGTCGCCGATGTCTTCGGAGGGTCCCGGATCCCCGCGCATCTGACCTCGCTGGGCTATGCGCGGGAGGCCGAGCGGGTACTGCGGGACGACGGGGTCTACCTGGCCAATCTCGCGGACTCCGCCCCCTTCGACTTCCTGCGCTCTCAACTCGCCACGTTCGCCGCCGTGTTCGAGGAGCTGGCGGTCATCGCCGAGCCGGGGGTGCTGCGCGGGCGGCGGTTCGGGAACGCGGTGCTCATCGCCTCGCACCGGCCCATCGACACCGGCGGGCTGGCCCGGCGTACGGCCGCCGACGCCTTTCCGGCGCGGGTCGAACACGGGCCCTCGCTGCGGAGGTTCGTCGGCGGGGCCCGGCCGGTCGGGGACGCGGGCGCCGTGCCGTCACCCGAGCCCCCGGGCGGAGCGTTCGGCATCGGGTGACACCGGCGTCGGCCGCGCGGTGACCGGGACCGAGCGGCGGGTGAGGTTGCGGACGTCCGGCACCAGGAGGACCGCGGCCGTGACGGCGACGACCATTACCGCGCAGCCCCACAGCGCCGGACTCCGGCCGAAGGCATCCTCCGCGGGGCCCGCCAGCGCCGTCGCCAGCGGAAGCAGGGAGACGGAGCCGAACCAGTCGTACGCCGCGACCCGGGAGAGCTTCTCCTCGGGTATCTCCTGGTGCAGCGCGGTCATCCAGGAGACGCCGAAGACCTCGACCGTGGTCCCGGCCGCGAACATCACCACGTAGAGGACTCCCACCGGGACGGGCACCGCCAGCGCCGCCGAGGGGAGAGCGAGCGGGAAGACGCAGAGGGTGCCGACGAACAGCAGCCGGCGGGGTTTCCAGCGGGTCATCAGCAGGGCGCCGGCCACCGTGCCCGCGCCGAAGGCACCCAGAGCCAGGCCCCACGGGCCTGGGCCGCCCAGGCTGTCGCGGGCGACGAGCGGGCCGTAGACCGCGTCGGCGGCGCCCACCACCGCGTTCGCGACCGAGAACTGGACGACGATGCCCCACAGCCAGGGACGCCCCGCGAACTCCCGCCAGCCCTCCCGGAGGTCGGCCAGCATCCCCTCGCCAGGGGCGCGCGGCGGGATGTGGCTGACGTCGAGGAACGAGCGCAGTGCTCCGGCGACGGCGAACGCGGCCGCGTCCACCGCCAGGACCCAGCCGGGGCCCACCGCGGCCACCAGCGCACCGCCGAGGGCCGCGCCGCCGAGGGCCGCACCCTGCATCGCGATCCGGAACACGGCGAAGGCGCGGCCCGCCTGTTCCCCGCTCACCGAGGACATCAGCATGCCCTCGGCCGCCGGGCTGAAGAACGCCTGGCCCGTGCCGCCCAGCGCCGTGAGCAGCATCATCTGCCACAGGCGGGGCTCACCCGCGAGCACCAGGAAGGCGAAGGCACCCTGGGAGAGGAAGTTGAGGGCGTTGGCCGCGACCATCACACGGTGACGGGGGAACCGGTCGGCCACCGCGCCGCCGATGAGCAGGAACAGCACCAGCGGAAGAGTCCGGGCGGCGGCCACCAGGCCGACGTCGCCGCCGTCGCCCCCCGCCTCCAGCACCGCGAACGCGGCGGCGATCAGCGAGCCGTTGGCGCCCAGGCTCGTCACGACCGCCGCTGCGGTCAGCAGGCTGTAGTTGCGGCCTGCCCAGCCGGGTCTGCGCAGGCGGGCGGAGGTGCCGGGGGCGTCGGAGGTGGAGGTCACCGCCTGACTATCCCTGCCGGGGGTCCGGCTTGCCAAACCGTTTCGGTGGGCCTCAGGCCCCCTGATCCGGTCAGCTCTGGGTCGGGGTGCCGTGCAGCCGGACCGTGCTGAGGATCTTCATGATCGTGGCCGTGGGGACCTCGCCGTTGACGCCCTTGGCGCCGTAGAAGTCCCAGGACACCAGGTCGCCGGCCGAGTTCTGGAAGCCGAACGTGATCGCCTTGCCGTCGCTCGCGCACTTGCCCCTCTGCGGGGTGTTCGCCGAACGCGCCCAGGCGTAGGCGCCCTTGAGGCCCGACGCGGTGGTGTAGGCGGTGGCCTTCTTGTCGTAGGTGATGCTTTTCTTGTCGGGCTGCGTGTAGCCGCCGTACACCCACCAGGGGACCTCCCTGACGGCCGCGTCACCCCCGCTCTTCGCGCCGCTCTCGCCCTTGGTGCCGACCGCCGCGAGGGCCGTGTCCTCGGTCCTGCCGTCCTTGTCGTCGTCGCTCGTGCACCACTTCGACTTGTACTGGGCGGCCCCGGACATGGTGATGATCGGTTTGGCGTCCTTGTCCTCGAAGCCGATGGACGTGCCGGGGGACAGGACCTCCCAATCGGCCGGCACGTCGAAGGCCGTGCCCCGCTTGGGGTTCACGACGGTCTTCCAGCCCGCAACCGTCGGCTTCTCGGTCTCGTCACCGCGCGGGTTGTCGTCCGTCGAGGTGGAGGCGGACGTGGAGACGGTCGGCGACGGCGTCGGGGACTGGGTCGCCCGCTGGTCCTTCCCGCTGTCCGCCTTGTCGTCCTTCTTGCCGCCCAGCACCAGGAACCCGGTCACTCCGGCCGCCACGACGACGGCCGTGGCCGCGACGATCGCGACCAGTTTCGTCCGGTTGCCGCCGCCCCCGCCCTGCGGTGCCCGCGGCGCGCCGGCGGGTCCCTGCGGACCCCACTGCGGCTGCTGTCCATACCCGCCCGGCTGCGGATGCTGCTGGTAGCCCGGCTGCTGGTACGGATTCGGCTGCTGATAACCCGGTTGCTGATATGGGTTGTTCCCCGGGTACTGCTCGCCCCCTGGCGGCTGCTGTTCTGGCCACATGGCACGTAACCCTAGTGCCGCCCAGGACGCGGTACACCCCTGGCCGCACGACACCAGGCCGTCGTCCGAGCCACGTGGGCCGCCACGACAACAACGATCACCGCACCGGCTCTGGTCAGGCCCTGCTACTCGTTAGTAACATGACCGTCATGAGCACAGACCAGATGTCGATCGGCGAGATGCTCGCCGCCACGGTCCCGATGGTGCGGACCCTCAACCTGGAGTACCTGGAAACGACTCCGGAGCGGGCCGTGCTGTCCCTGCCGGACCAGGGCGACTTCCACAACCACATCGGCGGGCCGCACGCGGGCGCGATGTTCACCCTCGCCGAGTCGGCGAGCGGCGCGATCGTCCTCGCCGCCTTCGGCGACCAGCTCTCCCGGGCCGTGCCGCTCGCCGTCAGCGCCGAGATCGCCTACAAGAAGGTGGCTCTCGGCCCGGTCAAGGCGACCGCGACCCTGGGCCGCCCGATCGCCGACGTCGTCGCCGAGCTCGACGAGGGCAAGCGCCCCGAGTTCCCGGTCGCCGTCGCCATCACGCGCGAGGACGGCGCGGTCACGGGCGAGATGACCGTCGTCTGGACCCTGCGTCCCAACGGCTGACCGCCCCCGGGAACGCCGGGCGGGGTGAGAGGGCTGCCGGACCCTCACCCCGTCCTTCACAGGGGGCCGTTCAGGCGGCGCGGCGCTCGTCCTGTGCGGCCCCGTCCATGTCCAGTGCCGCCACGAACTCCTTCAGCCATGCCGTGAACTCGGGCCCCAGATCGGGGCGTTCGCAGGCGAGCCGGACCACCGTGCGCAGATAGTCGGCCTTGTCGCCGGTGTCGTAGCGCAGCCCGCCGAAGACGACCCCGTGCACCGTGCCGCCCGCCGCCAGCACCTGCAGTGCTTCGGTCAGCTGGATCTCGCCGCCCCGCACCGGCCGGGTGCGGTCCGCTCCAGCGCGCCGAACACCTCCGGGTCGAGGACATAGCGGGCGATGACCGCGTAATTGCTGGGAGCGTTCTGCAGGGACGGCTTCTCCACCAGCCCGGTCACTCGCACCACGCCGTCCTCGCCGGTGGGCTCGACGGCCGCACAGCGGTAGAGGTGGACCTGTGACGGGTCGACCTCCATCAGCGCCACCACACTGCCCTCGAAGCGGTCGCGGACGTCCAGCATCCGGCTGAGCAGGTCTCGCGCGCGTCGATCAGGTCGTCGCCGAGGAGCACCGCGAAGGGCTGGACGCCCACGTGGTGCTTCGCGCACAGCACCGCGTGGCCGAGGCCGAGCGGGTCGCCCTGGCGGATGTGGTGGATGTCGGCGAGCCGCGTGGGATCGCGTAAGGAGTCCAGGCGCACGGTGTCACCCTTGGCGGCCAGCGCCTGCTCCAGTTCGAGGGCGTTGTCGAAGTGGTCCTCGATGGCCCGCTCGTGTCGGCCGGTGACCATCAGGATGTCGTCGAGCCCGGCCTTTGCGGCCTCCTCGACGACGTACTGGATCGCCGGCTTGTCGACGACCGGCAGCATCTCCTTCGGGGTCGCCTTGGTGGCGGGCAGGAACCGGGTGCCGAGTCGGGCGGCCGGGACGACGGCCTTGCGCACCGACCGGCGGGACGTGAGGGCGGGCGAGGTATGGGGGGCGGTCATGCGGCACATGCTGGCCCGCCGGCATGAGAACAGGCCGAGAGAAACGTGGGAGACGGCTGTGGAAGGCCGCGTTCCGCAGCCTTGGACCGCGGCCGCCCGGGAGTTGGAGGTTTTGTGTGTCACCGGGCCCGCACCGCGCACAAGTTGAACCTGTGCGCCCGCTGAATCCAATCCGGTTGTGGATACCGACGGTAACTTATCTGAATTCTCGGAACTTTGAACTTGGGTCACCCCACTTCTTGTTTCCTGTGAGGCGCGTGTGCGAAGGTGAGCCTCCCCGCGGGAGGGTTCAGAGGCCGGTATGGCCGTTAGGCCGGTCCTTATGGGCCCTAAAGGTACGCACCAATCAGGCACTGCATTCCGTCAGGGCGCCATTTCGCATGCCGTCCTGCGGCTCGGAAGGAAATGGTTCAGTGCAATCCCCCTACCCCCCACGCCCGCCTTACCCGCCTCGCCCCGGTTCGACCCCGGCGGAATCCGACCGCAATCTCGTCGCCCAGCTCACCGGAACCCCCGCGGCCAGGCATCATGCCGTCGCCCTGCTGCTCACCCGGCACTGGCGCGCCGCCTGTGACTACGCGGTCGTCTGCCTCGCCTCCGCCACCCCTGCCGCGCAGTTGGTCGCCAGCGCCGCCTTCGAGCGGGTACTCGGCCGGCTGGCCGGGGGCGCGGTCGGCGGCGCCCTGCGTCCGCAGCTCCTGGTGGCCGTACGGGAGACGGTCCGCGCATGGGCCGCCGACGAGGTCATTTCCGTGGCCGTACCGGAACTGCGCAAAACCACCGGCGGCCGGGGACTCGGCGCCGCAAGACCGGGGACCCCGGAAAGACGGCAACTCGCAGAACGTGCTTTCCAGGCTCTTCCCGGAGCCTCGCAATGCCTCCTCTGGCACACCGAGGTCGAAGCCGAACCCATAAACATACCCGCCGGTCTGTTGGGCGTCGACTTCGCTACCGCGGCGGCCGCCCTCGACCAGGCCCGTGAACAATTCCGGGTCGGCCTGGTGCGCGCCCACCGGGAACTCGCCCCTTCGAAGGAATGCCGCTTCTACAACCGTCTCCTCGACGTCCCCATTCGCCGGGGCGGCTCTCTGCTCCCCGATGTGCAACAGCACCTGACGGAGTGCCGGTTCTGCCGGCACGCCGCCGAACAGCTCAGCCATTTCGACGGCGGACTGGAGGTCCTGCTCGCCGAGACCGTGCTCGGCTGGGGCGCCCGCCGCTATCTCGACGCGCGCCCCGGCCACGGCGCCGTCGAGGCCTGGCCGGCCGGTGCCGAACCCGCGCGTACGGCGGTGGCCGGCGGCCGGCACCGCACGATGTCCGAGGGTGGACGGCGCAAGGCCGTGGTGGCCGGCGTCGGCCTGGTCTCCCTCGCGCTGCTCGCCACCGTGCTCGTGGCCAAGGGCTGGTCCGACGACAACGGTGTCCCACACCCGGGCGCCACCACCTGGGGAGCCCCCAGCGCGAGCACCACCCGGCCCGGCCCCGGCGAGAAACCGCCCGCCGCCACCTTCCCGGCCTCCGCGGGCGAGCCCGTCGAGATCGCCCACGGCAGACTGCGCAGCCTTGACGCCGGGCTCTGCCTGGACGTGCGCGGCGGCCGGGTGCGGGCGGACGCGGAACTGCGGCTCGGCCGGTGTTCGGACGCCGGGTCCCAGCAGTGGTCATACCATGACGACGGCCTGCTGCGCAGCGCGCTTGACCCCACCCTGTGTCTGGCCGCCGACCCGGGCGGGCACAGTGTCGTGGTCTCCGGTTGCCTGGTGCACGCGGGCGAGGTGTCGTACGACCTGACGGTGCGCGGTGAACTCCTGCTGCGCTGGGACAAGGACCTCGCGCTGGCCGCGGACGCCACGCGCGTGGTCGTGGCCCGGCGGAGCGAATCGTTCGAGCAGCGGTGGGACCTGGCGTCGGGCGGCGCCGTCGAGGTGCGGACGCCGGAGGCCACGCACTCCGCGCCACCCGGGCCGAAGCAGGACGAGCGGTCGGCAGTACCCGCGCCGGCGCCGGTTCCGGAGGATCCGCAGGGGGCGCCCGGGAGTCCACGGGAGCAATACAGCACACGGGTCGCGCAGATCGGCTCCCAGGACGGTCCCGTCCCGGTCGTACCGGTAGTACCGGCCGAGCCGGCCGAGCCGGACGAGCCCGACGGATCGCTCGCCGGAACGGCCGGCGATGTCCTGGAGGCCGTGCCGGCCGCGGTGACGGGTGTCATGAGCGGGGCGGGAAGCGTGCTCGGCACGACGCCACCCCCAGGAACTGGCTCGACGTCGGCACCGGACACGGCCACTTCTGCGAGGCCGCCCGCGAGATCCTGCCCGGCACCGCCTTCGACGGCCTCGACTTCACCGACGGCGTCGAGCTGGCCGCCCGCGAGGGCCGTGTGGACCGCGCCTACCGGGGCGCCTTCCCCGAGCTGGCCCCCGACCTCAGCGCCCGCTACGACGTGGTCAGCATGTTCCACTACCTGGAGCACAGCACCGACCCCGACAGTGAACTCCGCGCCGCCCACCAGACGGTACGCCCCGGCGGCCACCTCCTCATCGAGGTCCCCGACCCCGAGAGCCGCTACGCCCGCCTCCTCGGCCGCTGGTGGCTGCCCTGGCTCCAGCCGCAGCACCTGCACTTCATCCCGGTCGCCAACCTCCGCGCTCGCCTCACCGAGCTGGGCTTCACGGTGGTCGCCGAACAGCACGCCGAGGCGCACGACCCCGTCGACCTGCTGGCCGCCGTCTGGCTGGCCCTGGACCACACCGCCCCGCGCGAGGACGCCCCCTGGCTGCCCCGCCCGCCGGGCGCCCCGCGGAAGACGGCACGCGCCGCCCTGCTCCTCGCCGGCATCCCGGCCCTGATCGCCGGCACGCTCGTGGACCGCTTCGCCGTACGGCCGCTCTCGCACCGCCTGCGCGTCTCCAACGCCTACCGTGTCGTCGCCCGCCGCGACTGAGCCGGACGCGACTGAGTCAGAGGACCTTCGCGCGGATCATCGCCGACAGCACCAGCGCGCCCGGCAGCAGCGGCACCCAGTCGGTCAGGACGCGGTAGCCGATCACGGTCGCGGTGGCCACCGCGACCGGGGAGCCGAACGCGGCCAGCGTGAACACCAGCGCCGCGTCCACCGCGATCCCGCCGGGCGCCGGTACGGCTCCGCCCGCGGTGCCCGCCGCCAGATACGCGAGGATCACGTCCGCCCACGACAGCCCGAGTCCGAGCGCCTCTCCGGTGCAGGCCAGCACACTCGCCTGCACCAGCGGCATCGCCGTCGCCCCACCCCACAGGGCCAGCACCCGGGAGGGCCGCGCGTGCACCGTCCGGGCGTCGGTGAGCGCACACCGCACCAGCCCGCTGATCGGCCGCCGCAGCGGTCGTACAACGATCATCGCCACGACCACCAGGGTGATCACGGCGGCGACCGCGATCAGCACCACACCGTCCGGGACCAGCTCGCCCAGCCGCCGCCAGGCGGACGAGGACAGCAGGAACACGATCAGCACGACCGTCTTCGCACCCGACTTGGCCACCGAATACAGGGCGATCGAGGCGGTGGCCCGGTCCAGGGCGATGTCCCGGGCGCGCAGGAAGCGCACGGTGACGGCGTGCGCGCCCAGCCCGCCGGGCAGCGCGTGGTTCGCGGCCCCGGCAGCGAACTGCGAGGCCAGCAGCAGTCCCGGCGGCAACCGGTCGGGTACGGCACCCTGCCGCATGCAGGAGGCCACCACCCAGGTCAGGCAGGTGAAACCGCCCCCGGCCAGCAGCCACCCGGGCTCCGCGTGCGCGAGTCGGCTGACACCCTCGGACAGCAGCGACTGGTTGGTCAGCCCCCACACCGCCGCGATGAGCAGCGGGGACAGAGCCAGGGCGAGCCGGAGCGGCCGGCCGGCCATCGAGGGCGTCTGCAGTGGACGTACGGGCGCGTCGGAGCGGAGCGGGGACAGTGAGGACAGTGAGGACAGTGAGGACACGGGGACGTTGTCCTTCCACGGCGGGCCGCGGTGGGGAGCCGCAGGCGAGCGGGACCGCAGGCGAGCGGGACCCCTAGGGAGCCTTCCCGTCCCGTATGACCCCCGGATGTCCGAAAGCCGAAGGCCGGGGGTCGGGCGGGTGCCGCGGGCGCGGCGGTGCCCGGCCGACCCGGTAGCCTTCCTGGGAAGCAGTAGGCGACAGGGAAGGATCCGGCGGTGCACGTCCAGGAATGGCTCGACTCGGTGCCGGCGGTCGCCGTCTACGCCGTGGTGGCACTGGTCATCGGACTGGAGAGCCTGGGCATCCCGCTGCCGGGCGAGATCGTCCTGGTCTCCGCCGCGCTGCTCTCCTCCCAGCACTCGGGCGTCAACCCGGTCGTCCTCGGCGCCTGCGCGACGGCCGGCGCGGTCATCGGCGACTCCATCGGCTACGCGATCGGCCGCAAGGGCGGCCGCCCGCTGCTGGCCTGGCTGGGCAGGAAGTTCCCGAGACACTTCAGCGAGGGCCATGTCGCGACCGCCGAGCGCTCCTTCGAGAAGTGGGGCATGTGGGCGGTGTTCTTCGGCCGCTTCATCGCCCTCCTCCGCATCTTCGCGGGCCCGCTGGCGGGCGTCCTCCACATGCCGTACTGGAAGTTCCTGACGGCGAACCTGCTGGGCGGCATCTGCTGGGCGGGCGGCACGACGGCGGTGATCTACTACGTCGGGATCGTCGCGGAGAACTGGCTGAAGAGGTTCTCGTACCTGGGGCTGGTGGCGGCGGTCCTGCTGGGCCTCACGTCCATGCTGATCATCAGGCGCAAGGCGAAGAAAGCTCAGCCGAAGGAAACGGAACCTGTCGGCACCGGGGAGTAGAACTCCCTAGGGGCGCGGGGCTGTATCAATGTGCGGCTCCGCAGCGTGGGCGCGACAAGCCAAGCCCCCACCCACCCGCACCCGCCGGGCCACCTATTCGTGCACCCCGCGATGCGCCTTCGCCAACTCCGCGTACAAGGTCCCGTTGAGGGTCACCCCCTGAAGCTCCTCCTCGGAAAGACTCCGCTTGACCTTCGCCGGCACCCCGGCGACCAGTGACCCCGCCGGCACCACCATCCCCTGGGGCACCAACGCCTGCGCGGCGACCAGCGACCCCGCCCCGATCACGGCCCCGTTCAGCACAGTCGCCCCCATCCCGATGAGGCAGTCGTCCTCGACGGTCGCCCCGTGCACCACCGCGTTGTGCCCGATGGACACCCGCTCACCCACATTCACCGGAAACCCCGGGTCGGCGTGCAGCGTCGCGTTGTCCTGCACATTCGCCCGCGCCCCCACGGTGATCTTCTCGACATCACCCCGCACCACCGCGCCGTACCAGACGCTCGCCCCGCCCTTCAGGGTCACGTCCCCGATCACCGAGGCGGTCGGCGCCACGAACACATCGTCCTCGATCTTCGGCTCGCGCCCGCCGATCCCCACGATCAGCGCCTTCTGCGTCATCACGGTCTCCCGTCGTCATCGATGTCCACGGCAACCTAGCCCACGGCCTGGGGCGAAGATCACAGCAGCCCACCCTCTTGCCGGCGCCCCCCGCTGAGTACCGTGACCCCGTGCCGAAGCCCAAGAACACGTTCTCGTCCTGGCGCCGCCGCCTCGCCCAGCGGGCGGTGCACGCGCTCTGGGCCCGGGTCCAGCGCACGGGCTCCGTCACCGCCGACCGCCCCGGCCGCTTCCACTTCGGCGCGATCGGCGAGGCCACCCGCCTCGCCTTCCCGCTGGGCACGGTCTTCGGCGAACCGTGGATCCACCTCGGCGCCCACTGCATCGTCGGCGAACAGGTCACCCTCACCGCGGGCCTGATGCCCGACCTCGACCTCGGCCCGGACCCGATCCTGCGCATCGGCGACGGCGTGGTCCTGGGCCGCGGCAGCCATGTCATCGCCGACACCACGGTCACCATCGGCAGTGACTGCTATTTCGGCCCGTACGTCTACGTCACCTCCACCAACCACTCCTACGACGACCCGCACGAGCCGATCGGCAAACAGTGGCCGCGCATGGAGCCCGTGGAGATCGGCCCGGGCTGCTGGGTCGGCACCGGCGCGGTGATCCTGCCGGGCGCGCGGATCGGCCGGAACGTGGTGGTGGCCGCCGGTGCGGTGGTCCGGGGCACGGTGCCCGACCACGCCGTGGTGGCCGGCGCGCCCGCCCGGGTCGTACGACGCTGGACCCCCGACAGAGGATGGCAGCCGCCGCTGCGCACGCCCGCACCGGTTCCGATACCGGAGGGCACGACCCCGCAGCAACTGCGGGCGCTGGCGGAACTGGACGAGGAGAGTGTGGCGAGGCTCGCCGCGCTGGAGGCCGAGGGCTGACTCAGCCGGTGGCGAGCAGCAGCGTCCCCACCAGCGCCAGCCCCGCTCCCGCCGCCTGGACGGCCCGTAGCCGCTCACTGAGGAAACCGCGGGCCGCGAGCGCGGTGACCACCGGATAGAGCGAGGCGAGCACCGCGGCGACGGTGACCGGGCCGTGCTGGGCGGCGACCGAGTACGTCCCGTTGGCGGCGACGTCGGCGAGACCGACGAAGCCCAGCGCCGGGAGTGTGGACCAGTCGAAGCCGCCCTCCGGCAGTGCGGGCGTGCCCTGCCGCGCGGACAGCCACAGGGCCGCGCCACCCGTCACGACGCTGGTCAGCCGCTGCACGAAGAGGGCCAGAAACAGGCCGGTGACCGTGGTGGACGCCTCCGTGATCAGCGCGAACACCGTGCCGAATCCGACCGCCGCGGCCAGGGTGAGCAGAATCGTGCGGCGCTGGACGGGCGCGCCGCGCAGCTGCGGGCCGCCTGCGAGGACGACCCCGCTGACGGCGACCGCGATCCCCGCGACCTGGAGCAGTCCGGGGCGCTCGCCGAGTATCAGTCCGACACCGACCGGGACGGCGACGCTCAGCGTGGCCAGCGGGGAGACCACGCCCATCGGGCCCTGGGCGAGGGCCTTGTAGAAGGAGAACAGCGCGATCGGCCCGACCAGGCCCGCCGCGAACGCGAACCAGAGCCGGGGCCCGGCCTCGCTCCAGCCGCCGGTGGCGACCACGATCACGCCGAGGACCGCCGCCGCGATGCCCTGCGACACGACGACCACGGTGAGCGCCGGGGCGCGTCGCGTCAGCAGCCCGCCCCCGAAGTCGGCCAGTCCCCACAGGAAACTGGTGGTCAGGGCGAAGAATGCTGTCACGGGCCGCCTCGCAGTACAGTTCGGTGAACGATCAGGTACATCCCACCGTAGTTTACTTAGTTGAACTCTGTCATTCAGAATATTAGACCGCAATGCTCTCGACGATGGACGGAACGTGTCGGACCTCGACCTGCTGACCCAGTCCCTGGCCCGCAACGTCAAGCACTGGCGCTCGGTGCGCGGCTTCACCCTGGACGTGCTCGCGGCCCGGGCCGGGGTCAGCCGTGGCATGCTCATCCAGATCGAGCAGGCCCGCACCAACCCGAGCATCGGCACGGTCGTCAAGATCGGCGACGCACTCGGCATCAGTATCACCACCCTGCTGGACTACGAGCAGGGCCCCAGGGTCCAGATCGTCCCCGTCGACAAGGCCGTACGGATGTGGCACACCGAGGCCGGCAGCTACAACCGCCTCCTCGCCGGCACCGAGGCGCCCGGCCCACTGGAGATGTGGGACTGGCGTCTGATGCCGGGCGAGAGCAGCCCGTCGGAGCCCCACCCGGCCGGCACTGTGGAGATCGTGCATGTCACCGCCGGTGAACTGACCCTGACCGTCGACGGGGTCGAGTACCGCGTGCCGACGGGCGCCAGCGCTTCCTTCGAGGCCAATACGGCCCATGTGTACGGCAACACCGGGGACGTGCCCATGGACATGGTGATGACCGTCTCCGTCCCGCCCGTGCCCTGAACCGCCCCGGACCGGGCTGTTAGCGTGCGGACATGCGCGCACCCATCGGAGACTTCGACACCGCAGCTCCCGCCCCCGACTGCCTCGACGAGCTGACCGCGCCGGTCGCCGACGCCGTCCGCCGCTGGAGCGGCGCCGTCCCCGCCGACCAGATCGTCTATGTGGAGACCGACCCGCGCTGGGCGGACACCGCGACCTTCGTCGAGCACTACGGGCGAGACCTGCTGGAGCGGTCGGCCAACTGCGTGGTGGTGGCGGGCAAGCGCGGCGGCGAGACGACACTGGCCGCCTGTCTGGCCCTGTCCACCACCAAGGTCGACGTCAACGGTGTCGTACGCCGTCAACTCGGTGCCCGCAAGGCCTCGTTCGCCTCGATGGACACCGCGACCGGGGAGACCCGCATGGAGTACGGCGGCATCACCCCGATCGGACTCCCGCGCGACTGGCCCCTGTTGGTGGACTCGGCCGTCGTCGACCTGCCCTGGGTCCTGGTCGGCAGCGGCCGCCGCCGCGGCAAACTCCTGGTCCCCGGCAAGGCGTTCGCCCAGCTGCCGGGCGCGGTGGTCCTGGAGGGCCTGGGCGTCTAGAACGGCGCGGTCGCGTGGTGCGCCAGTGCCAGGTGTGGGTCCTTCTCGCCGGGCACGGGTGCCGGGTCGGCGTGCACCAGGGCCGCCGTCAGCCTGGGTACGGCGTGCAGCAGCGCATGTTCGGCCTCGACCGCGACCGCGTGCGCCTGCCGTACGGTCGCCTCGCCGTCGACCACGACCGCGACCTCGGCCCGCAGCCGGTGCCCGATCCACCGCAGCCGCAGCTCACCGACCGCCCGCACCCCCGGCACCTCGCGCAACGCCCGCTCCGCCCGGTCCACCAACTCCGGGTCCACGGCGTCCATCACGCGCCGGAACACCTCACGGGCCGCGTCCCGCAGCACCAGCGCGATCGCGGCGGTGATCGCCAACCCCACCAGCGGGTCGGCGAGTTGCCAGCCCAGGGCCGCGCCGCCCGCCCCCAACAGCACGGCCAGCGAGGTGAATCCGTCGGTACGGGCATGCAGCCCGTCGGCCACCAGCGCCGCCGAGCCGATCTCCCGGCCCGCCCGGATCCGGTACCGGGCCACCCACTCGTTCCCGGCGAAGCCGACCAGCGCGGCCACCGCGACCGCCGCAACGTGGGTGACTGACCGCGGCTCCAGCAGCCGGTCGACCGCGGTCCAGGCGGCGAAGGCGGCCGATGCGGCGATCGTCAGCACGATCGCGATCCCGGCGAGATCCTCGGCCCGCCCGTAGCCGTAGGTGAAGCGGCGGTTCGCCGCGCGCCGCCCCAGCACGAAGGCGATGCCGAGCGGTACGGCGGTCAGCGCGTCGGCGGCGTTGTGCACGGTGTCGCCGAGCAGGGCGACGGAGCCTGACAGCACCACGACGACCGCCTGCGCGAGCGCCGTCACCCCGAGCACGGCCAGCGAGACCCAGAGGGCCCGCATCCCCCGCGCCGAGGCCTCCAGAGCGGGGTCGAGCTTGTCGGCCGTCTCGTGGGAGTGGGGTGTGAGCAGATGACCGAGCCGGTGGCGGAGACCCCCTCGCGACGAGTGGGAGTGACCGGGACCGCGCCCGCCATGAGGGTCGTGGGCGTGCGCCTGCTCGTGATGCTGCCGGTCGTGGGCGTGCGCGTGCTCAGGGTGGTGCCGGTCGTCCGCGGGTGCGTGCTCGTGGTGGTGCCCGTCGCTCATGCGGCTCCCCTCTCCGGTGCGCGGGACGTGGACATGCGACGCCCTCGACGCCATTATGTGCGTATGAGCGCACGCATGCACCTGTCATCTGCGCATCATGCGCATCCGCACAGTCCGGGCGAGGAACAGTTCACGCTCGCCGCCGAACTCCTGGCGCTGCTCGGCGACCGCACCCGGCTGACCCTGCTGCACGCCCTGACGGCGGGGGAGGCCGACGTCACCACGCTCACGGAGGTGTGCGGTGCCGCGCGGCCCGCCGTCAGCCAGCATCTGGCCCGGCTGCGGCTCGCGGGCCTGGTGGGCACTCGCAAGGAGGGGCGCCGGGTGGTGTACTCGCTGCGCCACGGTCATCTGCGTCGGCTGGTCGACGAGGCGCTGAAGGTGGCGGACCACCGGCTCACCGAGACCGCAGTCGAAGCCCCTGCCGCAGCCGCACCCGCAGCTACTGCCGAAGTCCCTGGCGAAGAAAGGAGTTGAGCTTCTCCGGCAGGCGAGCACCTCGTCCGGGTCACTGGTCGCCGCCGTGGGTCAGAACGCGGCGGCCGAACCGAGGTACTGCTCGGCGAAGGCCGTCGCCGCCGTGCGTGAGGTGAACAGCCTGCGCAGCCGGGCCAGTGTGGTGCCCGCGAGGAACGGATCTCCGGACGCGGTGCCGTGGTAGATGCCGGACAGGAACAAGGAGAACTCCTGGTAGTCCCAGACCCGGCGCAGACAGGCGTGGGAGTAGCCGTCCAGGCCGGCGTCGTCGCCCTTCGTGACGTGCGCGGCGAGCGCGTCGCCCAGCAGGAAGGCGTCGTGCAGGGCGAGGTTCATGCCCTTGGCGGCGATCGGCGCGATCAGGTGCCCGGCGTCGCCGGCCAGGAAGAGGCGGCCGAACACCAGCGGCTCGACCACGTAGTTGTGCATGTCCAGCACGCGCTTCTCGATCAGCCGCCCCTCGTTGAGCGGCGGCGCCCCGGTCGCGCCGAGCCGTTCGCGCAACTCGTGCCAGACCCGGTCGTGCGACCAGTTCTCCGGATCGTCGCCCGGCGGGCACTGCAGGTAGTAGCGGGTGACCTCGGAGCTGCGCGCCATGTGCCCGGCGAAACCGTTCGGATGCAGGCCGAACAGCACACAGTCCGAGGACGGCGGCCCCTCGGCGAGCAGCGCCAGCCACCCGATGCCGTAGTCCTGCCGGGAGATCCGCATCCGCCCGTCCGGTACCGCGTCCCGGGTCACCCCGCGCGCCCCGTCGCAGCCCGCGACGAACTCGCAGCGCACGACGTGCCGTTGACCGGTCCCGGGGTCGAGGTACGACACCGCGGGCCGGTCCGTCCCCAGGTCGTGCAGCGCGACGTCCCGCACCCCGAACCTGATGTCCCCGCCGCGGACGTCGGCGTACTCCCGCACCAGGTCCGTCACCAGCAACGGCTGCGGATAGACGTAGTGATGATGGTCCGTCAACTCACTGTAGTCGAACCGGAAGCGCTCGCCGGCGAAGCGGAACTCGCACTCGCTGTGCACCTGTGCCCGGGCCAGCAGGGTGTCGGCCAGACCGCGCTGCTGGAGGCCGCGGACCGCCCATTCCTCGATGACCCCGGCCCTGGGCCGGGTCTCGATGAACTGCCGGCTCTCGGTCTCCAGGACCACGCAGTCGACGGCGGCGGCCCGAAGGATGTTCCCGACGGTCAGCCCCGCGGGTCCGGCGCCCACGACGACGACCGTACGGCGTTCTTCGGAAGGGGAGTGAGGAATCACCCCCGCATTATGACGGTGTCCCGTCAGCCGCGGCAGGGCCGCCGTGGCTGACGGGACACGGACGTCGGGCGGGCTCAGTGCGCCGGGGCGTCAGTGACCACGACCTCGTCGATGCTGCGCTCGATGTCCTGGGCGGGGGAGGCGGTCGCCTTGGCCCAGTAGTAGATGCCGACCGAGAAGACGGCGATGACCAAGATGTCCCACCACAGCGCGATATGACCCTGGCCGCCGAAACCGCCCTGCCAGGAGATCAGTCCCAACCCCACCAGGTAGACGGGCAGCCACTGCGCGGCCCGGAAGTCCAGCCGGGGCGCGTCCGGAAGGTTCTTGCTGTGGGCGTACCAGGCGTAGCCGCCGAGCAGCAGGTAGCCGAGCACGATCGCGATAGCCAGTCGCCACAGGGTGTCCCAGCCCGACCAGTAGATGATCAGGTTGGCCACCACGAACGACAGCGGGGAGATCGCCTTGCCGAAGGGCAGCCGGTACGGCCGCTCGTGGTGCGGCAGCCGGTCGGCGAAGACGCCGTACGCCAGCGGCGCACCGGCGTACATCAGCACGCTCGCCGAGGTGATGAAGCTGACCAGCTGCTGCCAGCTCGGGAACGGCAGGAAGCAGATCACACCGGTCACGAAGGACATGGTGAGGCCGAACCACGGCACACCACGGGCGTCGGTCCGGGCGAAGATCTTCGGCGCGTAGCCGTTCTTCGCGAGGCCGAAGGAGACCCGGGAGGTGGCCGTGGTGTAGATGAGGCCGGTGCCGCCGGGGGAGATGATCGCGTCCAGGTAGAGGATCCAGGCCAGCCAGCCGAGGCCCACCAGGGTGGCGAGGCCGGCCCACGGGCCTTCTATGCCCTTGTAGTGGAGGTGCGCCCAACCGTGCGCGAACGTGCTGTGCGGCAGCGCGGCGATGAACACCACCTGGAGCAGGACGTAGATGACGGCGCCGATCGCGACCGAGCCGAGCGTGGCGCGCGGCAGGTCCCGCTTGGGGTTGCGGCTCTCGCCCGCCAGCTGGATGGCCTGCTCGAAACCGAGCAGAGCGAAGATGATCCCGCTGGTGCTGATCGCGGCGAGCACGCCCTTGGCACCGAAGGGAGCAAAGCCCTCCGAGTGGAAGTTGGCCGGATGGAAGTTGCCGATGGCGATGATGAAGATCGCGGCCAGCGGCACGGCGATCTTCCACCAGGTGGCGGCGCTGTTGGTGTGCGCGAGCACCCGCACGCCGAAGAAGTTGATGCCGACGAACAGAGCCATGAGCACGACTGCCACCAGCAGGCCGCTCGCGGTCAGGGTGCCGTCGAGGTGCTGGAGATGCTGGGCCCACCTCCAGTGACCGGCGTAACCGATCATGGCCTCGACCTCGATCGGGGCCACGGTCGCCGCCTGCAGCCAGGAGAACCAGCCAAAGGACATGCCGGCGAGTCCGCCGAAGGCGTAGTGCGGATACCGGGCCGTACCGCCCGCCACCGGGAACATGCCGCCGAGTTCGGCGTGCACCAGCGCCAGCAACACGATCGCTATCGCACCGACCACCCACGAGATGGTCGCCGCGGGACCGGCCTGCACGACGGCCTTCTGGGCGCCGTACAGCCAGCCGGAGCCGATGA
Source organism: Streptomyces sp. NPDC005866 (assembly GCF_040629895.1). Classification (NCBI taxonomy): domain Bacteria; kingdom Bacillati; phylum Actinomycetota; class Actinomycetes; order Kitasatosporales; family Streptomycetaceae; genus Streptomyces; species Streptomyces sp. NPDC005866. Next base: position 46,180 of record NZ_JBEXWP010000021.1, read on the forward strand.
TCGACCCCACCGAGGCCCACATCAGGCCGATCAGGCCGACGTCCCGCCTCAGACCGCCCGAAGGCGTGATGCCTTCCGTCGCGGCTTTCTCGACACTCACCATGTCAAGTGGCCTCTCAGATTCTGAACGCAGATTTAACGAGCAAGAGGCCACAAGTTACGGGCGCAAGCCGCGCGGGCTGAAGAGTGTTTCCCAAAACTTGACCCTCGATCCTTCCTGTCTTGGTCAAAGCTTTTGCACAGGTCAGCGAGGGTCACAGAATGTCCGTATTCAGTTGGGAAATGTGAGAAGAGGGTAAGACAGACCTACTTCAGGCGGGGAATTTCGATGGCCGGGCAGCGGTCCATGACCATGTCCAGACCCGCGGCACGGACCCGCTCGTACGCCGCCTCGTCGACCACCCCGAGCTGGAACCACACCGCCTTCGCGCCCTTCGTCACCGCCTCGTCAGCGACCGCGCCGGCCAGCTCGCCGTTGACGAAGACGTCCACCACGTCGACGTCGAAGGGGATGTCCGCGAGCGAGGCGTAGCCCTGCTCCCCGTGCACCGTCTCCGCCTTGGGGTGGACCGGCACGATCCGCTTGCCGAACCGCTGCAGCACCTGCGCCACCCCGTACGCCACGCGTCCCCGGTTGGACGACAGGCCGACCACCGCCCAGGTGTCGCCCGTCTCGGTCAGGATCCTGCGGATCGTCGCTTCGTCGCCGTACACCGTCGGCCTCCTCGGCTCGGGGGAACATCCGCCGTGCCAACAGCGCCCGCCGGACCCTGATTCCCTGGCCTGGGCCAGACCCGCGCAGTACCGTCAGGACAGTCTTCGCGGCAGAAGGTGTCCCATGTCCCGCATGTCCCGCCACGGTGACCGGAATCGGCGCAAGGTGCCTGCGTACGGCCTTCCACCCGCCTACGCTCAGCCCGTGCTGCGCATCCTCGACGCCAAGACCGGTGAGACCGTCACCGCCGCCCCCGCCCGCCGCGCCCTGACCCGGGTCGAGGCCCATGCCTCCGGGTACGACCTGACCGCGCTGCGGGTCCTGCTCACCACCGACCTGCTCCTGCGCGCCCTGGAGATCGGCGGCACCCCGGTCCTGCCTCTGCTCACGGCCGACCACCACCAGGCCGAGCTGCACGCCGCCGCCACCACCCTCGGCATCCGCCCCTTCGAGGACGGCCGCGACCTCGCGTCCGGACTGGGCGAGGCACAGGTCGTCCATGTGGCGGCGCAGGGCGTGACCGTACCCGGCGCCGGGGTGACCGTCGCCGTCGCCCCCGCCGGCGGCCGCGACGCCGACGTCCTCAACGGGCTGGCCGACCCCGCCGCACTCCGGCTCGCCCTCCTCGACGCCCCGCGCGGCGCGGCCGTCCACCTCGGCGCCGGCGACCTCGACGCGGCCGGCCGGCGACTCGGGCGGCTGCGTCAGGCGGTGGCCCAGTGGGCGCGCAGCCCCTCACGGCCGGTGCCCGAGAAGCTGCGGGGGCGGCTGCGGGACGCCTGGGAGGACGACCTCGACGTACCCGGGGTGCTCGGCGTCCTGCGCTGGATGGAGAACCAGCCCGAGATCCCCGCCGGCGCCCGCTTCGAGACCTGCGCCTACGCCGACCGGCTGCTCGCCCTCGACCTCACCCGCGACCTCGGGAGCGCCGCGTGATCGCCCGGGCGGGTGCGGGCCCGCTGCGCCGCCTGGTCGTCCTGCGGCATGCCAAGTCGGCCTGGCCCGAGGGCGTCCCCGACCACCTGCGCCCGCTCACGGCCCGCGGCCGCCGCGACGCCCCCGCCGCCGGCCGCGCCCTCGCCGCGTCCGACTGCCTGCCCGACCTCGCGGTCTGCTCCACCGCGGTGCGTGCCCGGCAGACCTGGGACCTGGCCTCCGGCCAGTGGGGGACGCCACCGCCGGTGCGCCACGACGGGCGGGTGTACGCGGCCGACGTACCCGACCTCCTGGAGGTCGTGCACGAGATCCCGGCCGAGGTGGAGACGCTGCTGCTGGTCGGGCACAACCCGGGACTGGAGGAACTGGTCCTGGAACTGGCCGGGGACGGCCTCGACGACACCCTGGAGCAGGTGCGGAAGAAGTTCCCGACATCGGCGATCGCCGTCCTGGCCTGGCACGGGACGGGGTGGGCGGCGCTGGGTCCGGGGACGGCACTGCTGACGGAGGTGACGGTGCCTCGGGGGGAGAAGAGGTAGCCGGCAGCGTCAGAGGGTCTCGCGTGCGCGCGAGGGGTAGCTGCAGCTGCGGCAGCCGTTGTGGAGCGCGGCCGCGATCCGCGGCGGTGGTTTTTTGTCGGGTGTGCTCTGGCGGGCATCCTGCTTCCGTCGTTCAGCTGAATGTCGATGGTCATGTCTCTCCTCAGGTGGTCGTACCTCTGGTGAAGACGCCGCGCCTCCAGGAAAGGCGGTGGCTCCGACGGCGGCGGTCAACGCTTCTCGCGTCGGCTGCGGATGCTCAGGGCGATGACGGAGACAAGGAACCAGAAGGCACCGAAGGCGGAGTAGCCGGCGACGGTGGACAGGCCGCTCGTCGCCGACGCGGACGTGGCAGCGACGGTGGCACCGGCGAGGACGGACTGTCCGCCGCTGATGACCATGGGCCACTGGGCGCCGACGGTGCGCCGGCGTCGGATCGCCACGACGAGCTGGATGGCCCCGGAAAGGAGGGCCCAGACGCCGAACACGAGAAGGGCCGTCCCGATGGTGGAGAAGACGGCGATGATCATTCCGGCGGTGGTGGCGAGGCCGAGACCCATGTTGACGGTACTGACGCGGTTCGCGGAGCCGGTGCCGGCCAGGCGACGCTCGAGGAGCGTGGCGATGGCGTCCCACAGGGGGTAGACGATGAGCAGCACGGCCGCGATCACTGTGGGCCTGTCCGTCGACACGAGCGAGGCGGAGGTGGTGAAGACGAGTGCCACCCAGATCAGGGAGAAGACGACTCGGATCAGGTAGAGCGATCGGAGCCCGGAGGGCGTCGGGGTGGCCGTGGTCGAAGTTGTCGAAGTTACGGTGGTCTGAGTCATCGGGTGTCCCGTTGTCATCGTGACGGTGTGAGACGGTCGCCTCGATGACGAGTCTCAGCGGGCTCGGGAGGGGCCACGTACTTCGAACGAAGTAGTTCTGCCGTCCACTTCGATGGAATGAGTCCTGCCGTCTCCGTCGACCGAAGCAGCTTCGCCGTCTACATCGTTCGAAGTACACGGCCGCCGCACACGTGAACGAGAATCAGCTCATGGTCAAGGCGCAGAACAGTCAGGACGGGCCCGCGGCACCGCTGTGGGTCCGCCGCCCCGAGGTGCTGCACCGAGTCGCCTACTCAGTGGCCGCGCTGGTGTTCACCGGTCAGATCGTGGCAGTGATGCTGAGAGGGTCGGACTGGCCGACGGCCCTCTCCGTGCTCCTCGCCGGCGGCGGTGTCACCCTCTCGTGGTGGAAGCCGTGGGCAGGACTGGTCGTGACGAGCACGGCGTCCTTCGCCGTCACAGCGGTGGGCCAGGACCCCCTGTCGGTGTGGATGATGGCGGTGCTCGTGCTGTTCTCGGTCACCCTCAGGGGAAAGCAGCCGCTGGCCGGAACCGGCATCGTGGCGGCGTTCTTCCTGGGCGCGTTCATGACGCTCGGAGGATTCCGTGGCGGCGCGGTCGTGGGAGCGGCCGCCCTCTTCTCAGCCATGGCGGGAGGTGCGACAGGGGCCGCGCTCCGCATCCATCGAGACCACTGGTGGACCCTGGAGGAACGGGCCGAAAGCGCCATCGCCACCCGCGAGATCGAAGCCACCCGACGAGTGACCGAAGAACGACTCCGCATCGCCCGAGACCTCCACGACGTCATCGGCCACCAGGTCGCGATGCTGAGCCTGCACCTCGGTGCCGCGGAAATCGGGCTGCCCGAAGACGCCGAGTCCTCCCGGCAGGCCCTCGTCTCAGCCAGATCCAGCGCCCGCACCGTCGTCGTCGAAACGCAACGCATCCTCGCGCTCCTCCGCCTCGGGGACGACGTCTCCGAGGCGGAGGCGCTCCGGCCGACCCCGGCGTTCAGCGGCCTGGAAGGACTTGTCGCCTCTTTCGAAAGCATCGGCCTCGACATCCGACCCTCCATCGACATCCCCGCCGGTTTCGTGGAGCCCAGCGTCGGCGTGACGGTCTACCGGGTCGTTCAAGAAGCACTCACGAATGCCTACCGGCATGGAGAGGGGAAGGCAGCGGTGGACGTGCGCGAGCGCGACGGCAGGATCTGCGTCACCGTGGAGAACCGCGTCGGTCACTCACCCCGCGGCTCCGACGCGGGCAGCGGACTCGGACTCGTGGGGATGCGCGAACGCGTCGAGTCCTCCGGCGGGCGGTTGACGATCGACAGTCACGACGGGCGATTCCGGGTCCATGCGGAGTTCAGCCCCCTGGGAGCAGTCGTCCGATGACGCGGATTCTGATCGTCGACGACCAGGACGACATAAGGGCCGGGATCCGGGCGATGCTTCGGCTCGACCCGAGTCTCGTTGTGGCGGGTGATCTCTCCGATGGACTCCAGGTCGTCCCCTTCCTCCGGGACCACCCCGTCGACCTGGTCCTGATGGACATCCGGATGCCCGGCATCGACGGTGTCGAAGCCACCCGCCGGATCCGCGAAGAGCATCCACCCGAAAAGACGCGGGTGATCGTGCTGACCACTTTCGACCAGGACGACATCGTTCTCGCCGCCCTGCGCGCGGGCGCCAACGGTTTCCTGAGCAAGACCGTGAGCCCTGCCGAACTCGTCGCCGGAATCACCGAGGTCGTTGGCGGTGGCGGTGCGCTGTCGGCCGCCGCGACGGCCGCGCTCATCGGTCACATGACCGACAGTCCGCCCCCGGTGATCGACCAGGAACTGCTGCGACGCTTCGGCGCTCTGACACCCAGGGAGCGTGACGTGGTCGTTCTCGTTGCAAGCGGTCTCGGCAACGACGAGATCGCGGCCCAGATGTCCGTGTCACCGTTCACCGTGAAGACGCATGCGGTGCGGGCCATGACGAAGGTCGGCGCACGTGACCGAGCGCAACTTGTCTCGTTCACCTTCCGGGCCGGCCTCTACCCCTGACCCTGCCGGGCACTGGGACGCGCGCCGCTCTGTGCGGAGGTCTCGGGAGACCCGGCCGGCCGGAGGCGTCGCAGCCCCGCACTCGAACATCCCGAGAAGCTTCTGCTCCATCGGGACGCCCTTGACCACGGATTAGGCTGGGCGGATGCAGGACGAGTACCGCACAGTCGCCCGCGCGGGCACCCACGAGACCGAGGTCAACCGCTCCCGCTTTCTGTGCGCCCTCGCCCCGGCGGCCACCGAGCAGGAGGCCCAGGACTTCATCGCGCGCGTCCGCAAGGAACACGCCGGCGCCACCCACAACTGCTGGGCCTACGTCATCGGCGCCGACGCCTCCACCCAGAAGGCGAGTGACGACGGCGAACCGGGCGGCACCGCCGGCGTCCCGATGCTCCAGATGCTGCTGCGCCGCGACATGCGCTACGTGGTCGCAGTCGTCACCCGCTACTACGGCGGCGTCAAGCTCGGCGCCGGCGGCCTCATCCGCGCGTACGGCGGCGCGGTCGGCGAAACCCTCGACACCCTCGGCACGATCACCCGCCGCCGCTTCCGGCTGGCCACGGTGACCGTCGACCACCAGCGCGCCGGCAAGGTCCAGAACGACCTGCGCGCCACCGGCCGCGAGGTCCGCGACGTCCGTTACGGCGAGGCGGTCGCCATCGAGATCGGGCTGCCGGAAGCCGACGTGGACACGTTCCGCGCCTGGCTCGCCGACGCGACCGCGGGCACGGCAAGTCTCGAACTGGGCGGGGAGGCCTACGGGGACGCGTGACGATCTGAACCGCACCGCACCCCGGGCCACTTCGCCAGATGCGGAGCTCTCTTCTAGGCGGATTCGGCAGGTATGTCTCCCCCAAGCGGGCGTCGGGAGGGGGCGAACAGATCGTATCGAGGGGGCGGCCGAGGGACGTGATCCGGTCGGCCACGGCGGTGCAGAGCGACGTCGGCCACCGTGAGCACGGACCGCTCCGCGGGGCGGCCGACGCGGGACTCGACCACACCTCGTGCCTCGGTGGCGGTGAGCGGGGTGAGACGCAGAGTGTGCATCGGGCAGGAACCCGCCCACTGCGCTCCCGCCGCTTCGAGAACCTGTCGAACGGGCGCGGGGAGGTGACGACAGCGAGGACGGTCCCCTGACGGGTGCGGTGGATGAGTTCGGCGAGCCGGCGCAGGGAGTGGAGGTCGGCGAGGTGCATGCCGTCGACGGCCAGCAGCACGGGCCGTCCCCCCGACAGCGCCAGGAGCGTGTCGCACATACGGGCGACGGCGTCCGCGGGCCGGCTGGTGGGGCCGATACCGGAGGCCAGGGCACCTGTCCGGGACGGACAGCACAGGGTGCCCAGAAGCTGGGTGATGGCGCCGTAGGGGAGCTGGGACTCGCGCGGTGAGCAGCGGGCGACACCGACGGCGAGACCGGCGGCCCGGGCCCGGTCGACGGCCCGTTGGAGGACGGCGCTGCGGCCGGAGCCCACGGGGCCGGTGACCACGGCGATGTCCGGGACACCGTCCCGCAGCCGGTTGACGAGTCCGTCCAGGCTGTCGAGCACGGCCTGCCTGCGGACGAGTTGAGCGGGGGCGAAACGGGGGTGGTGGTCATGGGCGGCCCTGAGGGGTCGCGGCACGCACACCCTGGAGGGCGGTGGGGGTAGGTCGGCGAGCCGCAGACGGTTTCTGCGGAAAACCGGCCGGTAACGCGGGTGAACACTTGATTCCCGTACCGCAGACCAAGGTTGGCGAATTCCCGCGGCGCGCGGCCAGGGCCTGCCGGATGAGGTCGGCGCCCAGGCTCAGCAGGCGAACAGACGCACACTCCGGGGTCAGTGGTGGATCGGGGGACGACAGGCGTTAGCGTGGTGGGTGTTGATGGCGAGCCCGTGCTGGTTCGTGCTGGTTTAGAGGCGCAGTAGGGGTAAACGTGCAGGTCAGAGCGGCTTCATGAGAATTCTGCACACTTCCGACTGGCATCTCGGCCGGGTGTTCCACCGGGTGAACATGCTCGGCGCCCAGGCCGAGTTCATCGGTTACCTCGTGGCGACCGTCCGTGAGCACGCCGTCGACGCCGTGGTCGTGTCGGGAGACGTGTACGACCGCGCGGTCCCGCCGCTCGCCGCGGTCGAGCTGTTCGACGACGCCCTGCACCGGCTCGCCGACCTGGGCGTGCCCACGGTGATGATCTCCGGAAACCACGACTCGGCCCGCCGCCTCGGCGTCGGCGCCGGTCTCATCGACCGCGCGGGCATCCATCTGCGTACCGAATCGTCGGCCTGCGGCACGCCCGTCGTCCTCACCGACGCCTTCGGCGACGTCGCCTTCTACGGCCTGCCGTATCTCGAACCCGCCCTGGTGAAGGACGAGTTCGCCGTCGAGAAGGCCGGGCACGAGCCGGTGCTGGCCGCCGCCATGGACCGGGTCCGCGCCGACCTCGCGGCACGCGCGCCCGGCACGCGTGCCGTCGTCCTCGCGCACGCCTTCGTTACCGGCGGCGAGGCCAGCGACAGCGAGCGGGACATCACCGTCGGCGGGGTGGCCGCCGTCCCGGCCGGTGTCTTCGACGGCGTCGACTATGTCGCGCTGGGCCATCTGCACGGCTGCCAGACCATCACCGAGCGCGTGCGCTACTCCGGGTCCCCGCTGGCGTACTCCTTCTCCGAGGCCGACCACCGCAAGAGCATGTGGCTCGTCGACCTGGCCGCCGACGGCACCGTCACCGCCGAGCGCCTCGACTGCCCGGTCCCGCGCGACCTGGCCCGCATCCGCGGCACCCTGGACGACCTGCTCGCCGACCCCGCCCTGACCCGGCACGAGGACGCCTGGATCGAGGCCACCCTCACCGACGCGGTCCGTCCCGCCGACCCGATGGGCCGCCTCACCGACCGCTTCCCGCACACCCTCAGCCTGGTCTTCGCCCCCGACCGCGCCCCGGACGACCCCGACGTGACCTACGCCCGCCGCCTGGCCGGCCGCACCGACCGTCAGATCGCCGAGGACTTCGTCGCCCATGTCCGCGGCGCGGGCCCCGACCAGTGGGAACTGGCCGTGCTGGGCGAGGCGTTCGACGCCGTGCGGGAGGTCGCCCAGTGAGGCTCCACCGGCTCGACATCACCGCCTTCGGCCCCTTCGGCGGCACCCAGACCGTCGACTTCGACGCGCTCTCCGCCGCCGGGCTCTTCCTCCTGCACGGCCCGACCGGCGCCGGAAAGACCTCCGTGCTGGACGCCGTGTGCTACACGCTGTACGGCACCGTCCCGGGCGCCCGCCAGAGCGGTCAGGGCACGTCCCTGCGCAGCGACCACGCCGACCCGGCCACCCGCACCGAGGTCCGCCTCGAACTCACGGTCGCCGGACGCCGGTTGGAGATCACCCGGCAGCCGCCCTGGGAGCGCCCCAAGAAGCGCGGCTCCGGCACCACCCTCGACAAGGCCCAGACCTGGCTGCGCGAGTACGACGCGACAGGCGGCGCCTGGAAGGACCTCAGCCGCTCCCACCAGGAGATCGGCGAGGAGATCAGCCAGCTGCTCGGCATGAGCCGCGAGCAGTTCTGCCAGGTCGTCCTGCTGCCCCAGGGCGACTTCGCCCGCTTCCTGCGCGCCGACTCCGGCGCCCGCGGTCAACTGCTCGGCCGTCTTTTCGACACCCAGCGCTTCGCCGACGTCGAGAAACGCCTCGCCGAGCGCCGGAAGGCGACCGAGGCCCGGGTGCGGGAAGGCGACTCCGCGCTGCTGGCCGACGCACACCGCATGCAGCAGGAAGCCGGCGACGCGATGGAGCTGCCGGAGCTGGCCCCGGGCGAGCCCGGTCTCGCCGAGGCCGTCCTCACCGCCGCAGCTGTCGCCCGCAGCACCGCGCGCGAGCGCCTCACCCTCGCCCACTGCCGCCTCACCGCCGCCGAGTCCGCCCAGTTCGCCGCCGACCGTGCGCTGACCGGCGTACGCGAACTGGCCCGGCTGCAGGGCCGGTTCACCGAGGCCAGGGAGCGGGCCGTACGGCTGGAGGAGCGGGCCGCGGACCGCCGTGAGGCGCAGGCGCGGATGGAGCGGGGGCGGCAGGCGGCGACGGTGGCGCCGGCGCTGGAGCTGCGCGAGTCCGCCGAGGCCGGGCACCGCAGGGCGGCCGCCGCCGAGACGCGCGCGCGTGCGCTGCTGCCGGAGACCTTGGCGGGAGCCGGTGCGGCAGGGCTCGCCACCGCGGCCCGCCGGGCCGCCGAGGAACTGGGCGGGCTGGGGTCCGCGCGCCGGGCCGAGCGACGGCTCGCCGAGGTCGTCGACGAGCGCGGCCGACTGGAGCGGCAGGAGCGGGACGACGAGGACGTCCTGCGTGAGGCCGAGGGCTGGCTCGCCGACTGGGACACCGTACGCACGGGGCTGCAGACCCGTATCGACTCCGCCCAGGAGGCCGCGACCCGCGCCGAGCAGCTCGCCGTACAGCGCGAACCCGCCCGCCGGCGGCTGGAGGCGGCGCGACTGCGGGACGAGCTGGGCCGGGACACGGACGAGGCACAGCGCAGGGCGCTGGCCTCCGCGCGCCAGGCTGTCGACGCGCGGGCCCACTGGCTCGACCTCAAGGAACAGCGGCTGAACGGCATCGCTGCCGAGCTGGCCGCCGATCTCACCGACGGCGAGCCCTGCGCGGTCTGCGGGTCCACCGAACATCCGGCGCCCGCACGGAAGTTCGCGGGACACGTCGACCGCGAGGCGGAGGAGCGTGCGCTCGCCGCCTACCAGCGCGCCGACGAACAGCGCGCCCAGGACGAGCGGCGCCTTGGCACCGTCCGTGAGGCACTGGCCGCCGCCACCGCCGAGACGGGCGACACACCTACCAGCCAACTCGCCGCCCAGTCAGATGAGTTGGAGCAGGAGTACGCGCGGGCCCGGCGCGATGCCTCCGCCCTGCACGCGGCGCACGAGGAGCTGCGGCTCGCCGAGCATGAGCGCGAGCGCCGCCTGGCCGGCCGGCAGCAGGCCGAAGTCCGGGCAGCCGCCCGTCTCACTCGGCGTGACGGCCTGGTTGCCGAGCAGGCCTCCCTCGAGGAGGAATTGGCCCAGGCCCGGGGCAGCGCGGTCAGCGTCGCCGCCCGGGCCGCGCAACTGGAGCGGCAGGTTGCGCTGCTCACCGACGCCGCCGACACCGCACGCGCCGCCGCCGACACTGCCCGGCATCTGAAGGACGCCGACGCACGGCTCGCCGACGCCGCCTACCGGGCCGGCTTCGACACCCCGCAGGACGCGGCCGCCGCCCGGCTCGACGACACCGCCCACCGCGTACTCCAACGGGGCCTGGACGACTTGCAGTCCGAGGAGGCGGCGGTGCGCGCGGCGCTGGCGGAGGCCGACACCGCGGCGGCCGCCCAGCAGCCGCCCGCCGACCTCGACGCGGCGGAACGCGACGCCGCCACGGCGGCCCAGCGTCTGCGCGACGCCGCCTCCGCCCGTGACCGGGCCGCCCGCTGCTGCGCCGAACTCGACCGGCTGTCCGCCCGCGCGACCGAGGGCGTACGCCGGCTCGCCCCGCTGCGCGAGGAGTACGAACGGGTCGCCCGGCTCGCCGCCATCACCGCCGGCACCTCCGCCGACAACGAACGCAGGATGCGGCTGGAGTCGTACGTCCTGGCGGCCCGCCTGGAACAGGTCGCCGCCGCCGCGACCGTACGCCTGCACCGCATGTCCTCAGGCCGCTACACCCTCGTCCACTCCGACGACCGCACCGGACGCGGCCGCAGCGGCCTCGGGCTGCATGTCGTCGACGCCTGGACCGGACGCGAGCGGGACACCGCCACCCTGTCCGGCGGCGAGACCTTCTTCGCCTCCCTCGCGCTCGCCCTCGGCCTCGCGGACGTCGTCACCGACGAGGCCGGCGGGGTCCGGCTCGACACCCTCTTCATCGACGAGGGCTTCGGCAGCCTCGACGACCAGACCCTGGACGAGGTCCTCGACGTTCTCGACTCGCTGCGTGAACGCGACCGCAGCGTGGGCATCGTCAGCCATGTCGCCGACCTGCGCCGCCGCATCCACGCCCAACTTGAGGTGGTGAAGGGCAGAAGGGGCTCGACGCTGCGGCAGCGCGGGGTCTAGTGCCTGTTGCGGCAACAGGCACTAGGTGCCGATCGCGCGGCGGGGGAGGGGCGAGGAGTAGACGACGCTCGTCGTCACCGAGCCCAGTGTGCCGATCTTGCCGGAGATCTCCTCCAGGTGGCGCATCGAGCGGGCGGTGACCTTGATGACGAAGCAGTCGTCGCCCGTGACGTGGTGCGCCTCCAGAATCTCGGGGGTGGCTGCGACCAGGTCGTGGAACGGCTTGTAGTTGCCGTTCGGATAGCGCAGCCGGACGAAGGCGAGGACCGGCAGGCCCAGCCGCTCCGGGTCGACCACGGCCGCGTATCCCTGGATCACGCCCGCCTCTTCCAGCCGGCGCACCCGTTCGGTCACCGCGCTCGGCGACATCGCGACGGCACGCGCCAGTTCGGCGAAGCTGGCCCGGCCCTCACGCTGGAGGACGTCGAGGATGCGCCAGTCGGTGGCGTCCGGGGAAAACGCGGTCATGGGGGATGGATAACAGGGAATCCCCGGCCGGACAAGGTCATGGCCGGGGATCGTACCTTCAGGGCCTTTGGTCACCAGCCGTAGATTTCCGGTCATGGAGATCCGCCGACACCGGCGGCCGGCGAAAGGCCCGACATGACCGTCACCACCGTCGACAACCCCGTCCTGCGCGTCGCCCCGGCCGCCCCCGCCCAGGCCGCCGCCCACTTCCGGGCGAGCCTCGTCTTCCACGCCGACGTCTCCGACGTGGCCGCAGCCCTGGCCGCGGACGGCGACCCCGGGTTCGTCGTCCTGGACTCCCGTTCCACCGAAGCCTGGGACCAGGGCCACATCCCCGGCGCCGTCCACCTGCCCACCGCGCTCATCCCCGAGCAGGCGGACCGAGTCCTCGACAGGAGCGTGCCCGTAGTGACGTACTGCTGGGGGCCCGGCTGCAACGGCGCGACCCGTGCCGCTCTCGCGCTGGCCGAACTCGGCTACCGGATCAAGGAGATGCTCGGCGGGTTCGAGTACTGGGTGCGTGAGGGCTTCGAGTTCGAGACCTGGCAGGGCCTTGCACGCCGGGCTCCGGACCCGCTGACCGCACCCGTCGAAGGTGACTGCGGTTGCTGATTCCCCGAGGTGAAACTGTGCTGTCGCTGTACGTGTAGGTTCAGCCCATGACTCGTTATGCGGATCCAGGCGCGGTGGAGTGGGTGGAGTCGGGCGGCGGCCCGCTCGTGGCGGTCCCGGAGACGGTCCTGCCGTTCTGGGCCGGAGCCGACAGCGAGGACCTGGCCACCGACTACGACCGGGCCTGCGAGGTCGACGGCTACGTCGGACTGCTCCCGGTCGGGGACAGCGCGGCCCTGGTCTTCGGCGACGAACCCGCCTCGACGTCCTTCCTGCCGGACCACGGCACCTTCATACGCTGGTCCGCCGCCAATTCCGAGGACGAGCTCCTGGCACAGGTCCCCGCAGCGCTCGACAGCGCCGTGTGGGAGCACGAGATCCGCTGGCAGGTCCCGGGCCCCGTCGTCCTGTTCGACTCCGCCTGGCCGGGCGGTGAGGCCGAGGGCGGCGACCATCTGCGCGTCCCGCTGGAGCCCGGCACCTACGAGGTGCGCGCCGCCTACACCAGGCCCGGCCCGGAAACCTGGCTGGGACTGGTGCAGTTGCGCAAGCTCACGTCCTGACCAGCCGTCACTTGACCGCGCTCATTGTGATGTTGAGGTGGCGCGGGCCGCGCAGCACCGCGTTCGGACGGTAGGGCGGCGGATCCTCGACGAGCCGCGGGTTCACCAGCCGACGGGCCAGATGGGTCAGCGCGAGCTGGGTCTCCAGGCGGGCCAGCGGTGCGCCGAAACAGCTGTGGATGCCGCTGCCGAAGCCGAGGTGCTGGACGTCCCGGCGGTCCGGGTCGAAGCGCTCGGGGTCGTCGAAGCGCTCCGGGTCCCGGTTGCCGGCCGCCAGCATCAGCCAGATCCGCGACCCCTTGGGAATGGTGACCCCCCGCACCTCGATGTCCGTGATACAGGTGCGCTGCGGCACCATCTGCACCGGCGGCTCGAAGCGCAGCAGCTCCTCCACGAGGTTGGGGGCCAGGTCCGGGTCCTCGCGCAGCCGCTGCAGGATGTCCGGGTGGCGCAGCAGGGTCAGCATGCCGTTGGTGATCAGATTCACGGTCGTCTCGTGACCGGCGATCAGCAGCAGGACCGAGGTGCTGAGCACCTCCATCATCGTCATCGGCCCGTCCGGGCCGTGGCTGTTGACCAGGTCGGACAGCAGGTCGTCGCGGGGTTCCTTCCGGCGCTCCTCCACCAGCCCGGCCAGATACATGCCGAGCTGCATCCGGGCCTCCTGCGCGGTCTTCGAGAACGAGGGGTCCGCGTTCTTCGTGGTGTCCGGGTCGAGGTTCGCGACCAGCGGGTCCACCCAGGCGCGGAAGCGCGGCTCGTCCTCGCGCGGCACCCCGAGCAGCCGGCAGATGACCGTGACCGGGAACGGATAGGCGAACTGGTCGACGAGGTCGACCCGCTGGGCGTGCCCGAAGCCGTCGATCAGCTCGGTGACGACCCGCTCCATCTCCGGGAGCAGATCGATGATCCGGTGCGGCCGGTGGGGCGGCCCGAAGCCGCTGTTGGTGATCCGCCGCAGCCGGTCGTGCTCCGGCGGATCGAGCCGCAGGAAGGACGGCGGCAGCCCGGTCTGCTCCGCCTGGGAGAGCTCGTCGCTACTGGCCGCCGCGAGATTGGCGGCGTCGGAGCTGATCCGCGGGTCGTGGAGCAGCGCCTCGATGTCGAAGTACGAGCTGAAGACGTACGGGCCGCCCTCCTCCTCGTGCAGCACCGGGGTCTTGCGGAGCTCCTCGTACAGCGGGTACGGGTTGGCGCGGCTGGCGAAGTCGGTGATCTGGCGCACCAGCGAGGCTTGCGTCATGACAGGTCCTTGGGCGGTGACGTACGGCTCAGTGGCGGGCGGGGGTGAAGAGCAGCTGCCGGTCGGCCGGCGAGTAACCCGTGAGGGTCACCGTCGCGCCGTGCGTCGGCAGGGCGGGGTCCGGGAAGTCGGAGTCGACGGGCACCCGGCCCTCGGGACGGCGGTCCAGCGTCGGGTACTCCACCGGGAACGGCGCGCCCCTCTCGATCTCCCGCTGGTAGAACTCAAGCCACCGCGTGTTGTCGAAGCTCACCGCGGCGATCACACGGCCCTGGTGGCCGTACACCCCGACGAACCGGCGTTCGGCCAGCGAACCCTGCGTGATCATGAGCTGCTCGCCCATCGTCGGCACCCCGACGGACTTGATGTTCACGCCGAACTGCGACGACCAGAACGCCGGCACCCACAGATGCGGCCTGCGCCCGGCGCTCGGGCTGATCATGTTGTGCGCGGCGATCTCGGCCTGGGCGATCGCGTTGCCCCAGTGCTCCAGGGACAGGAACTGGTAGCCGAACAGCGCGTGCGGGGAGCGGGCGACATCGCCGGCGACGAAGACGTCGTCGGTGACGATGCCCCGGAAGTCGAAGGCACGGCAGCCGGCGTCGCAGGCGATGCCCCGGGGGCCCGCGCCGAGACCGGAACCGGCCAGCCAGTCGGTGTTGCGGGTCGCGCCGAGCGACACCACCACCACGTCCGCCTCGATGATGCTCCCGTCGGACAGATGGACCGCGCGCACCCGCCCCGCCGGGTCACCCTCCAGCGCGGTGACCATGACCCCGGTGCGCAGGTCCACCCCGTTCTCGCGGTGCATGTCGGCCGCGACCGCGCCGATCACCCCGCCCAGGGCGCCCACCAGCGGGGCGCCCGCGCGTTCCGCCACGGTGACCGAGATGTCCTGGTCACGGCAGGCCGAGGCGATCTCCGAACCGGTGAAGCCGGCGCCGATGACGAACACCCGGCGGGGCCCGGCCTTCAGCCGCCGCAGCAAGGCGGCCGCGTCGTCCCGGGTGCGCAGGGTGAAGACGCCGTCCAGCCGGGCGTCGTCCTCCTTGGGCCAGGGCCGGGCGCGTACTCCGGTCGCGATCAGCAGGCGGTCGTACTCGACCTCGTCGCCGTCGGCCAGCCGTACCCGCTTCGCCTCGATGTCCAGACCGGTCGCCGCGACCCCCAGCCGCCACTTCGCGTCGATCTCCCGCCGATGGGGCAGCTCGGTGCGGTGCGGGGACGCCTTGCCGAGCAGTACCGCCTTGGACAGCGGCGGCCGGTCGTAGGGCTCGTGCGGCTCGTCGCCGATCATCGTGAGTTCACCGGCGAAGCCCTCGTCGCGCAGCGTCTCGGCGCCGCGCAGCCCGGCCAGCGAGGCACCCACGACGGCGATCCGGCCCTCGCGGCGGAGCCAGTCCAGATAGTCAGTGGGCGGCATCGGAGGTCCTTCCCGCGGGCCCGTCCAGGCCGTCGGCCGTGATCGCCCGCACGGGGCAGGCGGCGACGGCGCGGGCCAGCCGCTCCCGCTGCTCCGCCTCGGCGCGCGGGTTGTAGACGAGCGATTCCTCGCCGTGCATGGTGAAGACGTCCGGAGCGAGGAACGCGCACTGCGCGTATCCCTGACACCTGTTCAGATCGACGACAAGGCGCATCTTGGCTTCGCCCTTCCGGTGGCCAGCTGTCGTGCGTACCGCCAGTGCGTCCGTCCGGTCTCGGACGGCGGAGAACTCCCCGCACGCCAGCATGGGAGCCCGCGCCCTCCGCCGCGCGCCGAGGCCTTCCGAACGGGTGAGCCCTCAGGGCGCCGGCGCCGCGGCGGCGCGGCGGAAGCCCACCGCCACGATGTACAGGCTGAGCAGCAGCGACCAGCCCGGGAACACCAGCTCCGCCCAGGGCACGGCGGCCGAGACGAACAGCAGGACCAGCGCGGTGAGGAAGCCCAGCAGGGTCAGCCAGCGGGGCAGGATGCCGAGGCGGTGCCCGATCACCGACGTGGAGCAGACGAAGACGGCCGCCATCCGCATCGCGTAGTCGGTCATCAGCGTATACGCGAAGTGCTGGCCGAAGTCCCAGGTGGGCCGGGAGGGCGAGGTACCCGCCGGGTGCGCGGTGTCCAGCAGGGCTGCGGCCGCCGCGGCGGCGCCGAACATCGTGGCAGTGAAGACCAGCCCGCTGCCGAGGAACACGGTGGCCAGGAACCGGTCCTCGCTGTCCCCGATATGGGTGCGCACCGCGCCGACGAACCAGAGGAAGAAGATGCCGGCGAACGGCACCAGCGTGAGGGCCGCGTGGACGGCGCTGCGCCGGGCGGGGTCCGCCGCCTGAATGCTGACCGCGTCGGCGCCCTGCGGGATGCCCAGCCGGATCAGCACCATCGCGGCGGCCAGCAGCAGTGCGAAGACGATGCCGGCCACACCGGCGGCGCGGGGGGTCTCCAGCGACTGCCGTGGAGGCGTGGAGGTCTGCATGCGCGGCTCGCTTCCTGTCCGATGGCCCCCGCACCAGCAAGCCGCCTGCGCCGGGCCGCCGCCACCGGAGCACACCCGAACGGCACAGCGCCCGCAAGCACAGCGCCCGCTCCCGGCCGGACGCTGGGGTCTGCCGACGACCCGGCGCGGCTCATCGCATGGCTGGCCACGGACGAGGCGCGCTGGGTCACCGGGCAGGTCGTCAACTGCGAAGGCGGCTTTCGCCGCTGACGTGACGTCAGAGCTGGGACAGCTCGTCCACCAGGTCGTCCAGGCCCAGCGAACCCTGGGACAGGGCTGCCATGTGCCAGGCCTTGAGGTCGAAGCCGTCGCCGCGCCGCTCACGGGCCTTCTCCCGGCCCTGCAGCCAGGCCCGCTCGCCCAGCTTGTAGCCGATGGCCTGGCCCGGCATGGACAGATAGCGGGTCAGCTCGCTCTCCACGAAGTCCGCCGGGCGGCTGCTGTGCGCGCCGAAGAACTCCTGCGCCAGCGCGGGCGTCCAGCGCTCCCCGGGGTGGAAGGGGGAGTCGTCCGGGATCGCCAGCTCCAGGTGCATGCCGATGTCGACGATGACCCGCGCGGCCCGCATCATCTGCGCGTCCAGGTAACCGAGCCGGCGCTCCGGGTCCGTGAGGAAGCCCAGCTCGTCCATCAGCCGCTCCGCGTACAGCGCCCAGCCCTCGGCGTTGGCGCTGACCATGCCCACGCTGGCCTGGTAGCGGGAGAGGTTCTCGGCGATGTGCTTCCACTGCGCCAGCTGGAGGTGATGGCCGGGCACGCCCTCGTGGTACCAGGTCGAGACCAGGTCGTACACCGGGAACCGGGTCTGGCCCATGGTCGGCAGCCAGGTGCAGCCCGGGCGCGAGAAGTCGTCCGACGGAGGCGTGTAGTACGGTGCCGCCGCGCTGCCGGGGGGAGCGATCCGGGACTCGACGCGGCGGACCCGCTCGGCCAGGTCGAAGTGGGTGCCGTCCAGCTCCTCCATGGCCTCGTCCATCACGGACTGCAGCCAGCGCTGCACCTCGTCGACGCCCCCGATGTGGGTGCCGTGCTCGTCCAGGTGCGCCAGCGCCACCCACGGCGTGGCGGCGCCGGGCAGGATCTTCTCGGCCTCGGCCTTCATCTCGCCGAGCAGCCGGTGGTACTCGGACCAGCCGTACGCGTACGCCTCGTCCAGGTCGAGGTCGGTGCCGTTGAAGTAGCGGACCCAGCGGGCGTACCGCTCGCGGCCCACCACGTCCGGCGCGCCCTCGATCGCCGGCGCGTACACGTCCCGCATCCAGTCGCGCAGCGCCACGACGCCCTGCGTGGCGGAGCGGGCCGCCTCGTCCAGCTCGGCGCGCAGCGCCTCCGGCCCGGACGCCGCGAACTGCTCGAACCAGCCACGCCCGTCGCCCGTGTCCGCCCACTCGCCGAGCTGTCCGACGAAGGTGGCGGTGGCGCGCGGACCCGCGTGCAGCTTCCGCTCCAGGCCGAGTTCCAGGGACTGCCGGTAACCCTCCAGCGCGGCCGGCACGGCGCGCAGCCGCTCGGCGACGGCCGCCCAGTCCTCTTCGGTGGCCGTGGGCGTCACGGTGAACACCTGGCGCACCGCGTGCGCGGCCGAACTCAGGTTGCTGACGGAGCGCAGGCTCTCGTCCGCCTCGTGCACGGCGAGGGAGGCGGTGAGCCGCTCGCGCAGCAGACGTGCGCAGCGACGCTCGATTTCACTGTCCGCGCCGGGCTGCCGCTCGGCCTCGTCGAGCCTGGCGAGCGTGTCACGCTGGAGCCGGGCGAGCGCCTCGCTGCCGGCCGGCGAGGTGTCGGGCAGACGGCTCGAACTCTCTTTGACGCCGAGGAACGTACCGGTGATCGGATCGAGGGCGATGAGCTCGTCGACGAAGGTGTCGGCGACCTGGCGGGGCAGCGGGCTGTTGGTCTGTGACATGCGGTCCATCCTCGTACGACGGGCCGCCGCACGTCACTGGGATTGAGCTGACGGCGTAGGCGGGAGCAGCGGTCCGCACGCCCACTGCTGGAAGATCAACCGGGTCTCCACCCGGGCCACTTCGCGCCGGGACGTGAACTCGTCCAGGACCAGCCGTTGCAGGTCCGTCATGTCGGCCACGGCCACATGCACGAGATAGTCGTCGGGACCGGTCAGATGGAACACCGTCCGCGACTCCGGCAGCGCCCGTATCCGCTCCACGAACGGCCCCACCAACTCCCGCCGGTGCGGCCTCACCTGCACCGACAGCAGCGCCTCGAGGCCGCGCCCGAGCTTGGCCGGATCGAGCTCCAGCCGATGCCCGAGGATCACTCCGGAGCGCCGCAGCCGGGACACCCGGTCCAGACAGGTCGACGGCGCCACGCCCACCCGGGCGGCGAGATCGCGGTAGGTGGTCCGGGCGTCGTTCTGCAGCAGCCGCAACAGATGCAGATCGACCGGATCCAGTACGACGGATTCGGCCATACGGCGAACGTAACACGGTGTTCGCTTCCCGTACCCCGCTCGATGTTCACCCTTCGCCCATGGACTCGACGAGCACCCACGACGACTCAGTGAGCCTCCGCGACGGCGCGACGCGGATGCCCGGCGCCTCGCGCGCCCTGGCCACCGAGGCCGTGCACGCCGGCCGCGACGACCTCGCCCGCCAGGGTCTGCACGCCCCGCCGATCGATCTGTCCACCACCTACCCGTCCTACGACAGCCGCGCCGAGGCCGCCCGCATCGACGCCTTCGCCACCGACGGCGCGGACCTGACGGGACCGCCGGTCTACGGGCGCCTCGGCAATCCGACGGTCGCCCGCTTCGAGACCGCCCTGGCCCGCCTGGAGGGCACCGAGGCCGCCGTCGCCTTCGCCAGCGGCATGGCCGCCCTGAGCGCCGCCCTGCTCGCCAGGGCGGCGGCCGGCCTGCGCCATGTCGTCGCCGTACGGCCCCTGTACGGGTGCAGCGACCACCTCCTGACCGCCGGACTCCTCGGCACCGAGGTCACCTGGACCGACCCGGCCGGTATCACCGACGCTCTGCGCGCCGACACCGGCCTGGTGCTGGTCGAGTCCCCGGCCAATCCGACCCTCGCTGAACTGGACCTGCGGGCCGTCGCCCACGCCTGCGGCACGGTCCCGCTGCTCGCCGACAACACCTTCGCCACCCCCGTCCTCCAGCGCCCCGCCGCACACGGCGCCCGGCTGGTGCTGCACAGCGCCACCAAGTACCTCGGCGGCCACGGCGACGTGCTGGGCGGGGTGGTCGCTTGCGACGAGGAGTTCGCCGGGCAGCTCAGGAAGATACGTTTCGCGACCGGGGGCGTCCTGCACCCGCTGGCCGGCTATCTCCTGCTGCGCGGCCTGTCCACCCTCCCGGTGCGGGTCCGGGCCGCCTCCGCCACCGCCGCCGAGCTCGCCCGCCGACTCAGCGCCGACCCCCGCGTCGCCCGTGTCCACTACCCCCGCCTGGGCGGCGCGATGATCGCCTTCGAGGTGTACGGCGACCCGCACGAGGTCGTCTCCCGGGTCCGGCTGATCACCCCGGCCGTCAGTCTCGGCAGCGTCGACACCCTCATCCAGCACCCGGCCTCCATCAGCCACCGCGTCGTCGCCCCGGACGACCGGCGCGGCGCCGGCGTCAGCGACCGGCTGCTGCGGCTCTCGGTGGGCCTGGAGGACGTCGACGACCTGTGGGCCGATCTGGACGCGGCCCTGGGCCGCGGGGTGTGAGACCGGCCCGGCGGACGAGCGGCCCGGCGCCTGCCGGACGCCGGGCCGCTGTCCGCCTGCCTTCTCAGGCCTGACCGAACCGTCCCCGCGCAGCGCTGTCGTACGGCAGCCGGGACACGACCGGGGTGGCGTCCAGACGGGCCGTGATGACCAGGGTGCCCTGCTCGATCTGGTAGTCGAGGGGCAGGCCCAGACCGCGCATCGCCGCGACCATGCCCGTGTTCGAGGCCTGCGTGACGGCGTACACGCTCTCGCAGCCCGCCTCGACGGCCATGCCCACCAGCCGGCCCAGCAGCTCGCTGCCGATGCCGCGCCGCTGCCAGCCGTCCTCGACAAGCAGCGCGACCTCCGTCTCGTCCCCGTCCCACAGCAGATGCCCGAGGCCGACGATCCGGCCCGACGCGGTCTGCACGGCCAGCGTCCGGCCGAAGCGGGGGCTGAGCAGGTGGTTCAGATAGCGGTCCGCGTCCCCGACCGGACCGTGGTAGCGCAGCCCCAGGGTCCGTGCCGAGCAGCGCTCGTGCATCGCCTTCGACGCCTCCAGGTCACCGGTGTCCGCCCGGCGCACGGTGATCTCCTCGCCCTCGGGCAGCGTGAGCACGTCCTGGCTGTGCGGGATGCGCGGCCCGAGCCGGGCGTCCAGCTCCACCAGCGCCCGCGCCCGCGCGAACTCGGTCGGCGTGAACGGCAGATACGGCCGCTCCACGGTGATCACTCCACCTTCCGGTGCGCGCAGCCGCATCACGGTGTCCTCCAGCGCCCCCTCGACGGGAACCGTCTCGGAGCACCGGGCCCCGCCGACCGGAGGGGCGGGGAGCGAGCGGATCGTGCACCTCCCCAGCAACTGCCTGAGGGCCAGCGGAAGTTCCGCCGCGTCCAGCGCGGTACGGGTCGCCAGGCCCAGGACCCTGGTCGGGGCGTCCACCAGATCGTGCGCGTCGGCCCGCTCGATCCAGGTGTGCCTGCCCCCGGCCAGCGCGACCGCCCGCGTGATCTCGCCGGCCGTCAGCTCACCCGGTGCCCGCAGCAGGAAGTCGTCCACCGTGCCATCGGCCAGCGGATGCGTCTGCAGGCTCAGGATGTCCACGCCGTCCCCGGCGAGCGCGGTGCACAGGGCCGCCAGCGAACCGGGCTCGTCCCGCACGGTCGTCCGCAGCCGCCACAGCGTGCTGTCCATACGTCCGTCCGCCGTGGCCTCCGCACCGCGCCCGGCCTGCCGCGTCTGGGTGGCGGTCGGCCGGGCGCCGGTATCGGTCCCGACCACCGGCGGTGCGTGACCTGGGCGCCTCGCCCACCAGATGTGGAAGCCGGCCGTCGACGCCAGCACCAGCGCCGAGATCACCAGCAGTGCCGGACCGTCGGGCCCGTGTCCGATCAGGTTCGCCACCGCGTCCGCCACCGCGACGGCCGTGAACAGGGCGGCGAGTTCCACGACGTCCCGTCGCCAGTGGTGCACAGGGCGTCCGTTCCTCGTGTGCCTCACATCAGACATGTCTCGATTCATACAGCCACTGTGAAGGAAGGGTGTTGCGTGATCACGAACACCCTGTGACCGATGGGTAAAGCATGCTTATGTTCTTTTTGTTCCGATTTTTACGTTGTCCAAGTCACTTGAAATGACCGGTTCTGGCCCTGTCAAGCGGCCGCCCCCTAACTCAGCGCGTCCCGCAGTCGGCGGGCCTGGACCACCAGACGGGACGAGCCGCGCCGGGCCGCCGCCTGAGAGATGCGGCAGCGCACCCCGAGCCCCGGACCGCTCGGCACACTCGGAGGCGATCGAGAGCAGCTCCCCGAGCCCACGGGCCGAACCCGATGTGCCCGCCCCCGCCGTCGCGAGGTCGGCGAGCAGCACGGGAAGGGCGTGCCGCAACATCTCCCATATCGTCGTGTTGACCCCGGTGGCCGCGGCCGTCCGCGCCGACTCGGCCGGCCGTGGCGGCTTCACCGCGCCACGCCGGACCAGCCGGCCCAGGTCGGTGCCCAGCCGCTTCGCGTCCAGTTGTCCGCGTGCGGCGGGCACCAGCAGCGCGTCCACCGCGGCGAGCACGGTCCTGCGGATGCCGGGCGCCCCAGCCCGTAGGCGACGCACAGATGGGTGCTCTCGCCCGCGGTCCCACCGGCCTCGGCGAGCAGCGAAGGACGGCGGCCGTGCCCCGCTGGTCGTCCACCGTGGGCGGAGCGGAGCACGGGGGGTTGGCGACAGGCCACGGCCGGTGAAGACCGCGTCATGGTCCCGCACCGGGGAGTACGACAGGGCCGCGCACCGGGGGATGACGCCGGAGCGCGGCCCTGAGAAAAGCGTACGGGAGTTACTGGCCGACCTGGCCCGGCCGCAGGGTCTGGGTGAACAGCACGGTGCCGTCGTACTCGCGCAGACGGACCGTCAGCTCACCGCTGCCGCCGTCGATGTCGACCTCGCCGAAGAACTGGTAGCCCTCGGCGGGAGACACGTTCGCGGCGGTCGGCGCCTTGACGAACACCCGGTCGGGGCCGAACGTGCCGTCCAGCGCGCTGGCCGGGAAGGCGCCGGCGTTGAGCGGGCCGGAGACGAACTCCCAGAACGGCGCGAAGTCCTTGAACGCGGCCCGCGACGGGTCGTAGTGCTGGGCCGAGGTGTGGTGGACATCGGCCGTCAGCCACACCGTGCCGGTGATCTTACGGTGCTTGATGTACCGCAGCAGTTCCGCGATCTGCAGTTCACGGCCCAGCGGCGCGCCCGGGTCGCCCTGGGCGACGGCCTCGAAGTTCGCCTTGCCCTCGACCGGGTCGGGCACGACCAGACCGAGCGGCATGTCGGCGGCGATGACCTTCCACACCGCACGCGAGCGGGACAGCTCGCGCTTGAGCCACTCCAGCTGCTCGGCGCCGAGGATGCCCTGCGGGTCGGTGGTCTGGTCGTCGGGCGAGTTGGCGTTGCGGTAGGTCCGCATGTCGAGCACGAAGACGTCGAGGAGCGGCCCGTGGTGGTGGACGCGGTAGATCCGGCCGTCCGGACGGCCGCTGATCGTGGAGATGGGGAAGTACTCGGAGAACGCCTGCCGGGAGCGCAGGGCCATGTCGTCGAGCTTGGTGCCGGCCGGGTAGGCGGTGCCGGTGCCGATGACCTCGCCCGGGTACCAGTTGTTGCGGACCTCGTGGTCGTCCCACTGGATGACGTTCGGCACCTGGGCGTTGAACCGGCGCAGCGCCTCGTCCAGCAGGTTGTAGCGGAAGTTGCCGCGGAAGTCGTCCAGGGTGACCGCGACGTGCGACTTCGCCTCGCTGGTGACATTGCGGTACACGCTGCCGTCGGGAAGCGCCTGCGTCGCCGGGATCACGCCGTCGGCGTAGATGTTGTCACCGCTGCACAGGAAGAAGTCCGGGTCCAGCTTCGCCATCGCGTCGAAGATGCGGTAGCCGCCGATGGACTCGTTGATGCCCCAGCCCTGCCCGGCCAGGTCGCCGGACCACACGAACCTCACGTCCTGGCGCCGGCGCGTGGAAGCGGTGCGGAAGGTGCCGGTGACCGGCTCGCCGGTGCGGCGCGGGTCGTCGGGGTCGGCGAGCAGGACTCGGTAGTGGATCTGCTCGCCGGACGGCAGCCCGTGCAGCCGCGTGGTGCCGGTGAAGTCGCTGTCCGCGCCGAGCAGCGGGCCACGCCATCTGCGGGCGTTGCGGAAGGACTCGGTGGCCGAGGTCTCCACGATCATCTGGGCCGGCCGGTCCGAACGGACCCAGACCAGGCCGGAGTCGGCGGTCACGTCGCCCGCCTGCACACCCCAGTCCGCCCGGGGACGCCCGGACAGCGCGAACGCCGGAGCCGAACCGAGGGCAGTTGGCAGGGTCAGGGCCGCCGACGCGGCGAGGGAGCCGCGCAGCACGCTGCGACGGCCGGGGAGCGAAAGGGACATGAAGGGCCTCCATGGCGAGATCCGGCCAGTTGTGCACAGCAACAACTACTGGTACGCCGCAGCGCTCACGGAAACCACAAGTGAACAACTGACCGGACCCGGAAAGTCACCCGCCGACCGCCTCCGCCATCACCCGCACCCCCTCCCGGATCCGCGCCGGCGGCAGATGCGCGTACCCCAGCACCAGCCGCACGACGGATTCGTCGCCCCGCGCGTGCGTGCACGCACCCAGTGGACGCACCGCGACCCCGGCCGCCGCCACTCGCTCCACGAAACGGCTCTCCGGCCCGCAGGACCCAGGCACTTCGGCGATCGCGTGCAGCCCCGCCGCGATCCCCGACACACGCGCGTGCGGGAAGTGCTCGGCCAGGGCGGCCACCAGGACGTCCCGGCGCTCCCGATAGGCGCGCTGGCAGCGGCGCAGCTGCCGGTCGTAGTCGCCGCGCTCAAGGAACCGGGCGAACGCCGCCTGGTCGAGCGAGGGATGACCCAGGTCCATGGTCCGCTTGCGCTCGACGACGGCGTACGCCAGGGACTCCGGCACCAGCAGCCAGCCCAGCCGGAGCCCGGGCGCGAGGGACTTGCTGACAGATCCCATGTACGCCACTCGTTCCGGATCGAGACCCTGGAGCGCGCCGACGGGCGCGCGGTCGTAACGGAAGTCGCCGTCGTAGTCGTCCTCCAGCAGCAGTCCGTCGACCGAACGGGCCCAGTCCAGCAGTCGGGTCCGGCGTTCCGCGGAGTAGGCGATCCCGGTCGGGTACTGGTGGGCGGGCGTCGTCACCACCGCGCGTACGCCCGACTCGTGCAACGGGCGCAGGGCCAGGCCCTCGGCGTCCAGGGGCAGTGGTGCGGTGCGCATCCCGGCCGCCGCGTACAGGCCGTCGTGCTGCGGGCTGCCAGGGTCCTCCACGCCGATCTCGCGCAACCCGCGCGCGTGCAGCACGCATCCGAGCAGCGTCGCCGCCTGCGCCACCCCGGAGACGACCACGATCCGCTCCGGGTCGGCGACCGTACCCCGGCGCCGGCCGAGCAGTTCGGCGAGGGCCGAGCGCAGCCGGGGCAGCCCGCGCGGGTCCGGGTAGCCGAGGTCGCGGTGCGGGAGCTCCGCCAGCACCTCGCGCTGTGCGGCGGCCCAGGCGGCGCGCGGGAACAGCGCCAGATCCGGTGACCCCGGCACGAAGTCCACCCGCACCCCTGGCGAGCGCGGCGCGAGGTCACGCGTGGGTGTCGGCGCCGCCCGTACGGCAGCGCCCACCCAGGTCCCCGCACCCCGGTCACTGCGCAGGTAGCCCTCCGCCGTCAGCTGCTCGTACGCCTCGGTGACCAGCCCGCGCGACACGCCGAGGTCCTTGGCCAACTCCCGGCTCGACGGCAGCCGGGTGCCCGGTGCGAGCCGTCCCGCGCGGATCGCCTCGCGCAGGGCCGCCTGAAGGAAGTGGCCACGCGCGCGTGCCGGTGCCGACGCGGCCGGCAGCAACAGCTCCCAGGCGGCGGAACCCGGCAGGTGGCCCGGATTGGTCCCCGATGACGTCATGGAAGTGGACCTTAATCCGGGCCGTCCATGTTCCTAGCGTCGTCCTCATGAACGCGACCATCACGCGCGGCGCCCTTCTGACGGCGTTTGCCTATGTGCTCGTCGGGGGCTCCTTCACGGCAAACAGCGTGCTGGGCCACTACCCCTACGCGGGCGGCCAGTTCCTGCGCTACGGGCTGGCCTGTCTGCTGCTCGTGCCGTTCGTCGGCACGGGTGCGGTGGAGCGGCTGCGCGGGCTCGGGGCGTGCGCTTGGCTGCGGCTGGCCCTCCTCGCCGCTGTCGGCATGGTGGGCTTCAACCTGGCGATCCTCGCCGCCGAGCGCACTGCGGAACCAGCGGTTCCGGGTGTCTTCGTGGGCTGCGCTCCGGTGGTGGTGGCCGTCCTGGTCCCGCTCCTCGACGGGCGGGCACCTCAGCGCCGCGTTCTCCAGGGGGCGTTGCTGGTCGCCGTCGGCGCCTTCGCCGTCCAGGGCTGGGGGCGTACCGACGCAAGTGGGATCGCCTTCTCGGTGTGCGCGCTGGCCGGCGAGGTCGGGTTCGCGGTGCTCGCGGGGCCGGTGCTGCGGACGCTCGGGCCGCGGCTGCTGACCGCTGTGGTGTGCGCCGTCGCCGCGGCCGAGGCGGCGACGGCCGGAGCCGTACTCGACGGTGCGGCGTGGCTGCGCCGGCCCGACGCCACGGAGACGGCCGCGCTGCTGTGGCAGGCGGCGGTCGTCACCGTCGTCGGTTTCGTGTGCTGGTACATGGGCGTGCAGCGGATCGGCACCGAGCGCGCGACGCTCCTCACGGGCCTCGTCCCGCTCACCGCCGTCGCCACCGCCCCGCTCGTCGGAACGGGCTCCTACGGTCCCGCTCAGGCCGTCGGCGGCGCCCTGGTGGGCGCGGGGGTCGCCCTGGGCGCCGGAGCTCTGCCGCACATCGGCCGTCGGGTGGTGGGTTTGGGTGCCGTGCGCCGTATCGGCAGCCGGGTGGTGGGTGCCCTGTGCCGTATCGGCCGCCGGGTAGTGCGTGTCCGCGCCCCGCGCCGTATCAGTTGCCGGTCAGCGGCTGCCGGAGCCCGGTCCGGTAAGAGCCGTCGGCCGGCGACCGCGGACGCTTCATCCCGCCTCGGACGACGCTCAGCGACTGCCGTCCAGGATGACCCGCGCGACCAGCGCCGGGTCGTCGTTCATCGGGCAGTGCCCGCAGCCGGGCAGCCGGACCAGGCGCGCCTTGGGGATGATCTGCTTGGCCCGTACCCCCTGACGGCGCACCAGCAGCATGTCCCGGGTGCCCCAGCCCACGGTGACCGGGATACCGGGGATGTCGTCCGTGAACTGGACGGCGGCGCCCGCCCGCAGGGTCTCGGCGAACCCGGTGGCCCGCGCGAGTGCGAGCGTCTCGGCGACCACGGCGTCGGGTGAACGCCGCGCCGGGCGGGCGTAGATGGTGCTCGTCAGGGCAGTCCGCCCGGCGGCCGTCCGGGACAGCCTCTCGACCAGCGGGAGCGGCAGCCGCTCCGCGATCCGCCGCATCGCGACGAGCATGCCGAAGGCGTAGCGCCGCTCGGCCTGCGACCAGAATCCGGCGGGGGAGAAGGCGGTGACGGACCGGACGAGCTTCTCGCGGCCCAGTTCCAGGGCCAGCAGCCCGCCGAGCGAGTTGCCGGCCACGTGCGGCCGCTCCAGCTTCAGCGCCTCGAACAGGGCGGCGAGTACTGCGTTGGTCGTCGGCAGGTCGTAGGCGAGCCCCGTGGGAAGCCCGGGGGAGGCGCCGAATCCGGGCAGGTCCACGACGATCACGTCCCGCTCGGTCGCGAGGATGTCCACTACCGGGTCCCATGCCTGCCGGTGGTGCCCTATGCCGTGGATCAGGACCAGCGGCTCACCGCGGCCCACGCGCGCGTAGGAGACGGTCACGTCCTGCTGGCCGTGCGCGGCCGGGACTTTGAGGGAGACGGTGGCGGACATGCGGGGCTCCTCGTCTGGACATCGGCTGACGTCGTAGACAGCTTGTCAGCAATTGCTACTGACGGGTAGTCCCCGGGGTGGCGTGTCGTCCGGCGGAGGGTGCAGCTCAACGCGCCCTGGACGGCTCCGGGTTGGAAGGGGGTGCCCCGAAACGCCGGCACCCGCGCCGGATCCACTAACGAGTACCGCATCGGCCACCCTTCCGGGACCGGGCCGCCGACCGCCGGCGGTCCGCCGATCATTCTGGGCCGGGCGCATGGCAGACGGGGCGATGCAACCTGGACACGGAGGAACGTGTCGAATGGGACGGGGCTCTCACCGCCGACACCGCGACCGCCGGCACTCCGACCGTCAGCCGCCTGACCGCCGCAACCGTGACCCCCGTAACCCTGACCGGCGTCGCCGACGGCCGGCCGCTCCGCTCGTACGACGGGAGCTTTGCCGTCATGTCACGAAAACGCCCCCGTGCGAACGCGTCGTGAACGCTGCGTGGCACCGCTTTCTCTGCGTTGTCGAACAGATCGAGGATTGGTCTTGACCAAGGGTGTGCGCCGCCCTATGGTCGCAGATAAGTACAACAACCTTTAATAAACAAGGGCGCTAAAACGCCGCCGGACCACGGCGATTGCGGAGGACAGGGTGGGGACCACGCAGCTGGAAACGGTGCCGGAACCGAAGTACTGGCATCTCAGGACCGTGCTCAGTGAGGCACTCGACTCGGAGTTCTCGGTCGGCGAGATCCTGCCCAACGAGCGCGATCTCGCCGCCCGCTTCGGCGTGGCCCGCGCCACCCTCCGTCAGGCCCTCGAACAACTCGAACTGGAGGGCCGTCTCCAGCGCCGACGCGGTGTCGGCACGACGGTGGCGCCCCCACGCATGGGCGTGGCCGTGGGCACCGACCAGGACGCCTGGCCGGGCGCCCCTGACGACGCCTGGCAGCCGGTCGACTCCGCCCTCGCGGTGCCGCCCGCCGCCGTCGCGACCGCCCTGGAGACCGGCGCGGAAGAGACGGTGCACATCGTGCGCCGCTCCCGCGTCTCCCACGGCCAGCCCGTCGCCGCGGAGCTGCTCTACATCCCGGCGTCCTCGGTCCCGGACCTGACGGCGATCGACGCGCCGTCCGGATCGGCACGCGCGCGTGCGGTGCTGCGCGAGCTGCGGCGCCTGGAGCTGGACGGTCAGGACCGCGCCGTGGAGCTCGGCTCGGCCCGCGCGGACGACGCCAAGGAGCTCGACCGCCTTCCCGGCGCCCCGGTCCTCGTCGTGACCACCCGTTTCCTCGCCGCCGGCCGCACCGCCGCGCTCTCCGTGGCCACGTACCGCGCGGACACCTGCCGGCTGACCTTCGGCGACTCAGGCGGCGTGGAGATCCACCACGGACCGGAGCGGCAGGCCTCGTAGCCACCGAGCCGGAACAGAACGCGCCCCGGAACTCCTCCGGGGCGCGTCGCGTTTCTCAGCGCGGCTGCTCAACGGCGCGCGGTGACCGTCCCGTCCACCGCGAACAGCTGCTCCTCCACATGGTCCAGGGCGAGCCGCAGCGCGCCCGTGGCCACCGCCGCCTCACCGAGGAGGGAGAGGGTCACCCTGGGCGGGCGCAGACAGTAGCGGGCGAGTTCACGGCGCAGCGGCTCCAGGACGCCGTCGAGGCCCGCCGCCCAGCCGCCGATCACGACCAGCTCCGGGTCGAAGGCCAGCGCGAGCGCGGCCACGTCGTGCACCAGCCGCTGGATGAACCGGTCGACCGCGGCCCGCGCCCGCGTGTCCCCCTTCCGGGCCAGCGCGAACACCTCGGCCACCGCCTGCTCGTCCAGCGGGTGCAGCGGTTCGTCGGTGGTGGACAGCAGCGTCTCCGGGGTCACCTCCCGGCCCAGCAGATGCAGCGCGCCGATCTCCCCGGCCGCCCCGCCGTACCCCCGGTGCAGCCGTCCGCCGATCAGCGAACCGGCGCCCGGACTGAGCCCGGCCAGCACCATCACCACGTCGTCGGACTCGGTGGCGGCGCCCTTCCAGTGTTCGGCCACGGCCGCCGCGTTGGCGTCGTTCTCCACCAGTACCGGGCACTTGAAGGACCGGCTCAGCCGCTCGCCGAGCCGCAGTCCCGTCCACTGGGGCAGCGCGGTGCCCAGCCGCACCCGGCCGTCCGCCTCGACGATGCCCGGCGTGCCGACCCCGACCGCCCGCAGCGAACTGCGCGGCACCCCGGCCCGGCGCAGCAGCTCGGCGACCGCGGTACGCAGCCGTTCCAGCCGCTCGTCCGCGTCGGCCGTCTCGTCCACGTCCTTGGCCTGCGCCCCCAGCACCCGGCCGTCCAGATCGGCCAGAAGCGCGGCGACGCGGTGCGCACCGATCTCCAGGCCCAGCAGATGCCCGGCCTCGGCCCGGAACCGGAACCGCCGCGCAGGCCGCCCCTGCCGCCGGGTGGCGCCCTCCTCGGCCGCCTTCTCGACGACCAGACCGGACTCGATGAGCCCCTCGACGACCCCTTCTACGGTCGGCCGGGACAGCCCGGTGACCCGGGTGATCTCGGTGAGGGTCGCGGAGTCCGTGGCACGCAGTGCGTGCAGCACCACCGCGGAATTGATCCTTCGCAGCAGCGACGGATCACCGCCGGTCAGCCCCGCCAACGTCCGTCCTCCCAGCTTGTCCTGCGTGTTGGCCGGATCGTACTTCGGCACCGGCGGCCCCGGCGAGTGCCTGGCACCCCCGACCTGCCGAAGAGCCGCGATCAGCGGGGCGCGACGAACCCGGACTCGTACGCCGCGATCACCGCCTGCGTACGGTCCCGCGCCCCGAGCTTCGCCAGCACGGCGCCCACATGGGACTTCACGGTCTCGGTGCCGACGACCAGCCGCCCGGCGATCTCGCCGTTGGACATCCCCTGAGCCATGAGCCGCAGCACCTCGGCCTCCCGCCCGGTCAGCCGCGCCCACTCCAACGCGTCGCGCCTGCCGGCCTCGCCGTAGCGGGCGGCTAGCTGCCGTACGGAAGCGGGGAAGAGCAACGACTCGCCCTCGGCGACCAGCCGCACCGCGTGCACGATCTCCGCAGGCCGGGCCCGCTTCAGCAGAAACCCGTCGGCACCCGCGCGCAGCGCCTCGTACACGTACTCGTCGTCCTCAAACGTCGTCACCACCAGGATCTTCGGCGGCTCGACGACGGTGCGCAGCACCGCGCGCGTGGCCTCGATCCCGTCCAGCAGCGGCATCCGTACGTCCATGGCGACCACGTCCGGCCGCAACTGCCGCACCAACGGGATCACGGCCGCCCCGTCCGCCGCCTCGCCGACCACCTCGATGTCGGGCTGCCCCTCCAACACGGCGCGCAGACCCACGCGTACGAGGGGTTCGTCGTCGACAAGGAGAACGGTGACCGGCATCGGGTCAGGGTAGATCAGCGCACCGGCAACTCGGCGTGCACGTGCCAGTCGCCCTCGTCCGGTCCGGTACGCGCGCTGCCCCCGAGCAGGGCCGCGCGCTCGCGTATCCCGCGCAGCCCGCTGCCCCGCCCGGGCCCGGGTATCGCCGCGGTGAGGGCATTGCGGATCTCCAGTGCGAGGACACCGTCGGCCACGGTCACCCGGACCCGCACGGGCACGGCCCCCGCGTGCCGCAGCACATTGGTGAGCGCCTCCTGAAGGATGCGGTAGCCCTCCCGGGACACCGGACCCGGCACTGTCTCCAGCGGGCCGGCGACTTCCGCGTCCACCTGCGCGCCCGAGGCGCGCGCCGACTCCAGGAGCCGGTCGGCGTCGGCGAGCGTGGGCCGTCCGCTCGCCGGCTGCCGGGACTCACGCAGGACGCCCAGCACGCGCTCCAGATCCTCCAACGCGCTCCGGCCGGTCTCCTCGATGGCCGCCAGCGCCCGTTCGGTGAACTGCGCGTTGCCCGCCGCCCGGGCCGCGCCGGCCTGCACGACGGCCACGGTCAGGGCGTGCCCGATCGAATCGTGCAGTTCGCGCGCGATACGCGTGCGCTCCAGCAGTTGCTCGGTGCGCTCCTCCAGGGCCGCGAGCCGCTCGGCGGCGGACAGGCCGAGCAGCCGGCGGGCCAGAACGGTGACCAGTTCCCCGAAGCCCACGACGGCCCCGTAGAAGGCGATGAGCGGGAGCGGGATCAGCAGGGCGTACGCCCAGTGCGGTCGCGCCGTGCCAAGCACCGGGATACCACCGGGCGCCGGCCCCGTGGCGAGTTGGCCGAGGCCGAACGCGATCAACGGCAGCCACACCGTCGCAAAGGAGCCCGCGACGCCGAGGATCATCCGCGCCTCCAGCCACAGCACCGTGCGCCACCGGTCCCGCCAGGTCGCCGACGGTGTCTCCGAGATCCCCGAATCCTCTTCGCTGGGTGTGAGGAGCAACCGAGCCTGCACGCCCTCGCCCCGGCGCACGGATGGGATCAGACCGACCGGAATCAGCACCAGCGCGGGCACCCAGGGGGTCGACGGGTCGACGAAGAGCCACAGGCCGACGACGAGCATCGGCACCCACAGATGCACCAGGCGCGTGTAGGTCGTCCCCCGCAGCAGCGGGCGCAGAAAGCGGGCCATGCGGACATCGTGACAGGCCCCACCGACAACGGTCCTCCCCCGAGCGGGGGAGACGATCTCCACCGGCGGGGGAGGACTCCGATCCCCTTGACCGGCAAGAGTGGTGGCCATGACCAGCATCGACGTGTGTGAGCTCACCAAGGAGTACGGCGGCCGCCGGGCCGTGGACCATCTCACCTTCGCAGTCCACCCCGGGCGCGTCACCGGCTTCCTCGGCCCCAACGGCGCCGGCAAGTCCACCACTTTGCGCCTCATCCTCGGCCTCGATCACCCCACCTCCGGAGTCGCCACGATCGGCAGCCGCTCCTATCCCGAACTCCGCGAGCCCCTGCGCAGGGTGGGCGCTCTGCTCGACGCCCACGCCGCACATGGCTCCCGCACCGGACGCGACCATCTGCGCGCACTCGCGGCTAGCAACCGCATCCCGGTCGGCCGGGTCGACGAACTGCTGGAGGAGACGGGACTTGCCCCAGCCGCCCGGCACCGGGTAAGGACGTACTCCCTCGGTATGCGCCAGCGGCTCGGCATCGCCGCCGCGCTCCTCGGCGATCCCGAGGTCGTCCTGCTCGACGAGCCCTCCAACGGCCTCGACCCCGAAGGCATCGTCTGGATCCGCCAGTTGCTGCGACGGCTGGCTGCCGAAGGACGCACGGTACTGGTCTCCAGCCATCTGATGAACGAGACGGCGTCCTTCGCGGACCACCTGATCGTCCTCGGCCGCGGCCGGCTCCTGGCCGACACCCCGGTCCGCGACTTCATCCATGCGCGCGTGCGGCCCGGGGTGAGAGTCCGTACCGCCGACGACCAACGCCTTGGAGAGCTGCTCACCCGGCATGGCTACGACGGGACACGTGGCGCGGCCGGCGCCTGGACGGTACGGCAAGCGCGCGTGGAGGACCTCGGCCGCCTGCTGGCCGACGCGGGCGTCCCCGTCCTCGAACTCACCCAGGAGGAGGCCACCTTGGAACAGGCATACCTCGATCTGACGTCGGCGGAAGCCGAGTTCACCGCGCACCGCCGTCAGGAGGCCTGACCATGCCGTTCCAGCCCGTCCTGCACGCCGAGTGGATCAAGATCCGTACCCTTCGCTCGCTCGTCGGCAGTCTCTGCGCCGTCCTGCTCGCCACCGCGTTGTTCTCCGGGCTCGCGGCGGCCGGGTCCGACAACTCCGACCCGCTCTTCTCCGCGTTCTTCGGCGTGTCCTTCGGGCAGATCGCGGCGGTCGCCTTCGGCGCGACGGCCGTCTCGTCCGAGTTCCACGGTGGCGCGTTGCGGCTGACCCTGTCCGCGGTGCCCGACCGGCGGCGATGGTTCGCGGCCAAGGCCACGGCGATCGCGCTGCCGGCGCTCGCCGTCGGTCTGCTCACCGGCCTCGTCACCCTCGCGCTGGGCAAATTCCTGCTCGGGGCCGACGGGCCGAGCTGGGCGGAAGGGCTGCGCGGCGCGCTGGGCTGCGGTGTCTACCTGACGCTGATGGCTTTGTTCGCGGCGGGACTCGCGACCGTACTGCGCAGTGGGACCGCGACGCTCGGCATCCTGATCCCGTTCCTGCTGATCGTGTCGTTCGTGATCGGCGATCTGTCCTCCGGCATCGCCGACTTCCTGCCCGACCGGGCGGGCCAAGTCGTCCTCCACAGCGCCTGGGACGGGCCCCTGGGCCCGTGGACCGGGCTGGCGGTCACCGCGCTGTGGACGGCGGCCGCGCTGCTCGCCGGAGCCCGGAGCCTGCGCCGACGGGACGCCTGACGGACCGCCAAATGTCAGTGGCACCCGCTTTACTGGATCACATGGACATCGCGAAGTACCTTGCCGTGGTCGAGGAGCTGTGCGCCCGGGAGTTCCCGACGGAGCACGGCAGGATTGATGTCGGCAGGGGCGGACCGGGGTATCTGATAGCCGAGTTACAGACCAGCGGCGACTTCTACGAGGACGGCGGGAGCGAGCGGGAGGAGACGGAGGCGCAGTTCGAGGCCGACCGGGACGCATTGGGGGAGCGGCTTACCGAGAGGTGGCGCCCGGCGGAACCGATCAGCCTGTTCAGCGTCTTCAGCCGCAGCATGGACGGGGAGGAGATACCGGAACCCTGGGGCACGCTCGCCCCGCATGTGGTCGACGTCCAGCTCTGGCAGTCGGAGTCGGGCCGGTGGGTCGCCCTGGGCGTCTCCCAGTGGGACGACGAACTGCCGTTCCAGCTGCTGGCCGTGGTGACCGAGGTGGACCCGCCGTGACCCGCTAGGCCCCCGACGCCTCCCGCAGCCGCCCGAACTCCTCCGCCATCGTCGCCGCCGTCCAGTGCGCGTTCAGCCCGCTGGGGTTCGGCAGGACCCACACCCGCGTGTCCCCGATCATCCGCTCCTGCGGCCCCACCTGCGCCGTGCGGTCACCGAACGCGGCCCGGTAGGCCGTGACGCCCACCACCGCCAGCCACCTCGGCCGCGCCCGTGTCACCTTCGCCGTCAGCAGCCGCCCGCCCTCGGCGTACTCCGCGGCCGTCAGCTCGTCGGCCCGTGCGGTCGCCCGCGCCACCACGTTCGTGATCCCGAGGCCGTACGACAGCAACTCGCCCTGTTCCGCGGGCTTCAGCAGCCTCGGCGTAAACCCGGAAAGGTACAGCACCGGCCAGAAGCGGTTGCCGGGACGGGCGAAGTGATGGCCCGCGGCCGCCGTCATCAGACCGGGGTTGATTCCGCAGAACAGGACATGCAGGCCGTCCGCGATCACGTCCGGGACGAGACGGTCGCGGGCGGCCGCCAGTTCCGCCTGAGTGAAGCGGGGTGACCGGGATGAACCGGGCGAGCGGCTCAGAGGATCGCTCCGGGGGTGTAGCCGGCGGCCTCCGGGTGCTGCTTCACGATCTCCTCGATCCGGCTGACGACGGCGGCGACCTGGTCGGCGGCCGCGCCCGTGAAGGACAGCTTGTCGGCCATCAGGGCCGCCAACTGCTCGCGGTCGAGCGGCAGCCGCTCGTCGGCGGCGAGCTTGTCGAGCAGGTCGTTGCGCTCGGCGCCCTGCTCACGCATCGCGAGCGCGGTGGCGACGGCGTTCTCCTTGATCGCCTCGTGCGCGACCTCACGGCCGACGCCCGCGCGCACCGCGGCCATCAGCACCTTGGTGGTGGCCAGGAAGGGCAGGTAGCGGTCCAGCTCCCGTGCGATGACGGCCGGGAAGGCACCGAACTCGTCGAGGACCGTCAGGAAGGTCTCCAGCAGCCCGTCCAGGGCGAAGAACGCGTCGGGCAGCGCCACCCGGCGCACCACCGAGCAGGACACGTCGCCCTCGTTCCACTGGTCGCCCGCCAGCTCGCCGGTCATCGACGCGTAGCCGCGCAGGATCACCATCAGGCCGTTGACGCGCTCGCAGGACCGCGTGTTCATCTTGTGCGGCATCGCCGAGGAGCCCACCTGGCCCGGCTTGAAGCCCTCGGTGACCAGCTCGTGCCCGGCCATCAGCCGGATCGTCTTGGCCAGCGAGGACGGCGCGGCCGCCAGCTGCACCAGCGCGGTCACCACCTCGTAGTCCAGCGAGCGCGGGTATACCTGGCCGACCGAGGTGAACGCCTGCGAGAAGCCCAGGTGCCGCGCGATCCGGTTCTCCAGGTCGGCCAGCTTCGCCGCGTCCCCGCCCAGCAGGTCCAGCATGTCCTGGGCCGTACCGACCGGGCCCTTGATGCCGCGCAGCGGGTAGCGGCCGAGCAACTCCTCGACCCGGCCGTACGCCACCAGCAGCTCGTCGGCGGCGGTCGCGAAGCGCTTGCCGAGGGTGGTGGCCTGCGCGGCCACGTTGTGGGAGCGGCCGGCCATGACCAGCTCCGCGTACTCGCCGGCCAGCTTGCCCAGCCGCGCCAGGACGGCCACCGTACGGTCGCGCACCAGCTCCAGCGAGAGCCGGATCTGCAGCTGCTCGACGTTCTCCGTCAGGTCCCGGGAGGTCATGCCCTTGTGCACGTGCTCATGCCCGGCGAGGTGGTTGAACTCCTCGATGCGCGCCTTCACGTCGTGCCGGGTGACCTTCTCGCGTTCGGCGATGGAGGCAAGGTCGACGGTGTCGAGGACCCGCTCGTAGTCGGCGATCGCCTCGTCCGGCACCTCGATCCCGAGGTCCTTCTGCGCCCGCAGCACGGCGAGCCAGAGCTGCCGCTCCAGCTTCACCTTCTGCTCGGGCGACCAGAGCGTGGCGAGCTCGGCGGAGGCGTAACGTCCGGCGAGGACGTTCGGGATGCTGGGTTTGGCGGCGGCAGATGTCACGTGTACGGATTCTACTGGCGGTTCCTGCAGGCCAGCGCCACGGGCCCACTCGTGCGAAGCTACGAGAGCCGTGCCACGGCCAGGACGCGCCGTCCGGACCGGCCCGGCGGCCCCTAGAGGACGTCGGCCAGCTCCGCCAGCACGTCCGCGTGGCACAGCTCGGGCGCGCACCAGCACGCCAGGGTCCGCCCGCGCAGCTCGGCCACCAGCTCCAGCAGCTCGGGACGCTCCAGCAGATACGCCCGGTACATCGCCATCACCTCGCCCCGGCTGCCGTCCCGCTTCTTCCGCGGGGTGTCGTAGGCGAACGGGTTGCAGAGCGGGTGGCGGGGCAGGTCCCAGCCGCCCATGGTCCAGCGGCGGCCCACGTAGACGACGTCCTCGGGGGCGTGTTCCAGCCGGGGGCCGAACTCGTGGATCCGGCCCCTGACGTTGATCATCCGCGTGGACACGGGACCAACGCTATGCCTCGTACGGCAGCAGCTCCGGCCGCTTCGGCGCGCGGCCGTCGCCCGAGGAGCGGCCGGTCAGGCGGCGGCCTATCCACGGCAGCAGATGCTGCCTGGTGAAGCGGGCGTCCGCGACCCGGCGCGCGACCCAGCCGGGCGGCGGTGTGTCCGGCATCGGCGTGTGCCACTCGCTGTCCTCGGCCTCGTAGCCGAGGGTCTGCCAGACCGCCTCGGCGACCCGGCGGTGTCCCTCGGTCGTGAGGTGCAGCCGGTCCACGTCCCACACCCGGGGGTCGGCCAGTGAGGGGGCGCCGTACAGGTCGACCACGAGGGCGCCGTGCTGCCCGGCAAGCCCCTCGATGATCTCGAACAGTGCCTCCATGCGCGGCCGGAACCGTTCGAGGACCGGGCCCTGGCGGCCGGGGCTGCGCATCAGCACCAGCCGCTCGCAGGCCGGTGCCAGCCGCTCCACCGCCTCGGTCAGCAGATCCCGGACCCGCCCCATGTCGCACTTGGGGCGCAGTGTGTCGTTGAGGCCGCCGACCAGCGTGATCACGTCGGGCCGCATCGCGACCGCCACGTCCACCTGTTCCTCGACGATCTGCCCGATGAGCTTGCCGCGCACCGCCAGGTTGGCGTACCGGAAGCCGGAAGTGTGGGCGGCCATACGGGCGGCGAGGACATCGGCCCAGCCCCGGTAGGAGCCGTCGGGCTGCAGGTCCGACATGCCCTCGGTGAAGGAGTCACCGACCGCGACCAGACTGGAGTGTGCGGGAAGCGCAGGGTTCACAGGGTTCTTCTGCATGGCGACAGAGATGGTATCCCGAGGCGCATACCCGTCGGTCGGTCGGGCCGGACTCCCGCCCACCCGTGAGCTCCTCGGGGCTCCTCCTCGTGGGGGTCACGCATGCTGCCCGAACAGCTCCCGTAGCACGTCCTCCATCGTCACCAGCCCCGCCAGCCGCCCGTCGTCGCCGAGCACGCCCGCCAGATGCGTACGGCTGCCGCGCATCGCGGTGAGCACGTCGTCCAGCGGGGTGCTCTCACGCACTCGCGCGATCGGCCGCATGTCCCGCAGCCGGAACGCCACGTCCCGCGGGGAGGCGTCCAGCGCGTCCTTGACGTGCAGATAGCCGACGATCCGCCGCCCCCCGTCGACCACCGGGAACCGGGAGAAACCCGACTGCGCCGACAGCCGCTCCAGCTCCTCCGGAGTGACGCCCACGCGCGCGTAGACGACACGTTCCAGCGGCACCACCACGTCCCGTACGGGTCGGCGGCCCAGCTCCAGGGCGTCGTGCAGCCGTTCCTGCGCCCGGTCGTCGATCAGCCCCGCCTCGCTGGCGTCCTTGACGATCTCCGCAAGCTCGGTGTCCGTGAAGGTCGCCGCGACCTCGTCCCTCGTCTCCACGTGCAACAACTTGAGCAGGCCGTTCGCGAAGGCGTTCACCGTGAAGATCACCGGACGCAGCGCCCGGGACAGCGCGACCAGGGGCGGCCCGAGCAGCAGCGCGCTGCGCACGGGCTCGGCGAGCGCCACGTTCTTCGGCACCATCTCGCCGAGCAGCATGTGCAGATATGTCGCCAGCGCCAGCGCGATCACGAAGGACACGGCATGGCCGGCGCTCTCGGACACGCCGACCGCGTGGAACACCGGCTCCAGCAGATGCGCGATCGCCGGCTCCGCGACCACGCCCAGCACCAGCGTGCACAGCGTGATGCCGAGCTGGGCGGCGGCAAGGAGCACGGACACGTGTTCCAGGCCCCACAGCACGCTCTTGGCCCGCCGGTCGCCCGCCTCGGCATGCGGCTCGATCTGGGAGCGGCGCACGGAGATCAGCGCGAACTCGGCGCCCACGAAGAAGGCATTGGCGACCAGCGTCGCAAAACCGATCAGCAGCTGTACGACGGTCACCGGTGCCCCTCCTGCTCGTGCTCGCCGGCGAGCGGCGCGTGCAGCAGCACCTGGGCCGCCCGCCGCCCCGACGCATCCACCACGTCGAACCGCCACCCCGCGACCTCCACGCTGTCCCCGGTCTCGGGTATCCGCCCCAGCTCGGTCGCGACCAGACCGGCGAGTGTCTCGTACGGCCCCTCGGGCGCCCTGAGGCCGACGCGCGCAAGCTGGTCCAGGCGGGCCGCGCCGTCGGCCGAGTAGAGCGCGCGGCCCTGCTCGTCGGCGCCCGCGGGGGCGAGGTCGGGTGTCTCGTGCGGGTCGTGCTCGTCGCGGACCTCGCCGACGACCTCCTCGACGATGTCCTCCAGGGTGGCGACCCCGGCCGTACCGCCGTACTCGTCGATGACGACCGCCATGGTGCGCCGGCCGCCGAGGCGGTCCAGAAGGCGGTCGACGGTGAGGGACTCGGGGACCAGCAGGGGTTCGCGCATCACCTCGGCCACCCGGACGCGGGCCCGCTCCGTCACGGGCAGGGCCAGGACGTCCTTGATATGGGCGGTGCCGACCACCGAGTCGAGGCTGTCTTGGTACACAGGGAAGCGGGACAGGCCGGTCGCCCGGGTCGCGTTCGCCACGTCCTCGCAGGTCGCCCGGGCCTCCAGGGCGACGACCTGGACGCGCGGGGTCATCACGTTCTCAGCGGTGAGATCGGCGAGGTTCAGCGTGCGCACGAACAGCTCGGCGGTGTCCGCCTCCAGCGCGCCCTTCTTGGCGGAGTGCCGGGCCAGGGCGGCCAGCTCCTGCGGCCCGCGCGCGGAGGCCAGCTCCTCGGCGGGCTCCACGCCGAACCGTCGTACCACCCGGTTCGCCGTGTTGTTCAGGTGGGTGATGAACGGCCGGAAGGCCGCGCTGAACAGGCGCTGGGCGTTGCCCACCCGCTTGGCCACGGCCAGCGGTGAGGAGATCGCCCAGTTCTTGGGCACGAGCTCGCCGACGACCATCAGGAACACCGTGGACAGCGCGGTGCCGATCACCAGCGCGAGCGAACTCGCCGCCGACCGTGGGATGCCCACCGCCTCCAGCGGACCGGCCAGCAGCTTGGCGATCGACGGCTCGGCGAGCATGCCGACCACCAGGTTGGTGACCGTGATGCCGAGCTGTGCCCCCGAGAGCTGGAACGTCAGGTGCCGTACGGCCTTGAGGGCGCCCGCCGCCCCGCGCTCGCCGCGCTCCGCGGCCCGCTCCAGCTCGCCGCGCCCCACCGTGGTCAGCGAGAACTCGGCCGCGACGAAGGCACCGCAGGCGAGTGACAGCAGGATCGCCACCAGCAGGAGGAGCACTTCGGTCATCGGGTCACCTCCGTCCCATGATCGGACACGGCGGACGGGATCGCGCGGTGTTGCCGAAACAGCGGACGGGGACGCTCGCCCATGGGCGGACGCTCACCCACCTTTCCTGGAGGGGCGGGACGACTCCTCAATGGTAAAGGATCGGCAAAGCGCGTTACTCGGCGGCCTCCGCAACTCGCGTCACTCGGCAATCGCCGCCAGCGGCTTGACCCACCGCCGGCACTTCTCCTCCGGCTTGTACCCCGCCGCCCGCCCAGCAGCGCCGGCCGTCGAATCTTGGCCGCTCACGCACATCGCACGTATCTGGAGGGGCTTGACCCAGCGGCGCCAGTGGTCCTCGCGGCGGTAGCCGGCTGCGGTCCACCGGTAGCCGAGGTCGAGGGCGGCCGTGACGGCGGCCCGGGTCTCCTCGGGCGGGGTCTGGAAGACGCCGAGTCCGAGGGCGGGCATCTGGACGCCGTTGTTGAGGGTGAGGGTCTGCATCAGGTGTCCTTTCGTGGTGGGGGACGCGTGTGGGGACGATGAGGGCCGAGACGGCCACGAGTGCCGGCGCGAGCAGGACGGCGGAGCCGGTCAGTGCCGCGCCTGAGCGGGCGGTGATGTCGGCGGCGGTGTGTCCGGTGGGGACGGCGGCGGCCACGGCGGTCAGGTCGCCTCGACCACGCCGATGAACTCGTGGCCCATCCGGACCGGGCCGTCGGAGCCGGACCTCGACCGGTACGGGCGGAGGCCGCTGCCGCGGACGCTGGTGGCGGTGAGGCGGACCAGGGCGTCGGTGGGTTTCTCGAGGGCCGGGGCTGCGACATGCCCGACGCGGACGCCGCCGGCTTCCTACGTGAGTGCTGCGCGCACGGTTTCCCTCCGGGTCGGTTCGCAGTCGAGCGTCGGGATCAGTTCCGGGTGGCCCGGCCTCGGTCTTCTCCAGGGAACCGTGCCCGGGCCCGCAGGTGGGAGTCACTGCTCTTCCAGGTACTGGCAGTACCTCGCAGGCCGTGGCCCACACACCTACGGTGGAGACGCCGGCACAGGATTCACGCCGATCAGGAGGAGTTCCCCGTGTCCCTGGCTCCCGCCGAAGCCGTCATCCGCCTCGCGTCATGTCCTCCGGCAGCGCCGCGGCACACCCCTGCGGAGTCCGACGATGGCCGGCGCTGACAAGAAGGACCTCGCCGCCGAGGTCCGCGAGTTCCTGAGCACCCGGCGCGCCCGGATCACCCCCGAGCAGGCCGGACTGCCGGTCTACGGCGGGAACCGGCGCGTCGCGGGTCTGCGCCGTGAGGAGGTCGCCCTGCTCGCGGGCATGAGCGTGGACTACTACGTCCGCCTCGAACGCGGAAACCTCTCCGGCGCCTCGGACTCGGTGCTCGAAGCCCTCGCGCACGCCCTGCAGCTCAACGAGGCCGAGCGCACCCACCTCTACGACCTGGCCCGCGCGTCGACCCCGTCGGGCCGGCGACCCACGGTGACCTCCTCCCGGGTGCGGCCCACGATCCTGCGGCTGCTGGACTCGATGACCGGTGTGCCGGCGTTCGTGCGCAACGCCCGGTTCGACATCGTGGCCGCAAACGCGTTGGGACGCGCGCTGTACGCACCGGTCTTCGACTCGCCGCTGTTCGCCCAGCGGGGGCCGGTCAACAGCGCCCGTTTCATGTTCCTGGACCCCGCGAGCAAGGACTTCTGGGTCGACTGGGACAAGGGGGCGGACGATTCGGTCGCCTTCCTGCGCACCGAGACGGGCAGGGCACCACACGACAAGGCGCTGACCGACCTGATCGGAGAGCTGACGTCCAGGAGCGGCGACTTCGCCCGCCGATGGGCACGCCACGACGTGAACTTCCACCGCTCCGGCGTGAAGAACCTCCACCATCCGCTGGTCGGCGATCTCGCCCTGCCCTACGAGGCGATGGACCTGCCGTCCGACCCCGGCCTCCGCCTCAACTTCTACACGCCCGAACCGGACTCTCCGGAGCGGGAGGCCCTCGGCCTCCTCGCCAGTTGGGCGACCACCGGCACGGTCGTGCCCGCCGGAACCGACTGACCACACGAACGAGGAGAACCACTTCATGCAGTACCGACCGCTCGGCCGCACCGGTGTCCAGGTCAGCCCGCTCTGCCTGGGCGCGATGATGTTCGGCCCCTGGGGCAACGCGGACGAAGCCGACTCCGTACGGATCATCCACCGAGCCCTCGACGCGGGCATCAACTTCGTCGACACCGCGGACGTCTACTCCGCCGGTGTCTCGGAGGAGATCGTCGGCAAGGCACTCAAGGGCCGGCGCGATGACGTGTTCCTGGCGACCAAGTTCTTCATGCCGATGGGCCAGGAGGACCCCAACCAGCGCGGCGGCTCACGGCGCTGGATCATTCGTGCGGTGGAGAACTCCCTGCGGCGCCTGGGCACCGATCACATCGACCTCTACCAGGTCCACCGCCCCAGCCCGGACACCGACGTCTCGGAAACCCTCGGCGCCCTCTCCGATCTCGTGCACCAGGGCAAGGTCCTTTACATCGGCTCTTCCTCCTACTCCGGTTCCCAGATCGTCGAGGCCCAGTGGGTCTCCCGGGAGCGGCACCTGGAGCGGTTCGTGACCGAGCAGCCGCCGTACTCGATCCTGGTCCGCGGCATCGAGGAGGACGTGCTGCCCACGGTGCGCCGCCACGGCATGGGCACCCTCACCTACAGCCCCCTCGCCGGCGGCTGGCTCTCGGGCCGCTACCGCAAGAACGCTTCCGAGGGGCCTGCCTCGGCGGCACGCCCCAAGGCCCGCTTCGACATGAGTGCCCCGGCCAACCAGCGCAAGCTCGACGCCGTCGAGCAGCTCGCGGCCCTGGCGGAGAAGGCCGGCCTCACGCTGATCGAGCTGGCCGTCGCCTTCGTCATCAACCACCCGGGCGTCACCTCGGCGATCATCGGGCCGCGCACCATGGAGCAGTTGGAGACGTTCCTGCCCGCCGCCGACGTCACGCTCCCGGCCGACGTCCTCGACGCCATCGACGACATCGTGGCCCCCGGGCTCACGATCAACCCGACCGACAACAGCTACGGCGACTTCGAGCTGCGGCCCGACCAGCGGCGCCGTTGACACGATCGCGGGTCACGGACGGTCGAGAACAGTCACCCAGCGGCCATCACGTCGCCAGCTCCGCGAGCACCGGAGCGAAGGCCTCCATGTACGGCTCCAGGACGGTCAGATAAGAGAACCCGTAGCGCTCGCGCAGCGCCCGCACCCGTCCG
This sequence comes from Streptomyces sp. NPDC005866, assembly GCF_040629895.1. Classification (NCBI taxonomy): domain Bacteria; kingdom Bacillati; phylum Actinomycetota; class Actinomycetes; order Kitasatosporales; family Streptomycetaceae; genus Streptomyces; species Streptomyces sp. NPDC005866. The sequence goes on from NZ_JBEXWP010000021.1 coordinate 89,457, forward strand.
GCGACCTCCTCCAGGGCGCCGACGAGGACGGTGGGCAGGGCGAGGGCCTGTTCCAGGGTCAGCTCGGACCGGCGGTCCAGGAACGGGGCCAGTGCGGACCGCGGGTCGTCGGTGATCGCCACGATCTGGACGAGCAGGTTCCGTTCGGCGGCATCCCCGCGGCCCGCCGCCAACTCCTCGTAGCGGGCGACCCGTTCGTCGAGTTCCTCGGCCGTGACCGGCTCCAGGCGGCCCTCGGTGTTTCCGGGCGCCAGACGGGCCCCGGCGAAGGCCGCGATGTCCGCGTGCTCGGCGGTCAGCCGTAGCATCCGGTCGCCGTTGCCGCCGATCAGCAAGGGCACCCGGCACCCTTCCGACCTGAGCAACTCCTCGACCGTACGCTGCAGATGGTCCACCCGCTCGCGCGGCGAGCCGAAGGGCAGCCCGGCCCGATCGTGCTCCGCCTGCACATAGCCGGTGCCGAGCCCGAGTTCGAGACGGCCGCCGGTCAGCGCGGCGGTCGTCGCCACCTCGCGGGCCAGCAGCACCGGGTTCCAGAAACCCGCGTTGAGCACGAAGGTGCCGAGGCGGGGCCGTTCGGTCGCCCCGGCCGCCGCGACCAGCGCCGGAAAGGGTGCCGGCATGCCGAGGTGATCGGGTACGAGGAGTACGTCGTACCCCAGTTCCTCGGCGCGCCGGCACTTGGCGCGCCACTCGTCGGCCGAGGCCGGCGTGAGCAGGTTGACCCCGAAGCGGAACGGACGCGACATGGACTCTCCTCAGCGGTCCGGAACGTGAGAGTCACGATTCCATCACTCGTGCGCGATGGCCGCCAGCACATTCATGCGCGATGCACGCAACGCCGGCAGCAGCGCGGCCACGATGCCGACGACCGCCGAGCCGATCACCACCGCGACGATCGTGCCCCAAGGGATCGCCAGCGCCTTCATGCCCTGCAGAGCCAGGACCTGCTGGGTGCACACGCCCCACACCAGGCCGAGCGCGAGCCCCAGCACCGCGCCGAACACCGCGATCACCACCGACTCCAGCCGGATCATCCGGCGCAGTTGCCGCCGGCCCAGCCCGATCGCGCGCAGCAGCCCGATCTCCCGGGTGCGCTCGACGACCGACAGGGCAAGTGTGTTGACCACGCCGAGCACCGCGATCACGATCGCCAGCCCCAGCAGCGCGTACACCAGGTACAGCAGCACGGCGATCTGGTCGTGGACCAGCTTCTTGTAGTCGGCCTGGTCGCGGACCTGCACCTGGGGGAACGGGGCGAGGGTCTTCTCCAGGTTCGCGCGGAGTTGGTCCGCACCCATCCCCGAGGCCCGGTTGACGTACAACGTGGAGTCCTGGCCGCCGGGGACGTACTTCTCTACGGTGGCGATGCCGAAGAACAGGCCGCCCTGCGCGCCGAAGCCGCTGCCGCTGTCCTGGTCGGTGAGGGCGCCCACCGTCATCTCGGCGGTCTTCCCGCCCTGGAACTCGACCGGGAGCACACTGCCGAGGCGCAGCTTGTGGTCCGCGGCGAAGGTGGCGTCCATGCCGATACTGCCGTCGGCCAGCGCGGCCGCGGTGTCGCCGCCCTTGTAGGCGAGATGGGCGACGTCGTCGACCCGCGGGCCGTACCCGGCGGCGGTCGTGGTGACCCGCTTGCCGTCCGGCAGCCGTACCGCCACCGGCGCGAACCGCTGCCGTACGACGAGCCCCACACCGTCGGTGCCGCGCACCTTGTCGGTGACCTCCCGGGTGAACGGCAGGAAGTTGCCGTTCTGGATGACGAAGTCGGCGCCCAGCGTCTTGTCGATCTGCTGGTCGAAGGACTTGGACATGGAGGCGCTGGCCACCGACATCCCGCCGACCAGGGCGAGTCCCACCATGAGCGCGGCCGCGGTGGCGCCGGTGCGGCGCGGGTTGCGCAGGGCGTTGCGCTGGCTCATCCGGCCGACCGAGCCGAAGAGGGCGGGGAAGGCCGCGCCCAGGACGCGGATCACCGGGCGTACCAGCAACGGGCCCGCGATGACCGTCGCGAGCAGCGTCAGCACCACGCCGAGGCCCAGCAGCGAGGCAGCCGAGGCGGTCTTGGTGGCCGCCGCACAGCCCGCGAGGGCCGCCACCCCGATCGCCCCGACGACCGCGCCCACGATCGCCCGGACCGTCAACGGCTTGCCCACACCGGCGATCTCGGCGTCCGCGAGCGCCGCCATCGGCGACACCGTGGCCGCGCGCCGGGCGGGCAGATACGCGGCGACGAAGGTGACACCGACCCCCACGGCATACGCGGCGACGGGCGTGCCCCAGCCGAGGACCATCTCGGTGGTCTTGAGGTTCATCCCGAACGCGCTCATCAGCTTGATCAGCCCGAGCGCCAGCCCGATACCGGCGCCCAGACCCAGCGTCGATCCGACCAGCCCCAGCAGGACCGCTTCGGTGAGCACGGACCGCCGTACCTGACGCCGGTCGGCGCCCAGCGCGCGCAACAGGCCCAACTCGCGTGTGCGCTGGGCGATCAGCATGGAGAAGGTGTTGACGATCAGGAAGATGCCCACGAGCGTTGCGATGCCCGCGAATCCCAGCATCACGTACTTGATGACGTCGAGGAAGCCGCCCAAGTCCGCGGCGGAGGACTTCGCCTGCTCGTCGGCGGTCTTCAAGTCGTACGTCCCGGTCCCGATCGCCTGGCCGACACGCCGCTTGAGCTCGGCGTCCGTGACACCCTGCGCCGCGTCCACCGAGATGCTGGTGGCCCGGTCGGCGGAGCCCAGCAGTTGCTTCGCGGCGACCGACGGGTCGAGGAAGACCAGAGCGGCGCCCGGGTTGGTGGTGGTGAAGGTGGCGATGCCGACGACCTCGACCCTGAAGGTGCCGGGCTGCGCCTGCACGGTCAGCGTGTCGCCGATGCGCACGTGTTTCTTGTCGGCGGTGTCCGCGTCGAGGAGCGCCTGGCCTGCACCCTGCGGGGCGTGCCCCGAGGTCAGCTTCACGGGGCTGCGGTGGGTGAGGTACCAGTCGGTGGCGATGGTGGGGGCGCCGGTGGTCGGGCCGACCGACTTGTTGTGGCTGTCCACCACCACGATGTTCTGCACGGAGACGTCCGCGTGGGTGTCCGCGACCCCGCCGACCTTGGCGGCCCGCTCCTTCAACGCGGCCGGTACGGTCGGGACGGCGCCGGTCGGCACCGACGACTTGAGGTCCTGCTTCGGCTCCACGGTCACATCGGCGGAGGTGGAGGCGAACAGCCGGTCGAAGGTGCGGGTGACGGTGTCGGAGAAGATCAGGCTGCCCGCGACGAACGCCACGGACAGGACGATGGCCAGCGCGGACAGCAGTAGCCGTCCCTTGTGGGCCAGGAAGCTCCGCAGGGTTGCCTTGAGCACCGGATCAGTCCTCCTCGGGCCCCGAGGAGCCGCGTCCCACGTCGAACCGTTTCATCCGTTCCAGCACGGCGTCCGCCGTCGGCCCTTGCATCCGGTCCACCATCCGGCCGTCCGCGAGGAAGAGCACCAGGTCGGAGTGGGCGGCGGCGCCCGGGTCGTGGGTCACCATGACGACCGTCTGCCCGAGCTGGTCGACCGCGTCCCGCAGAAAGCCCAGCACCTCAAGACCTGCCCGCGAGTCCAGGTTGCCGGTCGGCTCGTCGGCGAAGATCAGCTCCGGCCGGGAGGCCAGCGCCCGCGCGCAGGCCACCCGCTGCTGCTGCCCGCCGGACAGCTGTGCGGGCCGGTGCTTGAGCCGGTCCCGCAGCCCCAGCGTGTCGATGACCTGGTCCAGCCACTTCCCGTCGGGCTTCTTGCCCGCGATGTCCATGGGCAGGGTGATGTTCTCGGCCGCGTTCAGCGTCGGGATCAGGTTGAACGACTGGAACATGAACCCGATCCGGTCCCGGCGCAGCCGCGTCAGCTCGCGCTCCCTCAGACCCGTTATCTCGGTGCCGCCGAGCCAGACCTGACCGGCCGACACCGTGTCCAGTCCCGCCAGACAGTGCATCAACGTGGACTTCCCGGAGCCCGACGGGCCCATGACCGCGGTGAAGCGGCCGCGCGCGATGTCCACGTCGACCGAGTCCAGTGCGAGCACGGCCGTCTCGCCCGCGCCGTACGCCTTGGTCAGCCCGCGTGCGCGGGCCGCTGTCCCGTCCGCGGCCGCTCCCTCCGCGGCCGGTCCCTCCGCAGCTGGTGTGGACAACGCTGCCTCCTCGCTCGCGCGACCTCATCGTCCGGCCGAGAGCCAGCCGTGATCCCCTGTGTCCGCGCTGTGTCCGGGACGAGCGTAGTGTGACGCGTCCCACAGGCGGTATCACTTTTCGATTCCGACGCGCGCTTGCCGCTGCTAGCGCAAATGCGCTAGCGTCTAGGTATGGCGAAGACCCAGCTGAACGTGCGCGTGGACGAGGGCACCGCCAAGGCTGCCCGTGATCGCGCCCTCGCGCGCGGGATGAGCGTCAACCGCTACATAGAGGAACTGGTCATGCAGGACACGGGTGAAGCGGGCCGTACGTTCGTCGAGGCCGCCGCTGACTTCATGAAGCAGTACGAGTCCGTTTTCGCGGAGGAATTCGGCGAAGCGCCGGGTCCCGACACGTCTGACAAGACCGAAGGTCGTCACTGATCCCTTGAACGACCTGACCATCGATCTCGCCTGGCTCCTCATGCTCGCCGAACAGAAGACCCCGGGGGACCCCCAGGTCACCGACTGGGGTGCGCTGATCGCCGCCGTAGCCCGGCACCGGGCCGAGATATTCGGCATCCCCGTCTACGACACCCCGCAGGCCCGAGCCGCCGCACTGCTGCAGCTTCTTATCCACGTCCCGGCCCTTGAGCGCTCGAACGCCCTGTTCGCCTCCTCGGTCGCCTACGCCTACCTGGTCGCCAGCGGCCTCAAGATCGCCACCTCGCCCGAGCAGGTCCGCGATCTGGCGCGGCTGGTGAAGACCGGCGGGGCGAGCGTCTCCGACATCGCGGAGGAGCTGCGCCGCTGGAGCCTGTGATCAGGATTCCGGTCAGGATTCCCGGGGCTTGCGGGCGACGCCCAGGACACAGTACGAGGACGGCAGCCGCGGGCCGTTCTCCGGCAGGAACACCTCCCGGTACGGACCGAGTTGGAACCCGGCGGCGCGCAGTTCGGCCATCGGCTCCCGGGACAGATGGCAGCTGCCGCTCAGCAGCGGCCACACCGTCCGGTCCAGAGCCCGCTGGGTGAACATCATCGCCGGCCCGCCGCCCCGGCCGTGCTCGAAGAACCGCAGCTCACCGCCCGGCCGCAGCACCCGGCGTACCTCGGCGAGCGCCCGTGGCACATCCCGCACACTGCACAGCACCAGCGACAGCACCGCCGCGTCGAAGGCCTCGCTCTTCACCGGCAACGCCTCCGCCGCGCCCGGTACCACGTCCACCGGGACCTCGGCCCGGACGGCGGCCTCCGCCGCCAACTGCCTCAGGGTGCGCTCGGGTTCGATCGCGACGACCTCCGCCACCGACCCGGGATACCGCGCGAAATTGAGACCGTTGCCCGCGCCGATCTCGATCACGCGCCCGGACAGCCCGGAGAGCAGCCGCTCCCGGATCGCGGCCATGCCGAGCTTCGTCTCGGCGGTCACGCTGTAGCGGGCGTAGAAACGGGCGAACAGCGGGTGGTGGACGGGATCCCGAGCCGGTTTCCCGGCGCCGGCGGACAGCAGCCGCATGACGACCTCCAGACGGAAGCAGGTCTACGGTGATTGTCCCCCGTACGGGCCCGTCGCACCCCCCGCCGCGCGATCGGGCGGAGAACCGCCACCCGGCTAGGCGACGAAGTCGCGCACCTGCTGGTAGACGCCGTAGTCGTTGTTCATGTCGGTGTGCGAGATGCAGCCGACACCGACGTTGGTCGCCCCGCTCAGCAGGGCCGAGGAGTCCGGGTCGATCGCCGAGTCGCAGTTCGACCAGTACGCCGCGTACGAGACGCTGCCGGGCGTCTCGTCACCTGAGTTCAGCGCGGTCAGGAAGGAGCTGCCGGTCTGCATCTCCTTGCACGACGTGTAGAGCCACCCGCACGACGAGGCGGCGCTGGTCCCGTGGTTCACCCCGGCGACCGACACGAAGTCGTCCACGTACGAGGTCCCGCCGAGGTTCTTGAGGTAGTACCGGCTGTTGAGCGCGCCCATGGAGTGCACCACCAGGTCCACCTTCGAGGCGCCGGTCTGCGAGAGGACGGTCTGGACGTAGCTCGACAGCTGTGAGGCGGTGGTGACGTTGGACTTCGTCCAGTCGTACGACCACGCGAACAGCTCCGACGAGGTGTAGCCGTCGGCCTTGAAGTCCGCGGTCCAGTCGTTCCAGCTGCTGGAGTCGCTGCTCAGACCGTGCACGAACACGATCGGGTTGTGGCCCGCCGCCTGCGCGGGAGTCGTGGCCAGGGGGAGTGACAGAAGGAGCGAACCGGCTATCGCCGTCAGAGCGGTTGCGATGCGACGCTTGGCGCGTTGCATGATGCCTCCTGAAACGGGTGGGGTTGTTCAGGAGTGTCGGGACGGGTCTACGCGCGCCGCATCGGTGAAGTCGCCAGTCTTTACGAGTCAACTAACTGGCCAGTAACGTCTTTCGTGTGGTGATACCGGTGAACCCCCCACCTCTTGACCGCACTTCGCCACCGCAGACGACCGACGCGGGGCCGGCCCCGGCTTCGGCGCTCCCCGAGGGCGTGCGCGCCCGGGTGCGGCGCGTCGTATACGAAGATCAGCGCGCCGTGGGCGAACTCGTGCCGCGCCTCACCGGGCGGCAGGCGGCGGGCCTCGACCCGCTGCCGGTCGAACCGGCCGAACTGGCACCGCGGTTGCTCCACGCCCTGCCCGACGACACCCGGCTGTTGCTGCTCCTCGCCGCGGCCGACCAGTACCCGGTCGCCACCCACGCCTTCCTGCGCGCGGTCACGGCCCGCCGGCTCGACACCCGTCCGCTGGAGGCCGCCGAGACGGCCGGGGTCGCCCACGCCAGTGCCGGCGGGGTGTTCTTCCGGGACGCCTGGACCCGGATCGCCGCGTACGGGACCGCCTCACCGGCCGACAGGCGCGAGGCCCACCAACTGCTCGCCCGGGTACTGGGCGGCAAGGGCGAGACGACCCGCCGCTCCTGGCACCGGGGCGCCGCCGCGCTCGGCCCCAGCTCCCGGCTCGCGGCGGAACTCCGCGTCGCCGCCGACCGGGCCCGTACCGAGGGCAGACCCGCGCTCGCCCGGGTTCTCGCCGAACGCGCCGCCGACCTCTGCCCGGATCCGGTGGAAGAGGCCCGGCTCCTCGCCCTGGCCGCCGCCGACGCCTGGCGCTCCGGAGAGCCCGACCGGGCGAGACGGCTCGCCGCCCGTACGGACGACCCCGCCATCAACGGAGTCCTCGCCCTCAGAGCGGGCAACGCCTCGGAGGCCTTCGACGCCCTGCTCACCGCCGCCGTCCGGCAGGAACGTTCAGCCGACTCCGTCGAACTCCTGGCCCTCGCCACCGACGCCGTCGTCTACACCGGCGACCTAGGACGCTGCCGCGAGGTCCATGTCCTCGCCCAGTGGCTGGGCCTGCCTCCATCCGGCATACTCGCCGGACTCGCCGCCGCCGTCGAAGGCCGCTACGACGACGCCCGCGTGCTCCTCAAGGGCACCGCCGGCCGCTGCGGACCCGGCGGCGACCCCGGTCTGCTGATCCACTCCGGCATCGCCGCGCTGATGCTCGGCGACCACACCCGCGCCGTCACCGCCACTCTGCGGGCCGCCGCCTCGGCCCGCGCCCGCGGCATCCCGGCGACGGCCGCACAGGCCATGGAGTTCCGTGCCTACGCCGACTTCTGGACCGGCCGCACCCGGGTCGCCGAGGCCGCCGCCCAGGAGGCCCTGAGCCAGGCCCAGGCCACCGGGCAGGACAACGGGGCATGCCATCTCCAGGCCGCGCTCGCCATGTTCGCCGCTGTCAGGGGCGACGAGGATGCCTGCCGTGAGCGCACCGCCGCCGTACGCTCCCACGCCCTGGCGCACGGGCTCGGCCTGCCCGCGGCCCTCGCCCAGTGGGCGCTCGCCTTCCTCGACCTCACCAACGGCCGCTTCCCGGCGGCGGCCGCCCGGCTGCGCGCCCTCGCCGGGTTCGGCCCCGGACACGGCCACCGGGCGATCCGGCACCTGGCCACCCCGCACTACGTCGAGGCCGCCGTCCGCACCGGAGACACCCGGGTCGCCCGCGCCGCGCACGCCGACTACCACCGTTGGGCCACCGCCGTCCGCAGCACCGACGACCTCGCGCTCAGTGCCCGCTGCCGGGCCCTGCTCGCCCCCGGCGCCGAGGCGATCCAGCATTACCGCACCGCACTCGACCTGCACGCCCGGGGCACCCGGGACTTCGAACGCGCCCGTACCGAACTGTTGTTCGCCGGAGCCCTGCGCCGGCTGCGGCACCGCGCCGAGGCCCGTGACCGGCTGCACAGCGCGCTGGCGGCCTTCGAGTCCTTCGGCGCCCCGCACTGCGCCGCCCAGGCCCGCGCCGAACTGCGCGCCCTGGGCACGCCGTCGGCCCCGAACTCCGGCGCCGACCCGGCCGCCGTCCTCACCGCCCAGCAACTCATGGTCGCCCGGATGGCCGCCGAGGGTGCCACCAACCGCGAGATAGCCGACCGGCTCAACCTCAGCCCGCGCACCATCGACCACCATCTGCGCGGAGTCTTCGCCCGGTTGGGCATCCGGTCGCGGATCGAACTGGTCCGGCTGCTCGCCGACGGGAAGGCCCCCTAGATGTGCTGTCACCAACGTGCCGGGACAGCACACCTAGCGCGCCTCGCGCACTCGGAACGCCTCCGCGTCCCAGCCGCCGTCCAGTCGTGCGGACAGCCAACCCGGCGCCGCCGCACGGAAGTCGGCGGGCGCGAGCGCTCCGGCCCCGGCGGGCAGCGCACCGAGCAACGGGGCCCCGGCCACCTCGGGCAGATCGGCCACATTGCACCGTGAGGCCAGATCGGGAGAGCCGGGCCAGCTGCCGATCACCACACCCAGCAACTCGAGTTCACGGGCCCTCAGTTCACGGGCCGTCAGCTCAGTGGTGTTGAGGGTGCCGAGTCCGGCCGACGCCACCACCAGCACCGGAGCGTCCAAAAGCCGGGCCGCGTCCGCGAGCGTGCCGCCGGCCGCGTCGAACCGCACGAGCAGCCCGCCCGCGCCCTCGACCAGCACCAGATCGTGCTCGGTGGCCAGCTTGGCGGCGGCCTCCGCCACCTCGTGCGGACGTACGGGGGCCATCCCCGCCCGGCGGGCCGCCGTACCCGGCGCCAACGGCTCCGGGAAACGGGCGAGTTCGGCCGCCGTCACCGGGCCCGCGAGCCGCGCGACCTCGTCGGCGTCCCCGCGCTCGTCAGGTCGTACCCCGGTCTGCGCGGCCTTCAGCACCGCCACCGAGCGGCCCGCCGCGAGCGCCGCGGCGGCGACCGCGGCCGTGGTGACCGTCTTGCCGACCTCCGTGCCCGTCCCCGTGATCATCAGGATCGGCATGCTCATCCCTTCCGCGCGGCGGCGCACACCGCGCGCGCGATCCGTGCCACGTCCGCGTCACCGGTGACGTACGGGGGCATCGTGTAGACCAGATCGCGGAACGGCCGCAGCCACACACCCACACGCACCGCGGCCGCCGTGGCGGCCTTCATGTCCACCTCGTGGTCGAGTTGTACGACCCCGATGGCACCGAGGACGCGGACGTCCCGTACGCCGGGGATGTCCCGTGCCGGCGCCAGACCGTCCCACAACCCCGCCTCGATCCGCTTGACTTCCGCCTGCCAGTCCTGGCCCAGCAGCAGCCCGATCGAGGCGCACGCCACGGAGGCCGCCAGCGGATTGCCCATGAACGTCGGGCCGTGGGCCAGCACCGGCACCTCGCCCCGCGAGATGCCCTCGGCCACGCGTGGCGTGCACAGCGCCGCCGCCATCGTCAGGTAACCGCCGGTCAGCGCCTTGCCCACGCACATCACGTCCGGGGTGACGGCCGCGTGGTCCGCCGCGAACAGCGCGCCGGTGCGGCCGAAGCCGGTCGCGATCTCGTCGAACACCAGCAGCACGTCGTGCGCGTCGCAGGCATCGCGCAGCACCCGCAGATAGGCGGGGGAGTGGAACCGCATCCCGCCCGCGCCCTGCACCACCGGCTCCACGATCACCGCGGCCAGTTCGTGCGCGTGGTGCTCGATCAGCGACCGCAGACGGTCGGCGTACGACTCGTCGTACGCCGTCGGCGGCGCGTCCGCGAAGACCTGGCGGGGCAGCGCCCCGGACCAGAGCTCGTGCATCCCGCCCTCGGGGTCGCACACCGACATCGGCTGCCAGGTGTCGCCGTGGTAGCCGCCGCGCCAGGTCAGCAGGCGCTGTTTCGCGGGGCGGCCGAGGGAACGCCAGTACTGCAGGCACATCTTGACCGCGACCTCGACCGACACCGAGCCGGAGTCGGCGAGGAAGACATGTTCGAGACCGTCGGGCGACATGTCGACAAGGAGCTTCGCCAGGCGTACGGCGGGCTCGTGGGTGAGGCCGCCGAACATCACATGGCTCATCCGGCCGAGCTGGTCGCGCGCGGCCTCGTTGAGCACCGGGTGGTTGTAGCCGTGGATCGCCGACCACCAGGACGACATCCCGTCGACCAGCTCGCCCGAACCGTCCGCGAGCCGCAGCCGGACCCCGCTCGCCGACTCCACGACGAGCGGTTCGGCCCGCCCCGGCATCGGTCCGTACGGATGCCACACGTGCCGCCGGTCCAGCTCCAGCAGATCGGGGACGCTCAGGTCAGGCATTGGGCGCGAGATCCGTTCCGGCACCCCGCCGGCGGACGGCGACCAGGTCGGTGCGCGGCTCGTTGGCAGGAACGCTGCCGCAGACGCCCTCATGGGAACCGCAGCCCGTCTCGGCGTGCGACTCGCAGCCGCCCCCGCCCGTCGCCCGGTGCTCCGGCAGGGTCACCTCGTCGGCGCCCTCCACCACGAACCCGGCGTCCGCGATCATCTCCAGGTCGGCCTGGCCGGCCTGGCCCTCGGTGGTGAGGTAGTCGCCGAGGAAGATCGAGTTGGCCAGGTGCAGCGCGAGGGGCTGCATGGTCCGCAGATGAACCTCGCGGCCGCCCGCGATACGGACCTCCACGTCCGGACAGACGAACCGCACCATCGCCAGGATGCGCAGACAACGCTGCGGGGTGAGGTTCCACTCCTTGGCCAGCGGGGTGCCCTCGACCGGGATCAGGAAGTTGACCGGCACCGAGTCCGGGTCCAGCTCACGCAGCGAGAACACCACGTCGACCAGGTCCTCGTCGGTCTCTCCCATACCGGCGATCAGACCGGAGCAGGCCGACAGACCTGCCGCGTGCGCCTTGTTGACGGTGTCCACCCGGTCGGCGTACGTGTGCGTGGTCGTGATGTCCCCGTACGTCCCCTCGGACGTGTTGAGGTTGTGGTTGTAGGCGTCGGCGCCCGCCTCGCGCAGCCGCTCGGCCTGGCCGTCGGAGAGCAGACCGAGGCAGGCGCACACCTCGACGCCCTCGTTCTGCTCCTTGATCGCCTTGATGGTACCGGCGACCCGGTCGACGTCCCGGTCGGTCGGGCCGCGTCCGCTCGCCACCAGGCAGACCCGCTTGGCGCCCCCGGCCAGACCGGCGGCGGCCGCCTGCGAGGCCTCGTCGGGTTTCAGCCAGGTGTACTTGAGGATCCCGGTCGAGGAGCCGAGGCGCTGCGAGCAGTAGGAGCAGTCCTCCGGACACAGGCCCGACTTGAGGTTGACCAGGTAGTTGAGTTTCACGCGCCGGCCGAACCAGTGCCGGCGCACCTTGCCGGCCGCGGCCACCACATCGAGCACGTCGTCGTCGGCGGTCGCCAGCACGGCGAGCGCTTCCTCGCGGGTCGGCAGCTCGCGCCGAAGCCCCTTGTCCACCAGCGTGTTCAGCAGGTCCATGAGAGCCGATCCTGTACTACGAGGCGGCTCCGGGCCAAGGAGAGTTCGCACAACCCTGGCGGTTCGACGTGTGGGTATTGCCACACCCTGGGTGGCTGGTGGCCCCGCTAGGGTCTGTCCACTGCCTACAAAATCACCGGAGGAGCCATGGCGTTCGGCTGGATCGACGAACAGGCGGAACTGCGCCGCCGCGCCGGACTGGTACGGACCCTGCGCCCCCGTCCCGCCGACTCGCCGTTGCTGGACCTGGCGAGCAACGACTACCTGGGCCTCGCCCACCACCCGGAGGTCGCCGAGGGCGCCGCCGGGGCGGCCCGGACCTGGGGCGGCGGCTCCACCGGCTCCCGGCTGGTGACCGGCACCACGGAACTCCACACCGAGCTGGAGCGCGAGCTGGCCGAATTCTGCGGGTTCGAGGCGGCCCTGGTCTTCTCCTCCGGCTATGCCGCCAACCTCGCCGCCGTCACCACCCTCGGCCCGCACGGCTCCCTGATCGTCTCCGACGCCCTCAACCACGCCTCCCTGATCGACGGCTGCCGGCTGGCCCGGGGCGCCACCCAGGTCGTCGGGCACGCCGACCCGGACGCCGTACGCAAGGCGCTCGGCACCCATGAGGGACCCGCGGTCGTCGTCTCCGACACGGTGTTCTCGGTCGACGGCGACGCGGCACCGCTGGCCGGACTGGCCGAGGCGTGCCGGGAGCGCGGCGCCGGACTGCTCGTGGACGACGCCCACGGGTTCGGGGTCCTCGGGGACGGCGGCCAGGGCGCGCCGTACGCGGCCGGGCTCGCCGGCGCCGACGACGTGGTCGTCACGGCGACCCTGTCCAAGTCGCTGGGCAGCCAGGGCGGGGCCGTGCTCGGCCCGGCCCGGGTGATCGGCCATCTGGTGAACGCGGCCCGGACCTTCATCTTCGACACCGGCCTGGCCCCCGCCGCGGCGGGGGCGGCGCTGACGGCCCTGCGGCTGCTGCGCCGTGAGCCCGAACGCGCGGTCCGGGCCCGTGAGGTCGCCGCAGACCTGTACACACGGCTGACCGCCGCGGGTCTGGAAGCGGTACGACCGGACGCCGCGGTGGTCTCCGTGCGGGCACCGTCCCCGGAGGGGGCCGTGCGGTGGGCGGCCGACTGCCGTACGGCAGGCCTGGCCGTGGGCTGTTTCCGTCCGCCGTCCGTGCCGGACGGCGTCTCACGGCTCAGGCTCACCGCCCGCGCGGACCTCTCCGGGGCCGAGATCGAACGCGCTGTACATGTGATCGGCGAGACGCGACCATGAGTCGGCGTGACACGGCCGTGCCTTGCTCGTATGCGGATACGGAGTCGGTTACGGGCTGATCAGCTGGTGAGCGCCGCCACGAAACCCGCCCAGCTCCCGGGGGAGAAGAGCAGCGCGGGTCCGGCCGGATCCTTGGAGTCGCGCACGGCGAGCAGTCCGGTCAGCGGACCGGAGTGCGGCCGTGCCGTCTCCACACAGTTGTTCGCTCCGGTGCTGTAGCTGCTGCGCAGCCACCGCAGTCCGTGCAGATCAGCACTTGAAGATACGTTCCGAGGCATTGCGGTCATGGTGCCTCCCTACGCGCCGTCACCTGTCCCGGCGATGTAATCCAACGAGTCCTCGGGCGAAAGGGCGTGGATCTGAAGGGTGTTGAAGGCCTCCGTGTAGGCCTGGAGGTCTTCTTTCCGTTCGAGGTAGAGGCTACTCGTCAACTGGTCGAGAACAACCACATCCAGATCGGAAGTGCTCGGAAATGAGAAGATTACGAAAGGCCCGGTGATGCCGATATGTGCCCCGGCCGAGAACGGCAGCACCTGGAGCCGTACCTGGGGCAACCGGGCCGCCTCCACCAGCCGCTCCAGCTGCCGGGCCATCACCCCCGGGCCGCCGACCTCCCGGCGCAGCACCGCCTCGTCAAGGACCGCGCTCAGCGCCAGCGGCGGCTCGTTGCGCAGCACGTCCTGCCTGGCCAGACGTACCTCCACCAGGGTGTCCAGCGCCTCGTCGTCGAGCCCGTCCGCAGCCGCCCGGGTCACGGCACGGGCGTACTCGGGGGTCTGCAGCAGCCCCGGTACGACCGAGGTCTCCAGCGTGCGCATCGCACTGGCCTGCGACTCCAGACTGATGAAATCCCGGTAGGTGGGCGGCAGCACCCCGCGATAGGCGTGCCACCAGTGGTGCCGCCCGGCGGTGTCCTCCGACCCCGCCAACACCAGGAGCAACTCCCGCAGTTGCCCCTCGACCACGCCGTAGGCGTCGAGGAGTAACCGCACATCGGCCGGTTTCACACCGCTGGCGCCGGTCTCGATCCGGCTCACCTTCGACTGATGCCAGCCCACCAGACGGGCGGCCTCACCGCTCGTGAGGCCGGCGCCGGTGCGCAGTGTGCGCAGTTCGGCGCCCAGTTTCCGGCGGCGTACCGCGGGACCGTTCTGCATGGGCTACTCCTTACTCCTTCCGGGCCGCCCAAATAGGGTCTGAGGTAGCAGAGTTCACCGCTTCGAGCGACAGATATATGCATATCTTGGTGGATCGCTCCCCGTGGCCGGCCCGGTAATGGCAGTCTGACGAAGAAGCACCAGTCCGGGACCGTACTCGAACCATCCGCACCGTGTCGGGCTCCGGTCCCGTGGGAAAGGGACGACGTCGCCATGGCAGACCACCTGGAAGCATCCCTCACTCTGCCGAGCGATCCAGCCTCGGTCTCCACTGCTCGCACCTATGTGCTGGGCACCCTCGCGGAGTGGGGGCTGCCACGGGAGACGGAAACCGCGGACACCATCCGCCTCATCGTCTCCGAACTCGCCACCAACGCCGTGCAGCACACCTTCGGGCAGTCACCCACCTTCACCGTGGACCTCGTCCTCGACCGTGACGAACATCTGCGCATCGGCGTCACGGACAGTCACCCGCGCTTCCCCAAGAGACTCCCCGCCGCGGTCCAGCAGGACAACGGGCGCGGCATGGTCATCATCCGCTGGCTCACCGCGGAGTGCGGAGGCAAGCTCCGGGTGCGCCCCACCCGGGAGGGCGGCAAGACGGTCTTCATCGAACTGCCCTGGGCAGTCCCGGCCGGTACGGTCACCGCGGCCGGCCAGCAGGAACCGTAGCCCTGAGTTCCCGCCGGCCGGCTGCTGGGTGGGTCAGCTGACCCGGCCGTACCAGACGCTCCTTGTCCAGATCTTCTGGAGCTTCACCACGTCCCCGGTCTTCGGGGCGTGCCAGATCCTTCCCTTCCCGGCGTAGATGCCGACGTGGTACACGCTGGAACCCGAGTGGAAGAAGACCAGGTCCCCGGCCTTGCGGCTGCCGGCCGAGATGTGACGGGTCCTGTTGTACTGCTGGGCCGCCGTACGCGGGAGCTTCTTGCCCGCCTTCTTGAACGAGTACAGCGTGAGCCCGGAACAGTCGAACCGGTTCGGTCCGGTGGCGCCCCACCTGTAGGGCGAGCCCTGTTTCGAGGCAGCGATCTTAAGCGCCTTCGTCGCTATCGTGGCGGCCGAGGCGTCGGAGGCGACACCCGGAATCACGATGGAGCCGCCCACGGCGGCGATGGTGAGCGCCGAGGCCGTGCCGGCCCGCGCCATGAGCGACGGAACACGATTGAGCGCAGTCATGCGCAACCCTTCGTCAGCCGCCTGTGAAGGATGACCTGTCGGATTCGGGCTGGCGAAGTTGCCCGGCCGCGTTACCGCGGCTTCACCCCAAGGGCTGCTCGGCCGGTCAAGGTGCGACCGTGCCGACGACCCGTCGTGCTTGGGTCCTCCACTCCTGCCGATGCACTTCCGTCGACCGGTCGTCCGAGCGGCGGCAGGACTCGGCGTCCGCCCGGACCGCCCCGCCGTTGTGGCGGGGGCTTGTCGTCAGACACGGATCCTCACTCACGGATGTCTGAAAATCCCAACGAAATCGGGGGTTTGTGGAGTTACTCACCACCCACCCGTTCGGGGGCACGGTGTTGTGTTCGATTAGTCGTCAACTGCCCTGCGTAGCCCCGGACCTGCGCCTAAGCCGTCCGCGGGCACCTCCGCGCGCGCACCTTGAGCGACCTCGGCGGTCAGGTAAAACCACGCCACACTCCGCCGAACGGGGGTAACTCCTTTGGGTCGTTTCAACTCCGGTGGTGGGCCGGAGGACGCGTCGCACCGGACTCCCGTGGGCGTCACCGTACGCAGTCGGGCGGGAGTGCGACGCGAGCGGTGCGGCGCTCACCGTCAAGCACCCGCAACGCCCGTGCCAGCGTGTCCCCGTGGAGCTCCGTCTCACCCCGTCGATGCATCAGGGCCAGCGCGTCGCGCAGTTCGGACGCCGCGCGCACCAGCGCCTGCGCGGCGCGCAGCCCACGATAGGTGTCCTCGTTCTGCGCCGGATTGATACGGCCCAGCAGATCCACCACGTCCAGATAACGGTCGATCAACTCGCCCTCGGCCCGGGTCAGCGCGGGCAGCGGCGGAAGTTCCGGTGGCAGCATCGGCCGCTCACCCCGCGTCCGGCAGACCGAGGGAGGTCCTGCGGCTGGGCACGATCCGGTCCACCAGCCCGTACGCCAGAGCCGCCTGCGCGTCCAGGACCAGGTCCCGCTCCAGGTCCTGGTGGACCTGCTCCGGCGTGCGCCCGGTGTGCCGGACGAGCATCCCTTCGAGCAGTGTGCGGATCCGGTCCAACTCCTCTGCCTGGATGACCAGATCACTCGGCTGGCCTTGCACCGGTTCCGGCAGCGACGGTTGCTGGAGCACGATGCGTGCCCCCGGCAGCATGGACCGCTTGCCCGGTGTGCCCGCCGCGAGCAGCACCGCGGCCGACGCCCCGGCCTGCCCCAGGCAGATCGTCTCCACGTCACAGCCGACGTACTGGACCGTGTCGTAGATCGCGGCCATCGCGCTGAACGAGCCGCCCGGAGAGTTGATGTACAGCGAGATGTCCCGCTCCGGCGCCGCGTGCTCCAGGTACATGAACTGGGCCATCACATCGTTGGCGGACGTCTCGTCGACGGGCGTGCCGAGGAAGACGATCCGCTCCTCCAGCAGCTTCGAGTACGGATCCAGGGTGCGCTGCCCGGCGCTGGTGCGTTCGGTGAACTCGGGCAGGACGTAGCGGGCGGACGGTCGGGTCATGACGTACCTCTCCTCGCGGCTGAATCTCAGCGGCCGGACTCTCGGTAAAAATGTACAGGACGTACAGATCTTTGGAAGGGTGTCGCGGGGTGTTCCGCTGTCGCGGGACAAGATGTGTTGTCCGGGGTGCCCCGTAAGCTGGGTTCATGGCCTACGAGATTCCGGTGACGCAAGCCAGGGCTGAACTCGCCGAACTGATCAACCGGGTGGTGTACGGCGGTGAGCGTGTCGTCGTGACGCGGCACGGCAAGCCTCTGGTCGCCCTCGTCTCCGCTGCCGACCTCGAACGCCTCGAAGAGCTCCCGGAAGTCGCCGAGGACCAGGTGGTCAGCTCGGTCTCCACGGTCCGCGAGACCGCCGCCGTACGCCCGGAGCGCGGCCGCTTCGGCATCGCGGCCGAACACCGGAGCGCCCCGGGCTCCTAGGGCCTGTCGTTTGGATCACTCCGCAGACGCGGGGGCCGGCACGCGCACTGCCGCGTTGTCGTCGGTCGCCGACGTCCCCCAGCCTTCGGCCGGGGGTGCCCCCACCGCGTCGCCCGCCGCGGTAGCGGCTGATTGTCCACGCCTCCTCCGCCTTGCAGCCACACGCACCGGCCCCCGCTCCCCGGCATCGAACTGCACCGCTACTGACCTGCGGCCTGATCCAAACGACAGGCCCTAGCCGCCGTCATGACATCGGCCCTCCCCCGGAGCGTCCGGGGGACGGCCGATGGGTGTGTCGAGGACCGTCAGGCGACCGTGAAGCCACCGTCGACCGGCAGGACCGACCCGGTCACGTAGGTGGCCTCCATGAGGTAGCGAACGGCACCGGCGACGTCCTCAGGGGGACCGACCCTTTTGGCAGGCACCGTGTCGGCTGCCGCCGCGAACTGCGCCTGCCGCCGCGAAGTGCGCCTGCCGCTGCTCCTGGGGCAGGAAGTCCCACCACGGCGTGTCGACGGCGCCCGGTGACACGGCGTTCACCCGTACGGGCGCGAGCTCGGCGGCGAGGGGTGACACGATCCGTTCAAGGGCGCCGTTGACCGCCGCGAAGGTCACCGTCCCGGCCGGCGCCGACCGTGCCGTGGACGCGGAGACCAGTGTGATCGAGCCGGTCACCTGCGCGGCGCGCGGCGAGATCGCCGCCGATGTGGACCCCGAACTCCTCATCGACGTCGTCTACGGCGTGCTCTGGTACCGCCTGCTGCTCGACCACGCGCCCTTGGACGAGGCGGCGGGCCGGCAACTGGCGTCGCTGGTGGTTCGCGCCGTGCGCTGAGACTCACCCCATGCACCGGCCATGAGGTGATCAAGGTCCGGTTAACGTCGCCGAAACTCCGGCAAACTAGCCTGCCGATCCACGCCACCAGGGGGTTTTCTATCCGGATTGGATTCGTGAGCCCAATCTGTCGCGGTGGCTGCGGCAACCGGACCCCGCACGGTCCGGAGCGAGGACTGTGAGGTGGGACGTGCAACTGACCCCGCACGAGCAAGAGAGGCTGCTGATCCATGTGGCGGCCGACGTGGCCGAGAAGCGCCGGGCCCGCGGGCTCAGGCTGAACCACCCCGAGGCGATCGCCCTCATCACGTCGCACATCCTGGAGGGCGCACGTGACGGCCGTACCGTCGCCGAGCTCATGGCCTCCGGACGCAAGCTGCTCACCAGGGACGACGTCATGGACGGCATCCCCGAGATGATCCATGACGTCCAGGTCGAGGCGACCTTCCCGGACGGCACCAAGCTCGTCACCGTCCACGACCCGATCGTCTGAGGGGATGCCGATGATTCCCGGAGAGATTCTCTTCGCCGACGAGCCCATCGTGTACAACGAGGGCCGCGACATCACCCGGATGACCGTCCTCAACGCCGCCGACCGGCCCGTCCAGGTCGGTTCCCACTACCACTTCGCCGAGGCCAACCCCGGACTGGAGTTCGACCGGAGCGCCGCGCGCGGAAAGCGGCTGAACGTCGCCGCAGGCACCGCCGTCCGCTTCGAGCCCGGCATCCCCGTCGACGTCGAACTCGTCCCCCTCGCCGGGGCCCGTGTCGTACCCGGGCTGCGCGGCGAGACCGGAGGTGCCCTCGATGCCTGAGATCTCCCGCGCCGCCTACGCCGACCTGTTCGGACCAACGACCGGTGACCGGATCCGGCTTGCCGACACCGACCTGATCGTCGAGATCGAGGAGGACCGTTCCGGCGGGCCCGGGCTCGCCGGTGACGAGGCCGTCTTCGGCGGCGGCAAGGTCCTCCGCGAGTCCATGGGCCAGTCGCGTGCCACGCGTGCGGAAGGCACCCCCGACACGATCATCACGGGCGCCGTGGTCGTCGACCACTGGGGCATCGTCAAGGCCGACGTCGGCATCCGCGACGGCCGGATCACCGGCATCGGCAAGGCGGGCAACCCCGACACCATGGACGGAGTCCACCCGGACCTGGTGATCGGCCCGGAGACCGAGGTCATCGCCGGCAACGGGCGGATCCTGACCGCCGGCGCCATCGACGCCCACGTCCACTTCATCTGCCCGCAGATCGCCGACGAGGCGCTGGCAGCCGGGATCACGACACTGGTGGGCGGCGGCACCGGACCGGCCGAGGGCTCCAAGGCCACCACCGTGACACCGGGCCCCTGGCACCTCGCCCGGATGCTGGAGGCGATGGAGCAGTACCCGCTCAACATCGGCTTCCTCGGCAAGGGCAACACCGTCTCGCACGAGGCGATGCTCTCGCAGATCCGGGGCGGGGCACTGGGGCTGAAGCTGCACGAGGACTGGGGAACCACCCCGGCGGTCATCGACGCGGCCCTCACCGTCGCCGACCGCACCGGCATCCAAGTAGCCATCCACACGGACACGTTGAATGAGGCCGGGTTCGTCGGTGACACGCTCGCCGCGATCGGCGGGCGGGGGATACACGCGTATCACACCGAGGGCGCGGGTGGCGGGCACGCGCCGGACATCATGACGGTCGTCTCCGAGCCGCACGTACTGCCGAGTTCGACCAACCCGACGCGGCCGTACACGGTGAACACCGCCGAGGAACACCTCGACATGCTGATGGTGTGCCACCACCTCAATCCGGCGGTGCCGGAGGACCTGGCCTTCGCCGAGTCCCGGATCCGGCCGTCGACCATCGGGGCGGAAGACATCCTGCACGATCTGGGTGCGATTTCTATCATCTCTTCCGATTCGCAGGCCATGGGGCGCGTCGGCGAGGTGATTCTGCGGACCTGGCAGACCGCGCACGTGATGAAGCGGCGGCGGGGCGCGCTGCCGGGCGACGGACGGGCCGACAACCGCCGGGTACGGCGCTATGTCGCCAAATACACGATCAACCCGGCGCTCGCCCAGGGGCTAGCCCGTGAGATCGGGTCCGTCGAGAGCGGCAAACTCGCCGACCTCGTGCTGTGGGAGCCCGCGTTCTTCGGGGTCAAGCCGCAGCTCGTCATCAAGGGCGGGCAGATCGCCTATGCGCAGATGGGCGACGCCAACGCGTCGATCCCGACGCCCCAGCCGATTCTGCCGCGTCCCATGTACGGGGCGATCGGGCGGGCGCCGGCCGCCAACTCCTTCAACTTCGTGGCCCCGCTCGCCATCGAGGACGGGCTGCCGGAGCGGTTGCAGCTCGGGAAGCGGTTCATCGCCATCGAGTCGACCCGTGGGGTGACCAAGGCGGACATGCGCGAGAACGACGCGCGTCCGAGGGTGCGGGTCGACCCCGACAGCTTCGCCGTGCACATCGACGGGGAGCTGGTCGAGGCGACACCGGTCGCCGAACTGCCCATGGCCCAGCGCTACTTCCTCTTCTGAGAGCAGAGGTCTGTGATGTCTCGGGCAGCGTTGTTGGTACTGGCCGACGGCCGCTTTCCCGCCGGAGGACATGCGCACTCCGGCGGGGCGGAGGCGGGCGTCAAGGCCGGGCGGATCACCGGGGCGGCGAGCCTGCAGGAGTTCTGCCGGGGGCGGTTGCACACGGCGGGGCTGGTGGCGGGCGCGCTCGCCGCGGCAGCGGTACTCGGTGTGGAGGTGAGGGAGTTGGACGCGGCGGCGGATGCGCGGACGCCGTCGCCCGCACTTCGGGGCGCGGCCCGCAGGCTCGGGCGACAGCTGCTGCGTGCCGCGCGGACCACCTGGCCGAGCGCTGAACTCGACGCCCTGGCACGGGAGTTCCCCAAGGGGGCTCATCAGCCCGTGGCGTTGGGGACGGTCGCCCGGGCCGCGGGGCTCTCGGCTGAGGACGCGGCCTACTGCGCGGCGTACGAGTGCGTGAGCGGGCCGGCCGCGGCGGTGGTGCGGTTGCTCAGTCTGGACCCGTTCGAGGCGACGGGGGTGCTGGCTCGGCTGGCGCCCGAGGTGGACCGGGTGGTGGACCGGGCGGTGGAGGCGGCGCGGAGGGTGGCCGAGGGGGGCGGGGTGGACGAGCTGCCCGCCGGTTCCGCGCCGTTGCTGGAGATCGGGGCGGAGTGGCATGCGGGGTGGGCGGTGCGGTTGTTCGCGTCGTAGGGCCCGCGGCGGAGCCGCTGTTGGATACAGCGCCTGTCTCCGCCCCTGCCCGTCCCGTCCCAGGGGGCTGCGCCCGCTTCGGCCTGAACGGCCTTGTCCTCGAACGCCGGACGGGCTTGAGAGTGTCTATGAAGGAGCCGTACATGCATCTCGACCACGATCACCACCACGGTCCCGTCGCCGTGAGCGCCGACGCCCACCGTCCCGACGGATCCCGGCGCGCCCTGCGGATCGGGCTCGGCGGGCCGGTCGGGTCCGGCAAGACCGCCACCGTCGCCGCCCTCTGCCGGGCCCTGCGTGACGAGCTGTCCCTCGCCGTCGTCACCAATGACATCTACACGCGCGAGGACGCCGAGTTTCTGTTGCGGGAGGCCGTGCTGCCGCCCGAGCGGATCACCGCCGTCGAGACGGGGGCCTGCCCGCACACCGCGATCCGGGACGACATCTCGGCCAACCTCGAAGCTGTGGAGGACCTGGAGGACGAGGTCGGGCCACTGGATCTCATCCTCGTCGAGTCGGGTGGGGACAATCTCACGGCCACCTTCTCGAAGGGGCTCGTGGACGCGCAGATCTTCGTGATCGATGTGGCCGGGGGTGATGACATTCCGCGGAAGGGCGGCCCCGGTGTCACCACCGCCGACCTGCTCGTCGTCAACAAGACCGACCTCGCTCCCTACGTGGGGTCGGACCTGGCGCGGATGGCCGCCGACGCGAAGGCACAGCGGGCCGAGCTGCCCGTTGTCTTCCAGTCGTTGCGCAGCGAGGCCGGAGTCGGGGAGGTCGCCCGGTGGGTGCGGGAGCGGCGCGCTGCGTGGACGGCATGACCGTCACCGGGGTGTGTGCGAACGCGCGGATCGTCGCCAGGGGCGATGGACGGGGTGGTACCTCGCTTCCCGTTCTGGAGGGGGAGGGGCCGCTCGCACTGCGCCGTACCCGGGGGAGCGGTGCCGAGGCCCGGGTGATGGTCGTCGGGGCGATGAGCGGGCCGCTCGGCGGGGACCGGTTCGGGATCGAGACCCGGGTGGAGGACGGGGCCCGGCTCTGGGTCGGATCGGCCGCGGCGACCATCGCGCTGCCGGGCCAGCTGAAGGGCGAGGCTCGGTACGACGTTCGGCTCGATGTCGCCGACGGTGGTGAACTGCGGTGGCTGCCAGAGCAGTTGATCTCGGCGAAGGGGAGCGATCTGTCTGTCTCCACCCGCCTGGACGTCGGGGCGGGCGGCCGGCTGGTGTGGCGCGAGGAACAGGTGCTCGGACGGGTGGGGGAGGAGCCCGGTCGGCTCAGCAGCCGGGTCACCGTGCGGGTCGCAGGTCGGACCGTGCTCGACCAGGAGCTGGCCTGCGGGCCCGGGGCGCCCGGTGGCTGGGACGGGCCCGCCGTGCTGGCGGGACACCGCGCGGTGGGACAACTCGTCGTCGTACGAGCCGAGTTCGCGGCGGAGCCGATGGCGGCGCGGATGCTGGGGGAGTGTGCCGCGCTCACTCCGCTCACCGGGCCCGCCGTACTCGTGAGTGCGGTGGCGGTCGATGCGCTGCGGCTTCGGCGGGTGCTGGACGAGGCGTTGGACCACCTCGGTGGCTGATCCGCTCAGCGGGACGTGATCGTCCGGTTATCGGATTGGTAAAGACCGCTGTCACACCCTGTTCTCAGGAGGCTCACAGCCGGAAGGATCCCCCCTGACTATTCGTAACCAAGTACGGGGAGGGGCCCACTTGAGGGACAACTTCAGATCGAGGAGCCGGATTCTGGCGCTCGGCACGGCCGGAGCGCTCATCACCGCGAGCCTGATCACCGGTGCGCTCGCGGTGCCCGCTTCCAGCGCCGAGGCCCGGCACGGGCAGGACCGTGAGCAGTGGGGCGCGGCCGTCGCCGCCGCGCACGCCGCCAAGGCCGGCATCGACTGGGCGGACTGCCCGGCCGACTGGGGCCTGACCAAGCCGGTCCAGTGCGGCTGGGTCAGCGTGCCGCTCGACTACGCGAAGCCCTACGGCAAGCAGATCAAGCTCGCCGTCGACCGAATAGGCAACACGGGGACGAAGGCGGAGCGCCAGGGCGCGCTCGTCTACAACCCCGGCGGCCCGGGCGGCTCGGGGATGCGCTTCCCGCTCCGGGTCACCAACAAGAGCCCCCTGTGGGTCAACGCTTCGAAGGCGTACGACTTCGTGGGCTTCGACCCGCGCGGCGTCGGCCACTCGGTACCCATCTCCTGCGTCGACCCGCAGGAGTTCGTGAAGGCGCCCAAGGCCGACCCGGTGCCGGACACCGAGGCCGACAAGACCGCCCAGCGCAAGCTCGCGAGGGAGTACGCGGACGGCTGTGCCGAGCGCACCGGGCGGGCGATGCTCCAGCAGATGACCACCGCCAACACCGCCCGCGATCTGGATGTCATCCGGGCCGCACTCGGTGAGAAGAAGCTCAACTACCTCGGTGTCTCCTACGGCACCTACCTCGGCGCCGTGTACGGGACCCTGTTCCCGGGGCATGTGCGCCGGATGATCGTCGACAGTGTCGTCAACCCGTCGCGGGAGACGATCTGGTACCAGGCCAACCTGGACCAGGACGTCGCCTTCGAGGGCCGCTGGAAGGACTGGGAGGACTGGGTCGCCGCGCACGACGCCGCCTTCCACCTGGGGACGACGCGTGACGCCGTGCAGGCCAAGTGGCTCCAGCTGCGCGCCACCGCCAAGAAGAGCCCGATCGGCGGGGTCGTGGGACCGGCCGAGCTGATCTCCTTCTTCCAGAGCGCGCCGTACTACGACTCCTCCTGGGTCCCGGTCGCGACGGTGTTCAGCAAGTACGTCGCGGGTGACACCCAGGCCCTGGTCGACGCGGCAGCCCCGGACCTCTCCGACACCGCGGGCAACATCTCCTCGGAGAACGGCAACGCCGTCTACACCGCCGTCGAGTGCACCGACGCCAAGTGGCCCACCA
This sequence comes from Streptomyces sp. NPDC005866, assembly GCF_040629895.1. NCBI lineage: Bacteria > Bacillati > Actinomycetota > Actinomycetes > Kitasatosporales > Streptomycetaceae > Streptomyces > Streptomyces sp. NPDC005866. The sequence continues at coordinate 113,882 of NZ_JBEXWP010000021.1, forward strand.
GTTGGCGGAAGTGGGACCGCGACAACACCGAGCTCAACAAGCAGTACCCCTTCATGACCTGGGCCAACGCATGGATGAACCTGCCGTGCGCCACCTGGCCGGTCAAGCAGCGGACCCCCGTGAACGTCACGACCCACAAGGGGCTGCCGTCGGTGCTGATCGTGCAGTCCACCCGTGACGCCGCCACCCCGTACCCGGGCGCCGTCGAACTGCACAAGCGCTTCAAGGGCTCCCGCCTCATCACCGAGCAGGGCGCCGGTTCGCACGGTGTGACCGGCCTGGTCAACCCGTGCGTCAACGACCGAGTCGACGCCTACCTGCTGACCGGCAGGCTGGACGGCGCGGACGTCACCTGCACCCCGCACGCGACACCGCAGCCGTAACCCCTCCGGTACGGCGCCGAGGGGCGGCGGGAACACACTCCCGCCGCCCCTCACCCACGTCAACTCAACGGCGCGCGCGGGAACTTGCGTTCCTTCCCGCCCTTCGTCGCCGCCTGCCCGACCTTGACGACGGCCGCGTACTCGTCGACATACTCCTGCTCGGAGAGGGCCAGAACGGCGTACATGATCTCGTCGGTGATCGCGCGCAGAACGGCCTTCTCGTTCTCCATCCCGGCGTAGCGGGAGAACTCGAGGGGCTTGCCGAAGCGGATCACGACGGGGCGGATGTTCGGGATGACCTTGCCGGGCGGCTGCGCCTCGAAGGTGCCGATCATCGCGCAGGGGATCACCGGGACACCGGCCCGCAGTGCCATCACGGCCACGCCGACCTTGCCCTTGTAGAGCCGGCCGTCGTGCGAGCGCGTGCCTTCCGGATAGATGCCGAGCAACTCGCCCTTGCGCAGCACTCCGAGCCCCTCCCGGATCGCGGCCTGGCCGGCCTCCTTGCCGGAACGGTCCACCGGGATCTGCCCGGCGCCGCGGAAGAAGAACGCGGTCAGCCGGCCCCGCACTCCTGGACCCGTGAAGTACTCGGCCTTGGCGAGGAAGGTGATCCGCCGCTTGAGGACGGCCGGCATCAGGAAGTGGTCGGAGAAGGAGAGATGGTTGCCGGCGACGATGGCCGGACCCGACGCGGGCACATGTTCCAGGCCCTCGATCCGGGGCCGGAACGCCAGCCGTAGCAGCGGCCCCAGTAGTACGTACTTGAGCAGGTAGTAGAACACGGCTCGCCCCTCACTTTTCCGGCTCCCCTGGGAGCCGGCGTTTCTCAGCCAGTATCGGTTTCCCGGGCGGTTCGGTCACGTGCGCCTGTGGTCATCTGTCGCCATGGTCGGTCGGCTCCATGCTGACCTTTTGCTGACTTGCCTGACGGTCGGTCAATCCACTTGTGAGTGTGACCCACATCACTATTCCTGATTGGGTCACGGCGACGGGTTTTCCTCCTGCGGCTGGTCTTGATGCGGACCGAACCCGACCACCCCTGGGGAGTCTCCGATGTCCGATCCCTTCCAGGCCGCTGTTGTCACAGGTGCCAGCCGTGGCTTCGGGCGCGCGATTGCAGCCGCGCTCGTGGCCGCGGGCACCAGCGTTGTCGGCATCGCCCGCGACGAGCAGGAGCTGCGCGCCGTAAGCGACGAACTCGGCGCGGGCTTCACGCCCGTCGCCGCCGATGCCACCGATGAAGCGCTCGCGCAGGACGTGATTCGAGCACACCGTCCCAGCCTGCTCATCCTCAACGCCGGGGCCGCTCCGCACATGGCGCCCGTGCAAGAACAGACGTGGGAAACCTTCAGCCGCAACTGGCAGGTCGACACCCGGCACGCCTTCACCTGGCTGCGGGCAGCGCTGCGGGAGCCCCTGGCGCCGGGCAGCGTGGTCCTCGCGATGTCCAGCGGAGCCGTCCTGGGCGGCTCTCCGCTCAGCGGCGGATACGCCGGCGCCAAGGCCGCCATCCAATACCTGCGCGGGTACGCGGCTGACGAGTCGGAGCGGGCCGGCCTTGGCATCCGGTTCCACGCGCTGCTTCCGACACTGACTCCGGCCGGCGGCGTAGGCTCGGTCGGGGTGGCGGGCTACGCCGCCCGCCAGGGCGTCGACCGGGACTCCTTCGTCAAGGGCCTGCAGCCGATCCTTACCGCGGACCAGGTCGCCAAGGCCGTCATGGAAATCGCCGGGGATCCCGGCGCCGGCCCGGAGTACCAGGTCAGCGGCGCGGGACTGCGTCCGGTCGGCTGAGCCGCCGCCCACAGTGGACCGCACCGCCCCCCTGGGAGAAGCTGCGATGCCGCAGGACGTCGAGTTCGCCGCCCTGGCCGAGCCGTTCCGGCCGGAGCTGCTCGCGCACTGCTACCGGATGCTCGGCTCCATCCATGACGCCGAGGACCTGGTACAGGAGACCTACCTGCGCGCGTGGCGCGCGTTCGACCGGTTCGAGGGCCGCTCCTCGGTGCGGCGATGGCTCTACAAGATCGCCACCAGGGCCTGCCTGACGGCGCTGGAAACACGCTCCCGGCGGCCGCTTCCGTCAGGACTGGGTGCGCCTTCGGAAGATCACCGAGTGGCCATGGCTGCCCGAGAGCCGTCGGTGGCGTGGCTCCAGCCGGCGCCCGACGCGCTGGTCGGCGCCGACGACCCGGCGGCGATCGCGGTCAGGAGGGTAGGAGTGCGGCTCGCCTTCATCGCCGCACTCCAGTTCCTGTCCGCCCGGCAGCGGGCCGTGCTGACACTGCGCGACGTGCTGGCGTTCCGGACCACCGAGGTGGCCGAGATGCTGGACACGACGACCGCAGCCGTCGACAGTGCGCTGCGCCGCGCCCGGGCCCGCCTGGCCGAGGCCGGACCATTCGAGGACGACCCGGCCGAGCCGGACGAGGAGACCCTGCGAACCCTCCTCGACGACTACGTCGACGCATTCACCCGCGCCGACCTCGACGCGCTGATCAACCTGCTGCGGGCCGACGTCGAGATGGAGATGCCGCCGATCCCGACCTGGTTCACCGGCCGACGGGCCGTCGCCGGATTCCTGGCCGGTCGAGTACTCCGCAGGGGCCTGTGGTGGATGGTGCCCACCCGCGCCAACGGCCAGACCGCCCTCGTCGTCTACAAACGCATCGGCAATGGCCGGTACGAGGCGTACGGTGTCCAGGTCCTGACCCTGACCGGCGCCCGCATCGCCCGGATCACGGCATTCAACGACCCGAGTCTGGTCCCGACGTTCGGCCTCACGCCCGCGCTCATCACCTGAACCAGCCGGCTACCGCCATCCGGCCAGAAGCTCCGAGCAGCGGCGCTCCCTTCGCTCGAACCTCGATGGCACGAGCTCAAAAATCCATGTCACAGGACGCAAGTCACCGCAGGTATGGGGGTGTTATCTGCGGGACCAATTCGGATCGGTCCGGGCGTCGGCACCCCGTCAGCCGCCCACCAGGGCCGACGTCGGCTTGGCGCACGATCTGACATGGATGTTCCTCAACCCCCATCTCCTGCTCGTTACGGCGGTTCGAGGCGATCTCCCCGCCCTGCCATAGGCGATCACGGAGTTGGCGCCCTGGAGGACTCATGACGGGTTTTCACACTGAGATGAGGCGGTCATGGCTCAGCGACGCTCGGCCACGTCCCGCGTGCCGGCTCCCGCCTCACCGGAGGCTGAGATGGGGTTCGGGCGGTCCGCCGAGTTGGTGGCGCAGGCTGCGCGGGGAGCTGCCGTCGATGTCGGTGACGCCGAGGTAGGCGCCGAGTTCTGCGCCAATGAGTGCCCGGCCGGAGAGAGCCATGAGGTCGGCGCTGTCATAGAGCGCTGCGATGACTCGGCCGGTGAACTGCGGGGATTCCCGCTTGGCTGTCGGGCGGGACTGCTGCGGCAGGGAGGCGAGGTAGGCGCGGGTGCGTTCGGTGTCCAGTCCGCCCATCCAGATGGAGGCCGCGGCCACGTTGTGGGGGCGCAGTTCCTTGGCCATGTCGGCGGCCATCTTGTCCGCGCCGGCCTTCTGGGCGCCGTAGGCGGCGCCGTGGTGGTAGGAGACGGCGCCGTAGTGGCCGGTGTTCACGATCAGGCCCCGGCCGTTGGCTATCAGGAGCGGGGCGGCGTAGTAGCCGGCGACGTAGTGCGAGCGCAGTCCGACGGTCAGCAGGTCGGCCGCCTCCAGAGGCTTCTCCCAGAAGCCTCCGGGCGCAGGGGTTCCGACCACCTTGGCCGCGTTGTTGACCAGGATGTCCAGGCGCCCATGGGCTGATTGGACGGTGGCGAACAGGTCCTTGACCGCGGCGTCGTCGCCGTGGTCGACGGCCATCGCGATGCCGGTGCCGCCGGCCTCGTCGACCAGTGCGGTGGTCTCCCCGATCGTGCCCCCGTAGGGCGAGTCGGCGGAGTTCTGGCTGCGGCCGGTGACGTAGACGGTGGCGCCGTGCCCGCCCAGCGCCTGGGCGATGCCCCGGCCGGCGCCCCGGCTCGCACCGGTGACCACCGCCACCAGGGGGCGTGTTCGGTTTGCATGCATGCGGATTCCTTCTTCCGTGCCCGGCCAGGTTTATGGCGGGGCGCCGTGGGTGTGCGGGCGTGGTCTCACCCGGGCAGCGGCTCCGGGAGAGACCGGGTCGGTTCAGCCTTGTGGTGTGCGCAGGCGCTCACGCCAGGCTGGTGTTTTCGGGTTCGGCGGCGGCGAGCGCCCGACGTGCGCCATCCGCACTGAGGTCGGCGGTGTAGACGGGGGTGCCGGGCTGCTGGCGCCAGGAGGCGTCCAGCGGACCGGCGTCCACGCCGTCGGAGCCGAGCTCATCGACCCAGTAGCCGATGTGGTGCGGCCAGCCCGCTTCCGGGGTGGCCTGCGGTGTGCCGGGCATGGCCTGCCAGATCTCGACGGCGAACGGTCCGCCGAGCGAGAACGTGACGTGGCAGTCCACCTCGTTCGGCCGGCCCGGGGCGTCCTTGGTGGTCATCGACCGGGCGCCAGGTCAGGTCGAACAGTTCGCCCACCTCGGCCATGCCCCGCTCGAGGTCCGGCGCGGCCAAGCCGAGGTGCCAGATCTTGCTCACAACCCCGCCTCCAATCCGGACACCGTGTCCGATTACCTCTGCGACGATACGGACATGGTGTCCGTTTCGCAATCGGACGCGGTGTCCGGTTGTTGGGTAAGGTGGCTGCATGACCTCTCCAGCCACCGCGAAACCCCTGCGCGCGGACGCGCGGCGCAACTACGAGGCCCTGCTGGCGGCCGGCAAGGCCGTGTTCGCCCGCTCGGGCACGGACGCAAACCTGGAGGACGTGGCCAAGGAGGCCGGGGTCGGGCAGGGCACGCTCTACCGGCACTTCCCCAGCCGCGAGCACCTGTTCGTCGCGATCATGAAGGAGCAAGTGGACCAGCTGGAAGCCAAGGCCGTCGAACTCGTCGACGTCCCGGACCCCTGGGAGGCGCTGACGACGTGGCTGCGGCTCTACGACCGCAGCGCCTCGCGCTACCGTGGGATGAGCGCCCGGGTGGGCAACGGACTGGCCGAGGACGCCTCACCCATGGCGGCCGCCTGCGCACCGATGAAGACCGCCTTCGTGCAACTCTTCGCCCGTACCCAGGCCGAGGGGGTCGTGCGCGGAGATGTCACCGCGATCGAGGTCCTCACGCTGGTCGCGGCCCTCCCCGAGCACGCATCAGACGGCGATCACTCGGGGAACTACCTCGACATCGTGCTGCGCGGCATCCGGAAGTAGGTCGTCGTCCGCCGAACCACATTCCGCCAAGTGCGCTGACCGCGCCGCTGATCACGTCCAGTAGCCGACAGGGCGCGCACTCAACGAGCACGCGCAGTGCACCCCAGTGCAGTTCCAGGAAGGGGCGGGCGGTTTGGCGCTGTGCGCGTCGCGACACCATGCTGAGCTCCGTCTAGTCCGAGTCAGCACGGTCGCGAATGATCCGTGACTTCCATGGCGTACCCGAGAGCCTTCTCAGGCAGACGGCAGCGGCGAGGTGCTCTTCGCCGACCAGGTCGGTATCCGCTCCGACTGGGCCACCGGCCCCACCTGGGGCGCCAGAGGGTGTGCCCTGTCGTGCGTCGCTCGGGCAACAGGTTTTCGGTGAACGCGATGTCCGCGATCAGCACGAAGGGCCGGATGCACTTCACGGTGTTCACCGAGACCTTCGACGCCGAGGTGATATGCCGCTTACTGGACCGGCTCACGGGCCACTTCGACCGCAAACTCACCTCGTCCCGGACGATCACTCCGCGCACCGCACCCGCACGGTCCGCGCCTGGCCGGCTGATCACTCCGACCGGATCGAGTCGCGCTTCCTGCCGTCGTACTCGCCGGAGTTGCACCCCAACGAGTTGGTCGGCGCCGACCCAAAAACGCAGCCTGCCCATGCACAGCCGGGCCCGCGACCAGGCCAACTCGCCTCCGAGATCCGCCGCTTCCACCGGCTCCGACGCCACCCCCGCATCGTCCGCGGCTACTTCGGTGGCCCTCACGTCCGCTGCATTCTTGAAATAGAACTGATTGAGTTTCCGATCAATAAGGCTTGTGAGCTGGTATATCGCCTGCGTATCAGCCTACGCAGCGACCCGCGGGAAATGCAGACCAAACCGTTTCCAGCCGCGCCGGCGGCCCCGTGTTCGTCACCCATCGCCGTTCCGACTCCGGCAAGGTGGTCAGCCCACGCGACGTCTGCCCGAATGCCGGGCTCGCCTGGCTTTCCTCCGGGCAGGCCCGCGCGCTCTCATGGCCGCACCGCGGTGCACGGGCCGGACACGGCTGCTCCACCTTCTCGGTGCCAGAGCCCACGGGCCCACTGCTCCTGCGCTGGCTGCATGTGCCTGAGGGCGGTAGGCTGATCAAACGCGTCTGCGGCTGAATAGCAGGGTTCCAACCGGATTATTTCGGGTCAGATTTCGACCAGGCGCGTCGATCCCCGAATGTGGCTTCAAATCCTTGACGTTCGACCAGTAACGGGACAGCTATGGGCTGGCTCACCTTCGGATACTTCGTATCGTATATTCCCTACGCCATGCTGGTGAAGGCGCTCGCCAGCGGGGTGACTCCGCTATCGTCCCAGCCGGTCAGCGGCTTTGAGATGCTGCCGGCCGCCGCCCTCGGGCAGATCTTCGTCATGGTGCTCTTCATGGGCCTGACGGGCCGGTGGCGGGACATGCGGCGGAGTGAGATCGGTGGGCGCAGAATTCCGGTGCCGGGGCGGGAGACACTTGCGTCCGGCTTCTTCACTTCGCTTATCATCGGCGCCACTACAATGAACTACACCTTTTCCGGCGTCTCGATCCTCTTCATGCTGTTGTTGATGAGGGGCGGAGTTCTGATTCTCTCCCCATTGATCGACATGGCCGGCAGGCGGCGGGTCATGAAATATTCCTGGGTGGGGCTGTGTCTCAGTCTTATTGCGGTTTCGGTGGCTCTCGGCGATGTGAACAGCTACCACCTCACGCTGGCCGCCGTGCTGAGCGTCCTCATTTACCTCGTCGGCTATCTCGGCCGGTTCGAAATCATGAGCCACGTCGCCAAGAACGGGGTTGTCGCAACGGACCGCCGATTCTTCGCGGAGGAGCATGCGGTGGCACCGGTCTGGCTGGCTCTGCTGCTGGGCGCAGGGGCGCTGGCGGGGCAACCACAGCTTGGCGCCGGCTTCACCACGTTCCTCGGCACCCCTGCCGCCTTGGGGGCAGTGGGGATCGGAGTGGTCTACGAGGTGCTGTTCATTTTCGCTTCGCTCATCTACCTCGACCGACGCGAATACACCTGGGGTGTACCGGCCTGGGCCTTCGCCAGCCTGATGTCCGGCCTGGTCGCCTCCTATGCGCTCACGTTGCTGGCCGGGCTCCAGGCTCCCGGGACCGGCCAGCTGATCGCGCTCGCGTTCGGCGTCGGCGCGGCTGCGGCCCTGTCCTGCCCGTCGGCCGCCCTCTGGTGGCGAACCCGGGGCACCGGTGCGGCACTCCGGGTGCTGTTCGTCTGCGGTGGGAACACCTCCCGCTCGCCCATGGCGGAGGTCATCGCGTGGGGCCAAGCTGCGGAGGCGGGCGTCGCACACCTCTTCCGGTTTTCCAGCGCGGGTGTCGCGACGCCGCTGCCTGCGGGAGCGATGGCTCCCGGCGCCCGGTCCGCCCTTGCCGAACTGGGACTGCCACGGGTGCCGGGCCGGGGAAATCCCCGCCGTCACCGCGCTCGGCCGGTCACCTCGGAACTGTGCCGGGCCAGCTTCGTCATCTACTGCATGACCCGAGCCCATCGCGACAGGGTGATCGCCATGGCGCCCGAAGCCGAGGGCCGTACCCTCTGTCTGGACCCGCACGGTGACATCCCCGATCCGGAGGGGCGGTCCCCAGAGGCGTACCTTGGCTGCGCGCAGCACATCCAGCGGTCCGTCCGCGTCCGCCTGTGCGAGCTCACCGAGTCCTGCGACCCTCGTCGGATCACATCCGGACGGGGGTGAGTCACGGATGACATGCGGGCTTCGCGACGGCCTGTCCCTGATCACCTCCCGCCACTGCAAGAGAGCCTTTCTGGACCGGGTGGTACCCAGGGATGCCCTGGCGGAGATATTCCGCGCCGCCGGCCACGCGCCGTCCAGCCGCAACACCCAGATGTGGCAGCTGACAGTGGTCACCGGCAGCGCGCTGAAGGCGCTGGTGGACGCCCTGTGCGCGGCGTTCGACAGCGGTGACCCGCCCCGACCGGACTACACCAGCCGGCCGCCGTCGCTCGATGATGTCGTCGAGCGACGCGCCGACCAGGCCGTGACGGGAGTGCTGCTGGCCAAGGGCCACGCCCTCCCGGACCCCGCGGCCGCTCGGGCGCACTTCCGCGACAACCTGCGCTTCTACGGGGCGCCGACCGCCCTGGTCTGCCATCTGCCCGGTAACGCGGTGCCGGGCACCTTCCTGGAGATGGGCCTCTTCCTGCAGAACGTCATGCTCGGGCTGGTGGACAAGGGTCTCAGCAGTTGTCCGCAGTTCAGCGTCGCCGGTTATGCGGACGTGCTGCGCACGAAGGCGGGAATCGACGCCGACCGGCTCGTCGTCTGCACCATGGCGGTCGGCTACGCGGACGAGGCAGCCCCGGTCAATCGGTTCGTGCCCCAGCGGGCCCGTCTGGAGGAGTACGTCCAGTGGCGCGATTGACGAGCGGATACGGTGCCGCCGGGCGTCGGGCCCGGCTGGTCGCGGTGGTCTCCGAACCGGAAGACCTCACCCCAGGTCGTCTGCGCGGCCTCGCAGAGGTGGCGGACGAACTGGAGATCCGTGCCGACCTGGTCGGCGATCCCGATCCGGCCCAGCTGCGTCGGTACTTCAGGGGGCCGCTGACGTACAGCCTGCGCTCTCGGCGACATGGTGGCCGCTCGGCGGCCGGCCCGGTCGAACGGAGCACCCGGCTCCTGCGCGCGGCCGACCACTATGAACGGGTCGATCTTGAGGCGATGGACGACATGGAGCCCGAACTGCTGGCGGCCGTCCCCGCCCGGCAGCGGCGTGTCTCCTGGCACGCGTCCGGACATTCGGGCACGCCCGACCGTGGCGGCAGGGCCGGACTGCTGGAGGCATCAGGAGCACTCCGGGAGCGGTTCGCCGCGATGGCCGCCGTACCGGCGGCGCTGTACCTCCTCGTGCCGGAGCCGGGCGCACAGTACGGATCGAGCGCGCCGCTGCTGCTGACCGGGCTCGGTCGCAGGGACGTGACGGCGTTCGCGTCCGGTCCGGTCGGCACGTGGACCCGGGTGCTGGCGCCCTGGCTGGGGGCGCCCGTCGTCTTCGGCCGGGCCGGTGCGCCGGGGGCGGACGGAATGCCGAGCGTGGTTCGGCTCCTGACCGACTACGGCTTGCCCGCGCTGCCCCCGCTCAGCGGCCTGTTCGGCATTGCCGGGGGTGCCCCGGCCAGGTCGCTGTCGCCTCGGCTGCACAATGCGGCGTTGCGGGAACTGCGGCTACCCGCGCTCTATCTCCCCTTTCAGGTGGACCGGTTTGCCCGCTTCTGGCACTGGGGCTTCGACTTCGGCTCCCTGTGCGGGCTGCCCTTGCACGGGCTGACCGTGACCGCCCCCCACAAGGAGAGCGCGCTCCACTTGGCCGATGCCGCCGACCCGGAGGCGCTGGGGTGCGGCGCGGCCAACCTGCTGTGCCTCGACAACGGGTGCTGGCGCGCGGCCACCACCGACGCCGTCGCGGCCCTGCGCACCCTTGCCCTGTCCGGAGTCGACCCGAGCGGCCGCAGAGCCGCCGTCATCGGCTGCGGTGGCGCAGGGCGGGCCGTCGCGTGGGCCCTGGGCCGGGCCGGAGCCAGGGTGACCCTGGTCAACCGAGGGATCGCACACGGTCTGGAAGCCTCCGCACAGCTCGGGCTTCCCTACGTACCCCTGTCCCGGTTCTCGCCGGCGGGGTACGCCGTGCTCGCGCATGCCACGCCCCTGGTGGAACGGGAGCCGTTCCCGGTCGCCGCCGCCGACTGGGACGCGGCGGTGTTGGAGATGGCCTACCGCGATCCGCCGACCGCACTCACGCGCGCCACCCGTGCCCGCGGACTCATCGGCATCGATGGCTGGGAGGTCCTGTTCGTTGAAGTACGCGAGCAGTTCAGGCTGCTGACCGGCCATTCCATGCCGGAGACGCTGCGCCTGCGCTCCCTCTGTCTCGGCCCGGCCGCGCAGGCTGACGCCCACGACCTCACCCCGTCAGGGGCACCGGTTCCGACGCATCCCACGAGGCGGGAGGCACCATGACAACCCGTTCGACGTCCCCGTCCGGAGCGCCCGCACCCCGCCCGGCCGCCACGCCGGCGCCATCGGCGCTGCTCGGCGAGTGGGTCAACGCCGACCAGCGCGGTACGAAGGGCCCCCTTGTACTGAGCGCGACGTGGCACGACGAAGGCATGTTCGTGAGGGCTTTCGGCGCCGGGAGCCCGCAGCCGCGCGACTGGGGCGAAGCGCCGGCGGTCCTTTACACCCCGCCAGGTACACCGTCGGCCGCCTGGTCGTTCTCGGCGGTCTACGCGTTCGGCTCGGTGCGCACCGTCGTGAGCGCCTACCACAAGACGGGCGTTCTGATCGTCACCACGTCCACTGTGTTCAGTGACGACGGCGCAGGCGCCGACCACTGGGCCCGCTCGTTCTTCCACAGGGCGGAGGAGCGGTCATGACGGTACACGCGGTCGATCCGGCGCCGTTGGCAGGGGACTGGGTCAATTTCGACACCGCCGCCACCGGCATCGACGTGGTCGATGCCGCGGTCGATGGCAGCCGGCTCATGCTGCGGATCACCGAGCGGGGCGATCCCAACCCCTCACAGGAGGCGCCCGGACCGCCCGCGACCCCCGTCACCGGCGCCACCCTGCCCGCAGTCCCGCTGGCCGATGACATCGACGCCACCGAGGCCATCGCCTTCCTCGCCGAAGGACCGCTCGGCTCCCGGCAGGTCATTCTTGTCGGCTACCTCAACCGTGGCCTGCTGACCATCGACGTCCATACCGTCCACCCCAGTGATGCGCGGATGCCGAACGTGATGTACCGAGCACACTTCTACCGCTTGGAAGCAGCCACACCGGCTGGAAGGGCACCGGCATGACCGGCGACCTGCCCCGAACCGTGGGATCGGCCCGCAACCCGGCGATCGGAGACGACCAGGCCGTTCTCCGCACCGTGGCGAAGCTCGCCGCGGACAGATTCGCACCCCGCGCCGAGGAGTACGACCGCAAGGCCGTCTTCCCCGCCGAGGACTTCGACGATCTCTTCTCCAGCGGACTTCTGGGCGTCACCGTGCCCCGGGAGTACGGGGGCCTTGGTTACGGCCCTCAACAGGGCAACACCCTGCCCCTGTGGGAGATGACCACCACGCTGGCCAAGGCCGATCTGTCGCTGGCCCGCTGCTGGGAAGGGCACGCCAACTCACTTGTCCTTGTCGACGCCCTGGCCACCGCGGAGCAGAAACGACGCTGGTTCGCCGGCGTGGTGGAACACGGGGAGAAATGGGCCGCCTGGAGCGGCGAACCACAAGCCCCGAAGCCGGGCGAGAGCGTTCGGTTCGGCACCACGCTGGCTCCCGTCCAGGACGGCTGGACCCTGAACGGCAGCAAGGCGTTCGCCACCAGCGCCACCGGCGCACAGTGGGCGATCCTGCTCGTCGATCCGTACGGCGCCGGCGGAGCCCGCGGAACCCGAGACGTCCGCCGGAGACTCCTGCTGCTCGCCTGCGATCTGTCCGATCCGAGTGTGACCGTGGATTCTTCGTGGTGGGATCCCATCGGCATGCGGGCGACAGTCAGCCACGCGGTGCGCTTCCACGACACGTTCGTACCGCGCGAGCATGTCATCGGCGGTCCCGGCAGCTACTTCGACGGGCAATGGCAGAGTGCCTTCATCCCCCATTACGCAGCCAGCTTCCTCGGCGGCGCCCTCGCCGCATATGAGTACGGGCTTGCGTATCTGAAACGGCAGGGCAAGGGGGGAGATCCCTACGTACAGCAGCGGGTGGGCAGCATGGTGGTCAATGCCGAAACCGCCCGCCTCTGGCTGCGCCACGTCGCCGGTCTGTGGGACGAGGGCAGGCTCGGCGAGGCCCGAATCGCCGGAGACAGGGCCTGGCATGTGATTGCGCGGCTGACGCAGGAATTGGTGCATCACGCCATCCAGGTGTGCGGCGCCCGCAGCCTGATCCGCCCAAGCCCTGTGGAGCGGATCCTGCGCGACCTGACGCTGTACGAGCTGCATGACAACAGCGATCACGTTCTGGCGACCATAGGCCGGGTCGTCCTCGGCGAGCAGTACGACCCGTCCTTCCACCAACTCTGAGTTCCGACGCGTGGTGCGCCGGAATGGTGGGTTTCCATCCTGAAGCCGCAGGTGTGGGCCTGGTGTGAGCGGTGAGGGGGATGCTGTCCGCCGGAGCCGGGGTGCCCCTTCACCGTGTGTCCAGGACATGCCACCGATGTCATCGGCTCGAACGGATCAGTCAGGAGCATCACATCGAGAATGGCCCTCGGACTGTTCTCGTGGCCCGCCATGTCCGCTTATGTTCGATAGGTGAAACTTCTACGACCGAAACAGCCGTACAGAGGGGGGCCCACGCTCCGCGCCCTGGACTCGCTCGTACCGGCGGGGGGCGGGCTGCTGCTGCCCCTGCTGATGATCGCCGCGATCAGCGTGGCCGACTGGCTGATCGGCCCCACGACGTTTCTGGCCCCGATGCTGGTCATGGCCCCGGCACTGGCCAGTGTCTCCACGACCTGGCGGCGCACCCTGCTGGTCGGCGTGATCGGCCTGGCCGCACAGCTGGTGATATTCCACGTCGCCGCGGCACGGGTGACGCAGGGCCTCACGCTGCGGGTGGGCCAGGTCGCCGCGTTTGTCATCGTCACGTTCTTCTCCACGTACATCGCCTGGCGCGCCGAGCAAGGCCGGCGGACCTTCGCCGCCGTCCACTTCGTCGCCGAGGCGGCCCAGCAGGCGCTGCTGCGGCCCTCGGGACCGAGAGTGGGGGACCTGCGGCTGGCCGTGCGCTACACGTCCGCGGCCGACACGGCGCGGATCGGCGGTGACCTGTACGAGATACTGGACACCCCGCACGGCGTACGCGCCCTTGTCGGCGACGTCCGCGGCAAGGGGCTGGAGGCGGTGCAGACGGCGGCGGTGGCGCTGGGCTCCTTCCGGGAGGCGGCGTACGACGAGTGCAGCCTGACCCGGGTCGCGGAGCGGGTGGACACGAGCGTGAGCCGGCACCTGACGCCCGGCGACTTCACCACCGCATTGTTTCTGCAGTTCAACGAACCGGGAATGGTGGAGCTACTGCACCACGGGCACGTCCCTGCGCTGCGTGTCGCCCCGGACGGCACCGTGACCACGCTCGACCCGCCCGCCCACTGGCTGCCGCTCGGGCTGTCCGAGTACGCCACCAGCTCCCCCGCGCCGTGGCGAGAGCGGCTTGGCCCGGGCGACGTCCTCGTGCTGTACACCGACGGCGTCATCGAGGCACGTGGCGCCATGGACGGCTCGTTCTACTCTCTCGCCGACCGCGCGGGGCGGCTCGCACGCGCCTCCGCGGACGATCTGGAAGGCGCTGCCGAGCGCCTCTACGCGGACCTGCTGGAGCACACCGGCGGCACCCTCTCCGACGACGCCGTGCTGCTGCTGATCTCCCGGCCATGAAGGCGCCGCGGGCGGTGTAACGGCTTTGCGCGGGAGCTGCCACGGCGTGAGCGATCGGGGCCCGTACGCCGGCCGCGCATCGGGCCGGCTCGTCACCAGGCGGAAGCGTTCACGTTGACACAGCTGCTGCAAAGCCAGGGGCGGTGAGGCACACCCTGGAGCGATCGTCACCCGTGCGGTCAGCCCGCCGACGCCCCCATGACCGGTGTCGGCGGCCACTTGGAACTCACCGAGCACGGCCCTTGGGAGTGCGTTGGGCGGCGGCCGATCGGGGGCGCGGTCCCGCTCACGGATGTTTGCCAGGACTGACGGGCTGCGATCGCCGCACGCCACGGCAGCAGCGCCTTCGGCGGGACGTTCACCCCTACGACGCCGACGAGCCGTTCCCCGCCGCGGAATGCCGCGATGAAGCTGCGTGCGGCAAGGTCGCCGTGAACGATGGCGACCTCCTCGTGACCGCGCAGAAAGCCGTAGGCCTTGATCTTCATGTCGTACTGGTCGGACCAGAAGTACGGCACCGGAGCGAATGGACGGCGGGCCTCGGGATGGAGGAGGGCGCGGGCGACCGCCAGGGCTTGCTCAGCCGCATTGGTCCGGTGCCCGATCCGCATCATGGAATCGAACAGTGGATTGTGCCAGCGGGCCACGTCGCCGACGCCGTAGACGTCTGCTGCGGCCTGGCTGAACTCGTCGCAGATCAGTCCGTCGTCCAGGAGCAGTCCGCTGTCCTGCAGCCAGTCGGTGTTGGGAAGCGAGCCGATGCCGACCACGATGTCCTCCGCGGCCACCTTCGCGCCGTCGGTCAGGCGGACTCCGGAGACCGCGCCGGCATGGCTGAGTACGCTGTCGACGGCCACTCCGGTACGCAGATCCACTCCGTGGTCACGGTGTGCCCGGGTCAGCAGTCGACCGACCCTCTCGCCCAGCGCGTGCGCCAGTGGCACGGGCGCCGGCTCGATCAACGTCACCTCAACGCCCAGGCCACGGGCCGACGCTGTGGTTTCCGCGCCGATGAATCCGGCCCCGAGCACGACCAGGCGCCGCCCCTTTAGGAGACGACCCTTCAGCGTGAACGCGTCCTCGAGTGCGCGCAGATGGTGGATGCCGCCCGTCCCCTGGGTGCCGGGCAACCGGCGGGGCCGCACCCCGGTGGCGATGACCAGGGCGTCATACGTCAGCGCCGTCCCGTCGGCCAGGGTCATCGCATCTGTGCGGCTATTACTGGACGCTGAGCCGCGTGTGCACCGTCCTCGAGGTGGACCTCACCCGGATGTACGCCCAGGAGTCCGTGGAAGGATTTCCAGCCGGCGAAAGCAATTCCGCCTCCCCTGGGGCGCGATACGTGCTCGTCCGCCCGGACCAGTATGCCGCGGGCGGGCCCGTGTCCTTGAGGAGTGCGCCCGTACCGTTTGGACTGTCCTGGCCGCAGGCTCGGAGGCAGGAGCGGGGCTGCTCGCATCCCGCAGGCGGCTTTTTGTGCTGCGCTCCGTGCGGTTCTACGGCCGGGGCAGGAGATCCAGGGCCGTGTCGGCGATCGCGCGCAGCGACTCGGGGCTGTTTCCGCCTTTGCCGAGCGCCTCGATCCCCCGCAGTACGGCCAGGAGGAGTGCGGCGAGTCGGGTCGGGTCCGTGTCCTGCTTGATGTCGCCCGCGCGCTGCGCTCCCGCGACGCAGGAGGTGAGGAGTTCCTGGATGGCTGTGAACGTCTTGCGGGCCGTCGCCGCGACGGCCGGATCCAGCCCCGACAGCTCGGCGGTGCCCTTGGCGAGCAGACAGCCGCGCAGACAGGCGTCCGAGGCGGTGGCGTTCGCCACGGCGTGGATGTGTGCGCGCAGGCGTTCGTAGGCCGTGTCGTCGGGGCCGTCGAGTGCCCGGCGCACGGCCTCGATCAGCCCGGTGCAGTAGTCGTCGAAGGTGCGCAGGAAGAGTTGGTGCTTGTCGCCGAAGGCGCCGTAGAGGCTGCCCTTGCCGAGGCCGGTGGCCGCGGCGATGTCGTCCACCTTCGTCGCTGCGTAGCCGCTCGACCAGAACTGGTCCCTGGCGGTGCGCAGCACCTCGCTCTCATCGAACTTTCGCGGTCGTGCCATGGCCTCACGGTACCCGTTCTTGACTGACTCGTCCAGAACCGTGCTATGTTCTGGACGAGTCAGTCAAGAACTTGGAAGGACGACACTCATGAGCTCCATGGACGGAAAGACGGCCCTGGTCACCGGCGCCTCCAGCGGCATCGGCCGGGCGATCGCCCAGCGCTTCGCCGACGACGGTGCCCGCGTCTACATCACCGGCCGGCGCAAGGACGAACTCAACGCCGCGGCCGAGGAGATCGGCCCCCACACGGTCGCCGTGCCGGCCGACGTCTCGCAGGCTGCCGACCTCGACCGCCTCATCGACGCCATCCAGGGCGACGGACGGCAACTGGACGCCGTAGTGGCCAATGCCGGCCTGGGCGACGGGGGACTCCTCCAGGACGTCACGGAGGAGCAGTTCGACCACGTCTTCGGCGTGAACACCAAGGGCAGCCTGCTGACCGTGCAGAAGGCGCTGCCCCTGCTCGCCGAGCCGGCATCGGTGATCCTGCTGGCGTCCTCCACCATCCATCAGGGCAACGCCGGGATGGGTATCTACGCCGCGTCCAAGGCGGCCGTGCGGAGTCTGGGCCGGACGTGGGCCGCTGAGCTCGCCCCGCGGGGCGTGCGGGTCAACGTCATCACGCCCGGCCCCATCGCCACTCCCGCGATCGAGGGCCTGGCCGCGCGGCTCGGCCAGAGCACCGAGGACTTCCACAGGGCGATGGCCGCGCCCCTTCCACTGCGGCGCATGGGCCGCCCCGAGGAGGTCGCCGCGCTGGCCGCCTTCCTCGCCGGGCCGGACAGTTCGTTCATCACCGGCGCCGAGTACTTCGTCGACGGCGGACAGGTCCAGGTCTGACGGCATCGCACATCGGCACAGAAATCGAGGTCGAGGACCTGGAGTCCGCGATTCCCTTCCACCGGGAACCGGCCGGGGGCGCCGAGGTCCTGCTGTACGCCGGCCCGTTGGAGAGATGCCGGCCCGCCACCCCGACGGTGCCGAAGAGAGCCTGCCGGCCTGTTGGCGGGCTCCCGGAGCGGAACCCGCGTGGAGAAGCCTCCGGGTGACCGAGCGCGCTCGGTCACGCCGTGCGGCTGATGAGCTGTCCCAGGCCCCGGTCTGACAGGCGGATCAGCGCAGGCCGGCGAAGAGATCGTTCTCGGGAACGGCCGCGCCGGTGGCGTCCTGGACACGCACGAAGGTCTCCATGCCCATCAACTCGCCGAACCGCTCCTTGCCCATTCTGAGGAAGAAGATGTTCTCGCCCTGGCTGGCGTGCGCGGCCAGCGCGTCGAACTTCTGACCGCTGAACGCGAGGGTGTCCACCCAGGTGGTGATCTCATCGTCGGGGAGGCCGATCTCGGCCATTGCGGCGGCCTCGGCAGGATCCGGCTCCGGCATGGCCTCATTGAACTCGCGCACGATCTCCCCGAACCGCTGCATCATCGAGCGGGGCATTGTCGTCCAGTACACCTTCGGTGTCAGCGCGGTCATCTTCAGCGCCGCCATCGTGATGCGGTGGGCCTGGATGTGGTCGGGGTGGCCGTAGAAGCCGTTCTCGTCGTAGGTGACGACCACATCGGGTCGGTAGTGCCGCATGAGTTCCGCGAGTCGGGCGGCGCCTTCCTCCACGGGGGTCTGCCAGAAGGATCCGGGGGCGTCGTTGCTCGGCCAGCCCATCATTCCGGAGTCGGCGTAGTCCAGCATCTCCAGATCGCTGATCTTCAGGACGTCACAGCTCGCTTCGAGTTCTTGACGGCGCATCAGGGCGACGGCGGCCGGATCGTGCCCGGGATCGCCCGGCTTGACACCTCCCGGTCCATCACCGCAACCGCCGTCGGTACACGTCACCAGGACCGTGCGGAAGCCCTCCGCCGCGTACCGCGCGAGGACCCCTCCGGTTCCCGTGGCCTCGTCGTCGGGGTGGGCGTGCACTGCCATGAGCGTCAAGGGCCGGTCAGTCATGAAACAGTCCTCCTGGAGAAATCGGTCTCAGTCCAAGTGCGCGGCGGGCGTACCGCGATCCCGAGGGCCTGGCTCCTGTCGGGGCGACGACCTTGTGGTCTCCGTGTTCCCCGCCCGTGCGGCGCCGGTCCCTCGGTCGATGCAACAGTGCCGACCGGACCGGCTGTTCCCGGCAGGGACCGGCTTCTGCTCGCCCTGTCCGAATCCGGTTGCCGCTTCGTGGCCGACTGCGCATCCTGCTGGGAAGCGCTCCTCCAACATCCCGAACTTCGGTGACTTTGCCGAACGGATTGGCGGGGACGTGTCCGTTCCGGTCCGCTCTCAGGCCGTGCATAGGATGAGCGCGATGCGCCCCACCGAACAGGTCACCCCGCTCCCGCCGCACCGGCGGTGGCGAGCCCTGCTCGTGCTGGGGCTGTTGGCCGGGCTGCTGGGCATGCACGCGCTGGCACCCGGTGGTGCGATGGGCCACGGCGGTGCGATGGGTCACGGCGGGCATGAGCGGGTCTCGCACATGACCGTGACGGTCACCGCGTACGACGGCTGTTCCGGCGAGGACGGCCACTGCGGCGGCAACCACGCGCACCACGCCGACGCGGCCTGCGCCTCGGGTGCGGTGAGCGGCGGACCGGCGCTGCCGGCGCTCGTCCCGGACCCGGTACCCGTCCCCGTGGCCGCCCGCCCGGCCGGCGCCCGCCCGGCCACGGCACCGGACGGCGCCCGTGCGCCCCCCGATCTGGCCGAACTCCAGCTCCTGCGGATCTAGAGGCACCCGAGCCGGCCGTGCGCGTACCGCGCCGCGGTCGTGCTCCCGCGCGCCCATTCACACCCACCGCAGGAGATCCAGCATGACCCCCACTCGCACCCGTGCCGTCCTCGTCGCGCTGACCGCGACCGCCGCCCTCGCCCTCACCGCGTGCGGCAGCGGCGACGGCACCGCTCACAGCGGCGCCCACGCCACCCCGAACAGCGGCGCACCCGCCGGCGCGTCCGCGCCGGCCACCACCGCCGGCGCGCACAACGCGCAGGACGTGACCTTCGCGCAGAGCATGATCCCCCACCACCAGCAGGCCCTGGAGATGGCGGCGCTCGCCGCCGACCGTGCCTCCTCGGCCCGGGTCCAGGACCTCGCCGCCCGGATCGAGAAGGCCCAGGACCCGGAGATCAAGACCATGTCCGGCTGGCTCAAGGCCTGGGGCGAGGACGTGCCCATGGCGGGTATGGACCACAGCGGCCACACCGACATGGCCGGGATGATGGACGACAAGGACATGACCGCGCTGAAGAAGGCCGAGGGGAAGGACTTCGACACGATGTTCCTGACCATGATGGTCCAACACCACCAGGGCGCCGTGGACATGGCCACCACCGAACGGTCCAAGGGCGAGTACGCCCCGGCCACCAGCATGGCCGGCGACATCGTCACCGCCCAGAACGCCGAGGTCAAGGAGATGAACAAGCTCCTTGGCAAGGGCTGAATCGGCAGGGGCTGATCAGGGGCGGGGCGGCCGCGCCCACCGGCGCGGCCGCCCCCTCGCTCAGACCGCCAGAACCTTCTCCAGCGCCCCCAGTGCCGAACGCAGTTCCTCCGCCGTGACGGTCAGCGGCGGGGCCAGCCGGATCGTCGAGCCGTGCGTGTCCTTGACCAGGACGCCCTCGCGCATCAGGCGTTCGCTGATCTCGCGCCCGGTGCCGATCGCCGGGTCCACGTCGACGCCCGCCCACAGGCCGCGCGAGCGGAAGCCGACCACGCCCTTGCCGACCAGCTCCGCCAGGCCGTCCCGCAGAACCACGCCCAACTCGGCCGCCCGGCGCTGGAATTCGCCGCCCTCCAGCAACTCGACCACGGCTGTGCCGACCGCGGCGGCGAGCGGGTTGCCGCCGAACGTCGAGCCGTGCTCGCCCGGCCGCAGCACACCCAGCACCTCGCGCCGGGCCACCACCGCCGACACCGGCACGATCCCGCCGCCCAGCGCCTTGCCGAGCAGCAGCACGTCCGGGACGACGTCCTCGTGGTCGGCGGCGAGGGTACGGCCCGTGCGGCCGAGGCCGGACTGGATCTCGTCGGCCACGAAGAGGCAGCCCGTCCGCCGGGTCAGTTCACGGACCCCGGTCAGATAGCCGTCGTCGGGGATCACGACCCCGGCCTCACCCTGGATCGGCTCGATCAGCACGGCCGCAGTCGTCTCGTCGACCGCCGCCTCCAGCGCGGCCAGGTCGTTGTAGGGCACGATCCGGAAGCCCGGCGTGAAGGGACCGAAGCCCGCGCGGGCGGTCTCGTCCGTGGAGAAGCTGACGATCGTGGTCGTACGGCCGTGGAAGTTGTCCGCCGCGACGACGATCGTCGCCCGGTCGGCCGGGACGCCCTTCACGTCGTAGGCCCATTTGCGGGCCACCTTGATGCCGCTCTCCACCGCCTCCGCGCCGGTGTTCATCGGCAGCACCATGTCCAGGCCGGTCAGCTCGGCCAGGCGTTCGGCGAACTCGGCGAGCCGGTCGTTGTGGAAGGCGCGGGAGGTGAGGGTCAGCTGGTCCAGCTGGCGGTGCGCGGCCTCGATCAGGGCCGGGTGGCGGTGGCCGAAGTTGAGGGCCGAGTAGCCGGCCAGCATGTCGAGGTAGCGGCGGCCCTCGACGTCCTCCACCCAGGTGCCCTCCGCGCGGGCGACGACCACGGGCAGTGGATGGTAGTTGTGCGCGAGGACCGGCTCCTCCGCCTTGATCAGCTCGTCGGACGAACGAGCCGTACGGGTGCGTGCGGGTGCGGTCATCAGGGGTCTCCTGGATCCTCGGCGGAATACGGCGGAATACGGCGGGATACGGCGAACGTCGGTGGTCGTCGGCCGGTGTCAGCGGATTTCCTGGGTGCAGCACTTGATGCCGCCGCCGGCCTTGTGGAACTCCGACAGATCGACGGGGACCGGTTCGTAGCCCTGGTCGGCGAGCCGGGCGGCGAGCGCCTCGGCCTGCGGCGCGATGAAGACATGGCGGCCGTCGGAGACGGAGTTCAGCCCCCACGCCATGGCGTCGTCGCGGGTGGCGAGCACCGCGTCCGGGTACAGCCGGCGCAGCACCTCGCGGCTGCCGGCGGAGAACGCCTCGGGGTAGTAGACGATATTTCCCTCGTGCCCGCCGTCGAGGACGAACAGCGCGGTGTCCAGGTGGTAGAAGTACGGGTCCACCAGGGTCAGGCTGATCACCGGGTGGCCGAAGAACTCCTGTGCCTCCCGGTGTGCCTCCCGGGTGGTGCGGAAGCCGGTGCCGGCGAGCAGATACCGGCCCGTCCAGACCATGTCGCCCTCGCCCTCGACCACCGAGCCGGGGCGGTGCACGTCGTAGCCGGCGGTCTTGAACCACAGGTCGTAGTGGGTGGACTCCGGGCGCCGCTCGGGCGCGTGGAACAGGGAGCCGAAGACGCGGCCGCCGACGACGACCGCCGAGTTCGCGGCGAAGACCATGTCGGGCAGTCCGGGGGCCGGCTCCAGACGGTCGACGCTGTGGCCATGGGCACGGTAGGCGTCGATGAGCGCGGTCCACTGCTCATGAGCCAGGTCGACGTCGACCCTGGTGTCGGGGTTCATCCAGGGATTGATCGCGTACTGCACGGCGAAGTGTCTGGGTTCGCAGACCAGGAAGCGCCGGACGCGCGGCACACGGCTTTCGGGCACAGAGGTGTTCCTCCGCTTTCCTGCGGTGTCGACTGAGGGTTGACACCAAGGTAGAAAGCGTGGGATACGCGCGACAAGAAACGAATGTTGCGTGTCTGCGCAGGAATGCTGCGTCTCTGACCGTACCAACGCAGTGTCGGTGCGTTTACTCAGGAGCCGCGTGGGTCGCGCCCGCCTCCGGGCTCTCCGGGAGCAGATGCGACAGCACCATCACGCTGATCGTCTTCCGGATGAAGGGCTCCACGCGGATCCGCTCCAGCACCTCCTCGAAGTGGCCCACGTCCCGCGCGCGGACGTGCAGCAGGGCGTCCGCGCCACCGGTCACCGTCATGGCGGCGGTGATCTCCGGATGGTTGCGGACCACCTCCGCGAGCCGCCTGGGAGGTGCCGCGCCCTCGCAGTACACCTCGACATACGCCTCGGTGCGCCAGCCGAGGGCCGACGGCTTCACGGTGGCCGTGAACCCGGTGATCACTCCGGTCTCGCGCAGCCGGTCGACGCGCCGCTTCACGGCCGTCGCGGAGAGCCCGACGGCCGCACCGATCTCGGCGAAACTGGTCCGCGCGTTCGCCATCAGAGCGGTGGTGATCTTCCGGTCGAGATCGTCGAAGGAGGCGGTGCCGCTGTTCATGTCCGCACTGTATCCACGGGGAAAGACCCTTCAGGGACACCACTTCGTCCGGCGCGAACGTCCACGTCCGGTACATGTCCAGTGCCCCGTCCGCCGCCTACACTCCGTTCATGCTGCGCGCCCTCGCCGTCGACGACGAACGCCCCTCGCTGGAGGAGCTCCTCTATCTGCTGAACGCCGATCCGCGCATCGGCAGCGTCGAGGGCGCCGGGGACGCCACCGAGGCACTGCGCCGCATCACCCGCGCCCTGGAGTCCGGACCCCACGGCGCCGAGGCCATCGACGTCGTCTTCCTGGACGTCCAGATGCCCGGCCTGGACGGCCTGGAGATGGCCCGGCTGCTCACCGGCTTCGCCCGGCCCCCGCTGGTCGTGTTCGTCACCGCCCACGAGGACTTCGCCGTCAGGGCCTTCGATCTCAAGGCGGTCGACTACGTGCTGAAACCGGTACGGAAGGAACGCCTGGCGGAGGCGGTACGACGGGTCGCCGAACTGCGCGGCACCTCAACGCGGATACCCGTGCACGAACCCGACCCGGACCACATACCGGTCGAACTCGGCGGTGTCACACGGTTCGTGGCCGTGGACGACATCACCCATGTCGAGGCCCAGGGCGACTACGCCCGCCTCCACACCCAGCGCGGCAGCCATCTCGTACGCATCCCGCTCTCCACCCTGGAGGACCGCTGGCGCTCCCGCGGCTTCGTCCGCATCCACCGGCGCCACCTGGTCGCCCTGCGGCACATCGGCGAACTCCGCCTGGACGCGGGCACGGTGAGCGTCCTGGCCGGCGGCGAGGAACTCCAGGTCAGCCGGCGCCACGCGCGCGAGCTGCGGGACCTGCTGATGAGGAGGGTCTGACGATGCCCACGGACCCCGCCGAACGCCGCGTCACCGTCACCGGCCCGCCACGCCGTAGCCGCCGTACCTCCGGCTACTACCGGCCGCGCACCGAGATCGACGAGCAGACCACCCTCGGCCACACCTATGTGCGCTCCCTCATGCGCTCCCAACTGCGCGTCGCCCTGGCCGTGTTCGCGGTCCTCGTGCTCCTCGTCGGCCCGCTCCCGCTGGTGTTCGCGGCCGCTCCGCAGGCCCGCCGTCTGGAGTGGCTGGTGCTCGGCTTCTGCCTGTACGCCCCGCTGATCCTGCTGGCCCGCTGGTACGTGCGCCGTGCCGAACGCAACGAGGAGGACTTCGTCCGCCTCGTCGAGGACCGATGAACTCCGGCTACGCCGTCCCGGCCGTCGCCCTCGTCGTCGTCGCGACCGTCCTCGTCGGCGCCTTCGGCCTGCGCATCTCCCGTACCACGTCCGACTTCTACGTCGCCTCACGCACCGTCGGACCGCGTCTCAACGCGGCGGCGATCAGCGGCGAGTACCTGTCCGCCGCCTCCTTCCTGGGCATCGCGGGACTGATCCTGGTGCAGGGCCCGGACATGCTCTGGTACCCGGTCGGCTACACCGCCGGCTATCTGGTCCTCCTGCTCTTCGTCGCCGCCCCGCTGCGCCGCTCCGGCGCCTACACCCTGCCCGACTTCGCCGAGGCCCGCCTCGCCTCGCAGACGGTACGACGGCTCGCCGGGGCGTTCGTCGTCGGCGTGGGCTGGCTGTATCTGCTGCCCCAGCTCCAGGGCGCCGGACTGACGCTGGCGGTGCTCACCGGGGCCCCGGACGCGCTGGGCGGGCTGATCGTGGCCGTCGTGGTCGTGGCCACGGTCGCCGCCGGAGGCATGCGCAGCATCACCTTCGTCCAGGCCTTCCAGTACTGGCTGAAACTCACCGCCCTGCTCGTGCCCGCCCTCTTCCTCGTCCTCGCCTGGCAGGGGGCCGGAGCCCCCACTCACGCCTTCGACGAACCGGCCACCTTCCGTGACCAGCGCACCGTCAGCGTCCAGCACACCCTCGCCCTCAGGCTCGACCGCCCCCTCACGGTCACCGTGACCGGCACGGTCGACGGCCGCCCGCACCAGGACACCAGGGTCACCCTCCCCGAGGGCACCCACCGCATCGCCGCCGGCACCCGTCTGACCTTCGCCGAGGGCACCCGTGTACCCGCCACCGACCGGGGCACCAACGGCGGTATGTCCACCTCGCTCGCCGACAGTCGCGAGGAACGCCCGCTGTACGCCACGTACGGGCTGATCCTCGCCACCTTCCTCGGCACCATGGGCCTGCCGCACGTCGTCGTCCGCTTCTACACCAGCCCGCACGGCGTCGCCGCCCGCCGCACCACCGTCGCCGTCCTCGCCCTGATCAGCGTCTTCTACCTGCTGCCGCCCGTCTACGGCGCACTGGGCCGTCTCTACACCCCCGAACTCACCCTCACCGGCGACGCGGACGCGGCCGTCCTGCTGCTGCCCGACCGGGTCATCGGCGGCCTCGGCGGCGAACTCCTCGGCGCACTGGTCGCGGGCGGCGCCTTCGCCGCGTTCCTCTCCACCGCCTCCGGACTGACCATGGCGGTCGCCGGAGTCCTCACCCAGGACGTCCTCCCCTCGCGCGGTGTACGGCACTTCAGACTCGGCACCTTGCTGGCCATGGCCGTACCGCTAGCAGCCAGCGTGCTCGTCGGCGGGCTGCCGGTCGCGGACGCCGTAGGGCTCGCCTTCGCCGTGTCCGCCTCCTCCTTCTGCCCGCTGCTGGTCCTCGGCATCTGGTGGCGGCGGCTGACCCCGCCCGGCGCGGCCGCCGGCATGCTGGTGGGAGGCGGCTCGGCGTTCTGCGCGGTGGCCGCGACGATGGCCGACTTCCCGGGCACCGGATCCGTCCACACCCTGCTCGCCTGGCCCGCCCTCTGGTCGGTGCCGCTGGGCTTCCTCACCATGATCCTGGTGTCCCTGGCGACGCCGAGCCGGGTCCCGCCGGGAACGGCCGCGATCCTGGCCCGCTTCCACCTCCCCGAGGAACTGCGCGCGGAGGTGAAGGCGTGACCGGCTTCCTCGCCGGCCTCCTGGTGGCCGTACTCCCGCTGCTGGCGGCCGGCTTCTGGGTCGGCCGCCGCACCGCACGCCCGGAGAGTCTCGGCGGTCTGGGCACCCCCGTCGAGCACGCCACCTTCGAGACCCTGCACACCGCGTCCCTCGCCGCACCCCCGCTGCGCGCGGGCCTGACCGAGGAGACCGCCCGCCGCTCGGCCCGCCGGCTGCGCACCCTGCTCGGCACCGACGCCCTCTGCCTCACCGACCACGAGAACCTCCTGGTCTGGGACGGCGTCGGCGACCATCACCGCACCGAGATCATGGAACGCCTTGCCGGACCCCTGGAGTCCGGCCGCGGCGAGGCCTTCCGGCTGCACTGCGAACTCCCCGACTGCCCGGTCCGCTGGGCGGTGGTCGCCCCGCTCACCGTCGACGACCGCGTCCACGGCACGCTCGTCGCCTGCGCCCCGCGCGAGTCCGCGGTGCTGGTCCGGGCGGCCGGCGAGGTCGCCCGCTGGGTCAGCGTCCAATTGGAGCTGGCCGATCTGGACCGCTCACGGACCCGGCTGATCGAGGCCGAGATCCGCGCCCTGCGCGCCCAGATCTCCCCGCACTTCATCTTCAACTCGCTCGCGGTGATCGCCTCGTTCGTGCGCACCGACCCCGAGCGGGCCCGTGAACTGCTCCTGGAATTCGCCGACTTCACCCGCTACTCGTTCCGCAGGCACGGCGACTTCACCACCCTCGCCGACGAACTCCACGCCATCGACCACTACCTGGCACTGGTCCGGGCCCGCTTCGGCGACCGGCTCACGGTCACCCTCCAGATCGCCCCCGAGGTGCTCCCGGTCACCCTCCCCTTCCTCTGCCTCCAGCCCCTGGTCGAGAACGCCGTCAAGCACGGCCTGGAGGGCAAGACCGGGACCTGCCGCATCCAGATCACCGCGCAGGACGAGGGCGCCGAGGCCCTGGTCGTCATCGAGGACGACGGCGCCGGCATGGACCCCGGGCTGCTGCGCCGTATCCTCGCCGGCGAGATCAGCCCCTCCGGCGGCATCGGCCTGTCCAACGTCGACGACCGGCTCCGCCAGGTCTACGGCGACGGTCACGGCCTCGTCATCGAGACCGCCCCGGGAGCGGGCATGAAGATCACCGCCCGGCTGCCCAAGTACCAGGCCGGGGTCCACCAGGCCGCGCGCCTCACGCCCGAGTGAGTCCTCAGCTGCTCTGGGTGACCACCATCGCGAGGGTCAGCAGCCCCAGCACCACCCACCCGAACCAGAGCCAGCCGTTGCTGCCGAGCGCCACCGTGTAGGCCGTCACCACTACGAGTCCGCCTACGGTGAGGACCCCCATCGCCTTCGTGGAACCGTTCGTAGAACCGGGCATCGCGACACCCTCCTCATGGTCCGTTCCCTCCATGGTGCCCCCGTTCGGCCTCCGGAAGCGCGTCCGCACCGAGGGCACCCGCAGAGAGTCGCGCTCGTGCATGGTGGCGGCATCCGCGGACGCGGTGCCCTCAGCGCGGTGGCGCAAGCGTCCCGCGCAGCTCCTCGGTCCGCGCCTCGCACCCGGCCGGCTCCCGCTCGCGCACCGGCGGCGGACGCCACGGGCACGAAGGCAAGCACCTCACCGTCCGGCGCCCATGTCCGCGCAGGTCGGACCGAGGGTGAGCCTGGGGGCACCCGTGGAGCGCCGCCCGGCGTCCGGCCGGCGAGGAGGCGGTCACCGGCGGGCCTTTCAGCCCCTGCGTGCGTTCAGTGAGGTCAAATAGGCGTTGTACGCCTCAAGTTCCTTGTCGCCGTCCCGGTCGGCGGCGCGGTCCTGGCGCCGGGCCTGGCGCTGCTCGGAGCTGTGCCACTGGAAGAGCAGGGCGATCAGGACCAGCACGGACGGAATCTCGCTGAACGCCCAGGCGATACCGCCGGCCGCGTTCTGGTCGGAGAGCGCGTCGATGCCGAGCGAGGCGGACGGGTTCTTGAACGTTTCGACCATCGGCTCCGACGCCATCATCAGCGCGATGCCGAAGAACGCGTGGAACGGCATGCCCGCGAACAGTTCCAGCATGCGCATCAGATGCCCTGGCCGGCGCGGTCCCGGGTCGACGCCGATGATCGGCCAGAAGAAGACGACACCGACGGCGAGGAAGTGCACCATCATCGCGATGTGCCCGGCTCTCGACCCCATCAGGAAGTCGAACAGCGGGCTGAAGTAGAGCGCGTAGAGGCTTGCGATGAACAGCGGGATCGTGAAGGCGGGATGGGTGACGATCCGCATGTACCGGCTGTGCAGCAGGGCCAGCAACAGCTCACGCGGCCCCTTCCGCCCCTTCCCGGCGACGGGCAGCGCGCGCAGCGCCAGGGTCACCGGAGCGCCCAGCAGAATCAGAATGGGCGACAGCATGCTGATGATCATGTGCTGCACCATGTGCACGCTGAACATGACCATCCCGTAGTCGTTCAGCCGGGTGCACATCACGAGCATGATGGTGAGCACACCGACGACGTACGAGACGGTACGTCCCGCGGACCACGCGTCCCCGCGCCGCCGCAGCCGTACGACCCCCCACCCGTACAGCGCGAGCCCCGCGACACAGGCCACGAGAAAGAACGGATCCGCCGACCACTCCAGCCCCCGCCCCAGCGTGAACGGCGGCAAGTCCATGATCATGCCGTGCCCGCTGTGATCCATCCGGCGGCTCCTGATTCGTGTGGGGTTGTACGTTTCTGCCGACCCCACATTAGAACCGTCACCGACCGAGCTTGTGGGCGGGGGCCACGATCCCTGCCCGAAGGGGCGCGGGGAACCGCGCGAGCAACCACACACAACCCGCACCCGGCAGCGAACCAGCACCCCTGCGGAGCACCCCCACGGCGATGCCTAAAGCACGGTCTCCGCTTCCTCATACCGGTCCGCGGGAACCGTCTTCAACGTCTCCACCGCCTCGGCGAGCGGCACCGTAACGATGCCCGTCCCCCGAAGCGCCGTCATATGACCGAACTCTCCCCGGTGCACCGCCTCCACCGCATGCCACCCGAACCGCGTCGCCAGCACCCGGTCGTAAGCCGTGGGTGTCCCACCCCGCTGGACATGCCCGAGGATGACCGGCCGTGCCTCCTTGCCGAGCCGCTGCTCCAGCTCGATGGAGAGCTGCCGGGCGATCCCGGCGAACCGCTCGTGGCCGTAGATGTCCTTGCCGCCCTCGTCGAAGGCCATCGTGCCCGGCTTCGGCTTGGCCCCCTCCGCGGCGACGACGATCGCGAACCGCTTCCCGGCCTCGAACCGCTCACCGACCCGGCGGGCCAACTCCTCGATGTCGAAGGGCCGTTCCGGTACGACGATGGCGTGGGCGCCGGCCGCCATGCCGGAGTGCAGGGCGATCCAGCCGGTGTGCCGGCCCATGACCTCGACGACGAGGACCCGCTGGTGGGACTCGGCGGTGGTCTTCAGCCGGTCGAGGGCCTCCGTCGCCACCCCCACGGCCGTGTCGAAGCCGAAGGTCACGTCGGTGACAGCGATGTCGTTGTCGATCGTCTTCGGCACGCCGACGATCGGCAGGCCGGCATCGGACATCAGCCGGGCCGCCTTCAGCGTGCCCTCACCGCCGATCGGGATGATCGCGTCGAGGCCGAGCTCGGCGACGTGGCCCCTGGCCCGCTCCACGCCGTCCCGCAGATGCGAGGGCTGGACACGGGAGGAGCCGAGGATCGTGCCGCCGCGGGCCAGGATGCCGGCCACGGCGTCGAGGTCGAGCTTGAGATAGTCGCATTCCAGGAGGCCCTTCCAGCCGTCCCGGAAGCCGATGACCTCGTCGCCGTGGTCGGCGACGGCGCGGTGCACGACGGACCGGATGACGGCGTTCAGGCCGGGGCAGTCGCCGCCGGACGTGAGGACACCAATGCGCATAGCCCGAAACAACCTTCTCCGTGTGGGCCGAAGACCGGACCACGCTGTCCGGCTGTCATCGCCGTCACCCTACCCGCGCGAGGGTGTCTCGCCGTACCGGGCGTCCGCCTGCTGGACGCGTCCGCACATGTGAGCGGACACCCTGTCAGGCGGGCCCGGAATCGACCACTCCGTTACCGTCAGGCGGGCTGCTGGGCGGCCGCGATCCGCTCGCTGCGCAGGGCTTCGTACCAGCGGTCGTCGATCGGCGGCAGCGCGTTGACGTCGAGCGCCAGCTTCAGCAGCAGGTCGGCGATGAGCGGGTTGCGGGCGAGGACCGGCCCGTGCATGTAGGTGCCGAAGACGGTGTCGTTGTAGGCGCCCTCCGTGCCGTCCCCGGTGCCGTTGCCCTTGCCCAGCTGGACCCGGGCGAGGGGGCGGGCGGTGGGGCCGAGCTGGGTGATCCCCTGGTGGTTCTCGAACCCGGTGAGCTGCGGCAGCCCCAGGCGCGGGTCGATGTCGCCGAGGACGTCACCGACGCACCGCTCGCCGGTGCCGCGCACGGTCGTCACGTCGAGCAGTCCGAGGCCCGGTTCCCGCTGGCCCAGGTCGTTGATGAACTCGTGCCCGAGGATCTGGTAGCCGGCGCACACGGAGAACACGATCGCGCCGTTCTCCACGGCCCGGTACAGCTGCCCGTCGCGGCGCAGCCGCTCGGCGGCGAGCCGCTGCGGACGGTCCTCGCCGCCGCCGATCAGGTAGATGTCGCCGGAGGTCGGGATCGGCTGGTCGCTGCGGACGTCCAGCCGGGCCACGTCGAGACCGCGCTGCCGGGCCCGGCGCTCCACCACAAGCGCGTTGCCCTGGTCGCCGTATGTGCTGAGCAGGTCCGGGTAGATCCACACCAGCCGCAGTTGGTTGTCGCTCATGAGTGATCGTCCTTCGTGGTCAGTCAGTTGCCGACGCGGCGGCGCAGGTCCTGGAACGCGGTGTAGTTCGCGATGACCTCGATCCGGCCCGGCGGGCACATCTGCACGGCCTGGTCGAGGGAGTCGCAGACCTGGAAGTGCTGGCCCGCGACCTCCAGACGCACCGCGAGGTCGAGCTTGCGGTCGCCGAGCACGAAGATCGGGTGGCCGGTGAGGCGGGTGTAGTCCACGTCCCACAGCCAGGAGGTGTCGGTGCCGTCCGCGCCGCGCGCGTTCACGGAGAGGATCACCGGGGCCGGTGGCGGGTCGATCAGGGAGAACGTCTCCAGCCAGCCGGCCGGGTTCTTCGCGAGGAGCAGACGCAGGTCGCGCCCCTGGAACTGCACGACGTCGTACCGCCCCGCGACGGCCTGCACCTGGTACATCCGCTCCAGGGCGACCTGCGGCGGCACCCCGAAGACGGCGGCGACGGCGGCCGAGGAGGCCGCGTTCGCCTTGTTGGCGCGCCCCGGCAGCTGCAGATGGATCGGCCAGGCGGACCCGTGCGGGTCGAGCACATGGTCCCCGGACAGCACCCAGCTCGGGGTCGGCCGCCGGAACCCGCACTCACCGCAGAACCAGTCGTCGCCCGGGCGCTGCATCACACCACCGCAGGACGGGCAGGACCAGGCGTCGTCCTTCCACATCTGCCCGGCGGCGACCCAGATCACATTGGGGGAGGAGGACGCGGCCCACACCACCAGCGGGTCGTCGCAGTTCGCCACGATGACGGCCTTCGACCCGGCCAGGCCCTCCCGCCAGTTCTCGGCGAGCATCCGGGTCTCGGCGGCGCGGTCGAGCTGGTCGCGGGAGAGGTTGAGCAGGGCGATGCACTTGGGGTCGGTGTCCCGGGCCACTCCGGCGAGGTACTTCTCGTCGACCTCGATGACACCGAACTTGGCGTCGGAGCTGCCGGCCAGCGCCGAGGTGATGCCGGCGGGCATGTTGGCGCCGAGCGCGTTCGACACGACCGGCCCCGCGGCCTTCAGCGCCTCGGCGATGAGCCGGGTCGTGGTCGTCTTGCCGTTCGTCGCCGAGACGAGCGTGACGTCCAGGTTCTGGGCGAGCCGGGCGAGAAGGTCGGGGTCGAGTTTGAGTGCGACCCGGCCACCGATCACGGATCCGCTGCCGCGTCCCGCGGCACGGGATGCCGCCGCAACCGCCTTGCCCGCGGTCACGGCCAGCTTGGCCCGCGGCGTGAGCGGGTCCGAGTTGCCTGCCATCAGTTCTCGATCCTCCTTGCGTACGCGCCGCGCCTCAGCCATCCGGCAACGTGGTGTGCACCTCAGCCTATCGAGATCCATTCGCACACCCGAATTCCGGCCCTCGCCTGCGCGGCGGGCAGGGGCCCATCGGAACCGTACCCTTGCGGCCATGCGACACGGTTCCATTCCGGGCGCCCATGGGCGGGTCCGGCCTCTCAGCCTGCTCGGCGACCCCGTCCTGCACGCCCGCTGCGCGAAGGTCACCGACTTCGGTCCCGAACTCTCACGTCTGGTGGAGGACTTGTTCGCGACGATGTACGCGGCGGAGGGCGTGGGCCTGGCGGCGAACCAGGTGGGGGAGCCGCTGCGGGTGTTCGTCTTCGACTGCCCCGACGACGAGGACGTACGGCACCTGGGCCATGTGGTGAACCCCCGGCTGGTGGAGACGGACGGCGTGACGGTCCGCGGGCCGGAGGGCTGCCTGTCCCTGCCGGGCCTGGAGGCGGGGACCGAGCGGTACGACCGTGCGGTGGTGGAGGGCTTCACGGCGACGGGAGAACCGATCACGATCGAGGGCACTGGCTTCTTCGCGAGATGCCTGCAACACGAGACGGACCACTTGCAGGGCCGGGTGTACGCCGACCACGTCACAGGTCGGCGCCATCGCAAGCTCATGCGACAAGTGGCCAAGGCTTCATGGCACCGGCGAGGAGACCTACCTGCCTTTTAGGGGCGCGGGCTGTATCGATGTGCGGCTCCGCCGCGTGGACGCGACCAGCCCCCACCGGCCGGCACTATCCCGAGAACCGTCAGAACCCCGGCCCTCCGACCTTGTCCCCCGCAGCCGCCAACCGCCCCCACAACAAATCCGCCAAACTCTTTACCAACTCTGCACGACAACAGGGCCGTTCCCCCAGCCACCAGTCCCCGGCCGCATGCATCATCCCGACGATCCCGTGCCCCCACACCCGAGCCAGCTGCTGACTCCCGGGCCCGAGATCCAGCCGGTCCTCGATGACCTGAGCCAGCTCCTCGCCCATCCGTCGCAGCAGCGGAGCACTGTGCTTCCCGACATCAAATCCTTGATCGGCCCCCGTGCTGCCCTCGCCAGGATGCATCAGGAACCGGTACACCTGAGGCCGCGCCTCGATCGCCGCGAGGTACGTGTCCAACGTGGCCTCGACCCGCTCACGGCGGTCCGCCGGCGCGTCCAGCGCCTGCCGCAGCGAGTTCAGCAAGGCGTCGGTGTGCCGCTTGGCAAGGGCCGCGTAAAGTCCGCCCTTGTCGCCGAAGTGGCGATAGAGGATCGGTTTGGTGATGCCGGCCTCCGCCGCGATCGCGTTCATCGACGCTTGCGGGCCGTCGCGCAGCACCACCCGGTCGGCGGCCTCCAACAGCTCACGCCGGCGGCGGTCGGCTGACCGCTGCTGTTCGGTCCGCTGTGTGGTGTCCATGTGCTCTCCCCACCCCGTGCTGTTTCGGTGACGCCTGCGCAAACTAACACCTGACAGCCACCCGACCTCGAACTGGCTGCCGAGGTGACCTTGGGAATTGACTTTCCTACCGACGAGTAACAGACTGGGGTTACCGCTAGTAACACATTATGCGCCCGCTGGAGGGGTCATGGCCGAGTTCACCATGGAGCTCAACGACGAACAGAAGGAGGTCCGGGACTGGCTGCACGGCTTCGCCGCCGACGTCATCCGCCCCGCGGCCGCCGAATGGGACGAGCGTGAGGAGACTCCCTGGCCGGTCATCCAGGAGGCCGCGAAGGTCGGCATCTACTCCCTCGACTTCTACGCCCAGCAGTACTTCGATCCCACCGGCCTCGGCATACCGACGGCCATGGAGGAGCTGTTCTGGGGCGACGCGGGCATCGCCCTGTCCATTGTGGGTACGGGTCTCGCCGCCGTCGGCGTCCTCGCCAACGGCACCGAGGAGCAGATCGGCACCTGGATCCCCCAGATGTACGGCGACACCAACGACGTCAAGGTCGCCGCGTTCTGCTCCTCCGAGCCCGACGCCGGCTCCGACGTGGCCTCCATGCGCACCCGGGCCGTGTACGACGAGGCCAAGGACGAGTGGGTGATCAACGGCACCAAGACCTGGGCGACCAACGGCGGCATCGCCAACGTCCACGTCGTCGTCGCGGTCGTCGACCCGGAGCTCGGTTCCAAGGGCCACGCGTCCTTCATCATCCCGCCGGGGACGCCCGGGCTCGCCCAGGGCCAGAAGTTCAAGAAGCACGGCATCCGTGCCTCGCACACCGCCGAGGTCGTCCTGGACGGCGTACGGGTGCCCGGGTCCTGCCTGCTAGGCGGCAAGGAGAAGCTGGACGAGCGGCTGGCGCGGGCCCGTGAGCGGGCGAAGACCGGCGGCGAGCGGGTCAAGAACGCGGCGATGGCGACGTTCGAGGCCTCGCGCCCCGCCGTCGGTGCGATGGCCGTCGGCACGGCACGCGCCGCCTACGAGGTCGCCCTCGACTACGCCAAGACCCGCGAGCAGTTCGGGCGGCCGATCATCGACAACCAGGGTGTCGCCTTCCAGCTCGCGGACATGCGGACCCAGATCGACGCGGCTCGGCTGCTGGTGTGGCGTGCGTCCTGGATGGCGGTGAACGGGAAGCCGTTCACCGCCGCCGAGGGCTCGATGTCCAAGCTGTTCGCCAGCGAGACGGCGAAAAAGGTCACCGCCCAGGCGATCCAGATCCTGGGCGGCAACGGCTACACACGGGAGTATCCGGTGGAGCGGATGCACCGCGACGCGGCCATCTACACGATCTTCGAGGGTACGAGTGAGGTGCAGCGGTTGGTGATCGCTCGCACGCTGTCGGGGATGCCGATCCGGTAGCCCCCAAGGGCAGAACTCCTCACCGGTGCTTCAGAGGCGTCAGTTGCTCGATGTCGTAACGCCTGCGGAGTTCCTCGATCGCCTGGTGATCGGGAGGCCCCGCCGCACCCAGGATCTCCAGCAACTCCTCGAAGTAACGCTCGTGATCGGGTGGCGGAGACGCCTGGAAGAACATCCTCGCCGGTGTCTCCGTCGGGTTGGCGAAGGCGTGCGGGCACCCCGGAGGTACGACGATCACCGTGCCCGGGGTCGCCCTCACCACCCTCGTGCCCGAACTCGACTCCCACTTCTGCCAGTTGTCCGGAGTGCGGATACGGGGCTCGAAGGCGAGGACGTCCAGCTCGCCTTCGAGTACGTAGAACAACTCCTCGCTGCGGGTGTGCACATGGGCGCCCACGTCGAAGCCCGGCGGGACCTCGACCTCGAAGGTGGAGGCCATCCGCGAGTGCGCGCCCGTCACCTTGAACGTGACACGCTGGGCCGGCGTCTGGACCACGCGCCCGTGGCCCGGCGGTACGAGGAGTCCCTCCGTCGCCGTCACGGGGGCGCTCACCAGGTCACCGGAAGGGCCTCGGGTCCCCGGATCAACGCGCCCTTCCTGAACGGGACCTGCTCCGGGGGTACGGCGAGCCGCAGCCCGGGCAGCCGGTCAAGCAGGGCGTCGACCAGGAGTTCCTCCTCCAGTCTGCCGAGCTGGCCGCCGGGGCAGTAGTGCGGGCCGAACCCGAAGGACACATGCGGGTTGGGGCTGCGGGTGAAGTCGATCGTCTCGGGGTCCGGGAAGACGTCCGGGTCGCGGTTGGCGGCCAGGTACGAGACATAGACCGGGTCGCCCGCGCGGATCCGTACGCCCTTGATCTCCACGTCCTCCAGGGCGATCCGGGACAGTCCCACCGCGCTGCGGTGCGGGATGTACCGCAGGAGCTCGTCGATCGCCCTGGGGCGGATCTCCGGCTCGGTGCGCAGCCGGTCGAGGAGGTCGGGCCGGGTCAGAAGCAGATAGAACATCTGCCCGCTGTTGTTGGTGACCGCCTCGCCGCCGATCTGGAGGAGGACGGCGAGACCGACGGCCTCCTCCAGTGCGACCTCGCCACGGCCCACGGCCGCGCCCAGCAGGGAGGCCACGTCCTCGCCCGAACTGCCCTCGCGCAGGGCGATGAGGTCGCCGAAGTAGGCGCTCATCTCTCGCTTGGCGTTCTCGCTGATCTCCTTGCCGTGGCTGGAGGACAGGATCAGCTGGGTCCGGATGTGCATGGTGTGCCGGTCGGCGGCCGGAACGCCCATCACCTCGCAGATCACCGAGATGGGGAAGGGGCTCAGGACCGTGGCCGTGAGATCGGCGGGCGGGCCGCCCTGGATCAGCTCGTCGACAAGCTGGTCCAGCATCCGGTGTGCCTTCTCGCGGACCCGCTCCACACCCTTGCTGGTGAGCGCGGAGGCCACCGACCGGCGCAGCCGGGTGTGGTCGGGCGGGTCCAGGAATCCGACCGCGCCGCGGTCCGGGACGAAGTGCGGGGCGAGCCGGGTGACCGGCTGCTCCATCACCGCCTCGCGGCTGAACCGGGGATCGTTGGCCACCATGCGTGCGTCGTCGTAGCGGGTGACCAGCCAGGCCCAGCCCTCGCCGTTGGGGAGCTCGATCCGGGTGACCGGGCCCTCGCGCATCAGCTCGGCCAGGGTGGGGTCGAAGTCCACCCCCGCCAGGTCCGGCACGTGCCAGTGCCGGACCGGACAGGCGGGCTCGGTGGCCGGGTCCAGGAGTTCGGTGAGCGTCTCTTCGGTCATGACGCCTCTTCGTCCGAACGCCGCCAGCGACCCAGCGACATTTCCGCGGTGATGCCGGGACCGAAGCCGGCCAGGAGGCCGCGCGCCCGGTGCTCGGCCCCGCCCTCGTCGAACATCCGGCGCAGTGCGTCCAGGACGACGGCGCTGGCGATGTTGCCGTACTCGGTGAGCGTGGCCCGGCTGAACCGGAACGCGTGCGGATCGACCCGGAGGAACTTGCTCAGGTCGTCCAGGATTCGCGGGCCGCCCGCGTGGACTATGTAGAAGTCCAGGTCGGAGGCGTCCCAGCCGTGCAGCCCTGCCAGGTCCTGGAGGGCCGGCGCGAGCGGTTCCATGGTTGCCGGGACCCGCTTGTCCAGCAGGAAGTGGAACCCGGTGGCCCGGACGTCGTACATGATCCACTCTTCGGTCTTGGGGATCAGGTACGAGCCGTTGCGTTCGAGTTCGACGCCGTTGCCGCCGTTGCCGCGGACCACGGCGGCGGCGATGCCGTCACCGAAGAGGCCGTTGGAGAGCAGCGAGCCGACGCCGAGGTCGGTCGGCTGGTAGCACAGCGAGCAGAACTCGCAGGCCACGATGAGCGCGTTGGCGTCCGGGTACGCCGAGCAGAAGTCGTGCGCCCGGTTGATCGCCGCTCCGCCGGCCGCGCAGCCGAGCTGCGCGATGGGGATCTGGCGGGTCGTGGAGCCGAAGTCCATCTCGTTGATCAGCCACGCCGTGAGCGAGGGCATCATGAAGCCCGTGCACGAGACGTAGATGATCACGTCGATGTCGCTGGTGAGCAGTTCGGCGTCGTCGAGTGCTCGCTGGATCACTGCGGGGACCCGGGCCTTGGCCTCGACCTCGTAGAGCTTGTTGCGCTCCTCGAAGCCGGGGTGCTTGAGGGTTTCCTCGATCGGCTGCACGATGTGCCGGGTGCGAACGCCCGTGTTCTCGATCAGTCTCAGCGCCAACGGCAGCTGCGGGTGGTTCTCGTGGTGGGAGCGCGCCAGGTCCAGCGTCTCCTCCATCGTGATCACGTACTCCGGGACCGACACTGAGGGTTTGCACAAAGTCGCCATGAACCGTGCCTGCTTTCAGCCTTCCGGCGGGTTTGGGCCCGACCGGTCAGAAGGTGGTTCACCTCAGGAGGTGGTCCCTTCACGATCACCCGTGAGGGCGACGATCTCTCGCCGGACTACTCCGAATCAGTGACCCCGTGTCAGGGTCGAAGCAGCACGGAGGTATCCCGACGAGGAGGACGCGATGCCCGGCACGGCCGCGGAAATGCTGAGAACGACCAGGTCAGAGCTTGCTCCGGACCCGAACGCCAATCCTTGGGTCCCCCTCGTCGCCGGCGGCCGGGCGAGCCTGGAGACACTCGCCGCTCTTGCCCTGGAACAACACCACGTGATTCCCGCCGACCGCCGCGCGTTCGTGCATCTGGCGCAGCGAGCCACCGAGGAGCCGGCGGCCGCCGGGTTCTTCACCATGCTGGCCGAGGGCGAGGAACTGGCGGCGGAGCGGCTGGGCGCGTTCGCCGAGGCGTGCGAAGTGGATGAGTCGCACGTGCAAGCGTACGAGCCCCTACCGGGCTGCCAGGCGTATCCGGCGTACATCTCCTGGCTGGCCCTCAACGCGACCCCGACGGACGCCGTTGTGGCCATCACGGCCAACTTCGCGACATGGGGCACGTATTGCGCCCGCATCGCCGAGGGCCTGCGCTCGCACTACGGCTTCACGGACGAGGCCTGCGCGTTCTTCGACTTCTTCGCAGAACCGGCACCGGCCCTTGACCGGCAGGCGGAGGCGGCGGTGGAAGCGGGACTCAACTCGGCCCGGCTGGACGAGAAGCGGGTGTACACCTACGGCAGGCTGCTCCAGGCATACGAGGAGATGTTCTGGACGTCGCTGCCCGGACTCACTTAAGAGGGCCCTGCCCGCTGCTATGGGCGATACAGGCCACGTCGATCCGATCGGCGAGCTTGGCGAGCTCAATGGTCAGCGAGGCCACCGTGTCCTCGTCCAGCCCGCTCTCCCCGGCCTCCACCAGCCGCACCCACCGCCCGCCCACGGTCCGCAACAACTTACTCACGTCGGCCGCGGCCACCTGCAAGGTACCGCGGTCGTCGACGATCAGAGGCAGAGTCACTTCCCGGTTCACACCCGGATCGTAGCCGCGCAACCGTCACGCACCCTGCCAAACGGTGGTGATGTTGCAGAACTCCCGGATTCCGTGCCCGGACAGCTCACGCCCGTATCCGGACCGCTTCACACCCCCGAACGGAAACGCGGGGTGGGAGGCGGTCATGCCGTTGACGAACACGCCACCGGCCTCCAGATCCCGTACGAACCGGTCCACCTCGGCCTCGTCGCGCGTCCACACGTTCGAACTCAGTCCGAACGGCGAGTCGTTCGCGATGAGGATCGCCTCGTCCAGGTCATCGGCCCGGTAGAGGGTGGCCACCGGCCCGAACGCCTCCTCGCGGTGGATGCGCATATCGCGGTGGATCCCGGCGAGCACGGTCGGCGGGTAGTACCAGCCGGGCCCGTCCGGCCGCTGCCCGCCGCACAGCACCTGCGCCCCCGACCGCCTCGCGTCCTCGACGAGCTCCTCCAGGTCGGCCCGTCCCTGTTCGCTCGACAGCGGCCCGACGTCCGTCTCCTCGTCCATGGGGTCGCCCATCCGCAGCGCCTCCATCCCGGCCACGAACCGTTCGGTGAACGCGTCGTAGACGTCCGTGTGCACGATGAACCGCTTCGCGGCGATGCATGACTGCCCGTTGTTCTGCACACGCGCGGTCACCGCGATCTTCGCGGCGCGGTCGATGTCCGCCGAGGGCATCACCACGTAGGGGTCGCTGCCGCCCAGTTCCAGCACCGTCTTCTTGATCATCTCGCCGGCGGTGGCGGCAACCGCGCGGCCCGCGGGTTCGCTGCCGGTGAGCGTGGCCGCCCGCACCCGCTCGTCGCGCAGGATGTCGTCGACCGCTGCGGAGCCGATCAGCAGGGTCTGGAAGCAGCCTTCCGTGAAGCCCGCCCGGTGGAAGAGGTCCTCCAGATACAGGGCGGTCTGCGGAACGTTCGACGCGTGCTTGAGCAGTCCCACATTGCCGGCCATCAGCGCCGGCGCGGCGAAGCGGATCACCTGCCAGAGCGGGAAGTTCCACGGCATCACGGCCAGCACCGGCCCCAGGGGGCGGTAGCGCACCCGCACCCGGGACGCGCCGGAGTCCTTGACGTCCGTCTCCGCCGGCTCCTCGTCGGCCAGCAGTTCCTCCGCGTGGTCGGCGAACCAGCGCATGGCCTTCGCGCACTTCGCGGCCTCCGCGCGGGCCTGCCCCAGCGGCTTGCCCATCTCGGTGGTCATCGTGCGCGCGATGTCGTCCTGGTCCGCCTCCAGCAGGTCGGCGGCCCGGTGCAGCAGCCGGGCGCGCTCGGCGAAGCTGCTCGTGCGGTACGTGCGGAACGTCGCCTCAGCGAGTTCGAGCCGGCGTTCGAGTTCGTTCTGGTCCATGGCCTCGAACGTTTCCAGCGTCTCGCCGGTCGCCGGGTTCACCGTCGCGATGGGCATGGCTGACCTCCCTGGGAGCGGGCTTGCTTCGACCTTCGCGCGCGGTCCGGTGGACCGCAACGTGTACGCATCTGTTCAGTCCGTGTGCTCCGCCAGCCGGTCGAGAAACGCGGCCTGCGCCTTGACGATCACCTCGCGGGCCCGGTCCGGGCGGAACCAGGCCACCCGGTCCAGCTCGGGGAACTCCTGGATCCGGCCCGACCGCGGCGGCCACTCCATCGTGAAGGTCCCGGGGTCGATCGCGGCCGGGTCCAGGTCCGCCTCGATCGCCCACGCCCTCACGATCTTGCCGTTGGTCTGCCGGACCTCGCCGAGGTCGATCGGCTCGCCGTCCGGCGGCGGCAGGCCCAGCTCCTCCTGGAACTCACGGCGGGCCGCCTCCCAGGCGCTCTCGCCGGGCTCGTACTCGCCCTTGGGGAGGGTCCATGCGCCCGCGTCCTTCTTCGCGAAGTAGGGGCCGCCCATATGGCCGAGCAATACCTCGACGCCGTCGTCGGTGTGCCGGAACAACAGCAGTCCGGCGCTTCGCCTCGGCTCCGTCAACGCCGTACCTCCGGGTGGGCGGCCAGCAGGGTCTCCACCGTATCGGCCTCCTCCGGCCGCTTGTCCTCGCGGTAGCGGACCACCCGGGCGAAGCGGAGGGTGACACCGGCCGGGTAGCGGGAGGACTTCTGCAGGCCGTCGTAGGCGATCTCGACGACGAGTTCGGGGCGTACGGTCACCGCCCAGCCGTTGTCCGAGACCTCCAGCTCCTTCAGCCGGGCGGTCTGCCACTCCAGCACCGCGTCGGTCATGCCCTTGAAGGTCTTGCCGAGCATGGCGAAGGTGCCGTCCGGGTTGCGGGCGCCGAGGTGGAGGTTGGAGAGCTTGCCGGTGCGGCGGCCGTGTCCCCACTCGGCGGCCAGGACGACCAGGTCGAGGGTGTGCACCGGCTTGACCTTCAGCCAGGAGGCACCGCGCCGGCCCGCGCTGTAGGGGGCGTCCAGGGCCTTGACGACCACGCCCTCGTGGCCGCGTCCCAGGGTGGCCGTGAGGAACTCCTCGGCGGCGGTCGTGTCCTCGGGCCCGGACACCAGTGCCCGGCGGACCCGCATCGGCTCGGGGACCAGGCGGGCCAGCTCCGCGTGCCGTTCGGCGACGGGGAGGTCGAGGAGGTCGTGGTCGTCGACCGAGAGTGCGTCGAAGAAGACGGGGGAGACCGGGACCTCCCGCGCGGCCTTCGCCACGTCCGTCCGGGAGCCGACCCGGCCCGCCGTCTCCTGGAAGGAGCGGGGGCGGCCGTCGGCGTCGAAGGAGATCACCTCGCCGTCCAGGATGAACCGGTCACCTCGCAACTCCCTCGCGGCGGCCGTCACTTCGGGGAGGCGGTCGGTGATGTCGTCGAGGGTGCGGGTGAAGACCCGTACGGTGTCGCCGTCCCGGTGGACCTGGACCCGGATGCCGTCCAGCTTCTCCTCGACGGCGCAGGCACCCAGCTTCCCGACCGCCTCGGTGACCGAGGAGGCGGTGTGCGCCAGCATGGGCAGCACCGGGCGGCCGACGGTGAGCCGGAAGCGGTCGAGGGCCGGCGGGCCGTCCGCCAGCAGCGCCCCGGCCACCGTCTGGAGGGACCCGGCGAGCATCACCGCACGCCTCACGTCGGCCGCGTCGGCACCGGTCGCCTGCGCGAGCCCCTCGACGGCCACCGCGTCCAGGGCGCCCTGCCGCACCTCACCGGTGATCAGCCCCAGCAAGAAGCGCTGCTCGTCCGCCGTCGCCGCACCCATCAACTCGCCCACCATCCGGGCGCGTTCGGCCTGTGAACCGGCCCCGGAGACCTTGCCCAGGTCGGTCAGCCGGGAATCGACCTCGCGGACGGTGAGGGACGGTTCCGGAGCGGGCGGGACCGGCCGGCTCAGCACCTTCCAGCCCACGCCGAGGCGTCCCTGTGGGAGACGGCCGGCCAGATAGGGGATGACGACGGGCACATCGTCCGGGGCCGTCTCCCGGAAGAGGTCGGCGAGCAGTGCGGTCTTGCGGGACCGGGCCGCGGTGGCGGCGACCTCCCGGGACACTTCGGCGAGCCGGCTCAGCAGCATGCAGCCAATGGTGCAACGGGTGGGTCCGGACTACACCCCCAGGGCGGCGTCCAGGTCCGCGAAGAGCAGCTCACCGTTGATCGCCGCACCGGCGCGATAGCCACGGCTGGCCGCGTTGACCACCTGCTCGGCGAAGCCGCTGGCGTTGCC
The DNA here is from genome assembly GCF_040629895.1 of Streptomyces sp. NPDC005866. Lineage (NCBI taxonomy): Bacteria > Bacillati > Actinomycetota > Actinomycetes > Kitasatosporales > Streptomycetaceae > Streptomyces > Streptomyces sp. NPDC005866. Next base: position 155,678 of record NZ_JBEXWP010000021.1, read on the forward strand.
GGCCGCCCACAACCCGGGCACGGTCGTCAGGCCCCGCTCGTCGATCACCGGGTAGGCACCGAAGGGAGTCTCCCGCAGCTCCGCGCCCAGCTTCCTGAGCAGGTCGTTCTGCGGGACCGGGCGCGGGGATACGAAGAGGGCCTCCCGCTGGTGCACGCTCCCTCCCCCAGAGGGGGTGCCCCCAGTGAGCCGCACACCGGTGAGCCGGTCGTCCTCGATCCGCAGCTCCGCGACCTCCCCGGGCACCACCCTGACCCCGGCCGCGGCCAGCCGGCGCAGGTCGTCGTCGGTCAGCTCCGCCTCGGTGATCTGGTGCAGGAAGAGGGTGACGTCCTTGGACCACTGGGTGACCATCAGCGCCTGGTGCACGCTCATCGGGGTCGTGGCCAGTACGCCGAAGGCCTGGTCGCGCACCTCCCAGCCGTGGCAGTACGGGCAGTGCACCACATCGCGGCCGAACCGCTCGGCCACGCCGGGCACCGGCGGCAGCTCGTCCTTCAGGCCGGTGGCCACCACCAGCTGCCGGGCCCGGACCTTCCGGCCGCTCGCAAGCGACACCGTGAACTCGCCGTCCTTGGCCGCGTCCACCACCCGGTCCCGGACCAGCTCCACGCCGTATCGCGCGATCTCCTCGCGGCCGACGGCGAGGAACTCCTCGGGCGGCATGCCGTCCCGGGACAGAAAACCCTGCATATGGGCCGCCGGGGCGTTGCGCGGCTCGCCCGCGTCGACGACCAGGGTGCGGCGCCGGGCCCGGCCCAGGACAAGCGCGGCGGACAGCCCGGCCGCACCGCCTCCGACGACGACCACTTCGTACGTATCGGTCATGGTGACCACCTCCATGGGCGACGGTCGCGCATACCCTGCCGTATTGACAAACGTCTTTGCCGAAACTGCAATACAACCATGACTACGGACGACGTTCTCGCGGAGGTTGGTCCCCGGCTGCGCCGGCTCCGCAAGGAGCGGGAGGTCACCCTCGCCGCCCTTTCCGAGACCACCGGCATCTCGGTCAGCACCCTCTCCAGGCTGGAAGCCGGGCTGCGCAAGCCCAGCCTGGAGCTGCTGCTGCCGATCGCGAAGGCTCATCAGGTGCCCCTGGACGAACTGGTCGGGGCCCCGCCGGTCGGGGATCCCCGGGTGCGGGCCAAGCCGATGGAGCGGTACGGCCGTACCTTCTTGCCGCTGACCCGGCAGCCCGGCGGCCTGCAGGCCTTCAAGGTGCTCGAACCGAAGCGGAGACTCGATCCCGAGCCGCGTACCCACGAGGGCTACGAGTGGTTGTACGTGCTGTCCGGGAAGCTGCGGCTGGTGCTCGGTGAGCACGACGTCGTCCTGGGGGCGGGGGAGGCGGCCGAGTTCGACACCCGGGTGCCGCACTGGTTCGGGTCGACGGGGGAGGGGCCGGTGGAGTTCCTCAGCCTGTTCGGGCCGCAAGGGGAGCGGATGCATGTGCGGGCGCGGCCGAAAGGCACGGCCTGACGGGTCCGCTGTTGCCTCAGCGCTCCCTCAGCTGTTCAGCTGTTCCCCCGGCGTCAAGCGACCGCTTAGTATGTGGTGGACCCTGACGAAGCAGTCTGTGGAGGCACCGCATGCAGGCATGGCAAGTGCACGAGAACGGCGAGCCGAGCGAGGTGATGCGGCTCCAGGAGGTGGAGCGGCCCACGCCCGGCGACGGCCAGGTCCTGCTCAAGGTGCGTGCCGCCAACATCAACTTTCCCGATGTGCTGATGTGCCGGGGCGACTACCAGGTGCGCCCGCCGCTGCCGTTCACCCCCGGCGTGGAGATCTGCGGTGAGACCGAGGACGGGCGCCGAGTGATCGCCAACCCCACGCTGCCGCACGGCGGGTTCGCCGAGTACGCCGTCGCGGACGCCGTCGCCCTGCTGCCCGCGCCGGACGCGCTGGACGACGCCGAGGCCGCCGCCCTGCACATCGGATACCAGACGGGCTGGTTCGGACTGCACCGCCGGGCCGGACTCAAGGCCGGCGAGACACTGCTGGTGCACGCCGCCGCCGGCGGGGTCGGCAGCGCCGCCGTACAGCTCGGCAAGGCGGCCGGCGCCACCGTCATCGGTGTCGTGGGCGGCGCCGACAAGGCCGTCGTGGCACGTGAGCTGGGCTGTGACGTGGTGATCGACCGGCGCGCAGAGGACGTGGTCGCCGCCGTGAAGGACGCCACCGGCGCCCGGGGCGCCGACGTGATCTACGACCCGGTAGGCGGCCAGGCGTACACCCAGTCGGCCAAGGTCGTCGCCTTCGAGGGCCGGATCGTGGTCGTCGGCTTCGCCAGCGGCACCATCCCGAGCCCGGCGCTCAACCACGCCCTGGTGAAGAACTACTCGATCCTGGGCCTGCACTGGGGCCTGTACGCCACCAAGAACCCCAAGCTGATCCTGCACTGCCACGAGCAGCTCACCGAGCTGGCCTCGAGCGGTGCCATCAAGCCGCTGGTCAGCGAGCGGGTGCCGCTGTCCGAGGCCGCGGCGGCCGTGCAGCGGGTCGGTGACGGCGTCACCACCGGCCGGGTCACCGTCGTGCCGAAGGGAGTCGCGGCATGACCGACGCCGCCGAACTCAAGCGCCGCACGGCCGACTTGCTGGCCGCACACCCGCCCGCCGCCACCGGCAGGCTCGACTTCCTCAAGGCGCGTTTCGACGCGGGACTCGCCTGGGTGCACTACCCGGAGGGCCTCGGCGGCCTGGGCGCGCCTCGCTCGCTTCAGGTCGTGGTGGACGCCGAACTGGAGGCCGCCGGCGCCCCAGACAACGACTCGCGCCGCAACGGCATCGGGCTCGGCATGGCCGCGCCGACCATCCTCAGGTACGGCACGGACGAGCAGAAGCAGCGCTTTCTGCGGCCCCTGTGGATCGGCGAGGAGATCTGGTGCCAGCTGTTCAGTGAGCCCGGCGCCGGCTCCGACCTGGCCGCGCTCGGCACCCGGGCCGTCCGGGAAGATGGGGGCACCCCCCGCTCGAGCGAAGCCGAGAGTGGGGGAGACTGGATCGTCAACGGGCAGAAGGTGTGGACGTCCGGCGCGCACAACGCCCGCTGGGCCATCCTCATCGCCCGCACCGACCCGAACGTGCCCAAGCACGCCGGCATCACCTACTTCATCTGCGACATGACCGACCCGGGCGTGGACGTCCGCCCGCTGCGGCAGATCACCGGTGAGGCCGAGTTCAACGAGGTCTTCCTCACCGACGTCCGTATCCCCGACTCCCGCCGCCTCGGCGGGATCGGCGACGGCTGGCGGGTCGCGCAGACCACGCTGAACAACGAGCGCGTCGCCATCGGCGGGATGCGGCTGCCGCGCGAGGGCGGCATGATCGGCCCGGTCGTGAGGACCTGGCGCGAACGCCCCGAGCTGCGCACCCACGACCTGCACCAGCGGCTGCTGAAGCTGTGGGTCGAGTCCGAGGTCGCCCGGCTCACCGCCGAGCGGCTGCGCCAGCAGCTCGTCGCCGGACAGCCAGGACCCGAGGGCGCCGGCATGAAGCTCGCCTTCGCCCGCCTCAACCAGGAGATCAGCGGCCTGGAGGTCGAACTCCGTGGCGAGGAAGGCCTGTTGTACGACGACTGGACCATGCGCCGGCCCGAGCTGGTGGACTTCGTCGGCCGGGACGCCGGCTACCGCTACCTCCGCGCCAAGGGCAACAGCATCGAGGGCGGGACCAGCGAGGTCCTGCTGAACATCGTCGCCGAGCGCGTTCTGGGCCTGCCGGCCGAGCCGCGCACCGACAAGGACGTCGCATGGAAGGACCTGGCCCGATGAAGACGCAGCCCGACCTGCTGTACTCGGAGGAGGAAGAGGCGCTGCGGGCCGCCGTACGGGACCTGCTCACCGACCACTGCGACGCGCCCGGCGTCATCGCACGCACCGAGTCCGGCGCCCCGCACGACCTGGCGGCCTGGAAGGCCCTCGCGGACGGCATGGGCCTCGCCGGTCTGCTGGTGCCGGAGGAGCTGGGCGGCCAGGGCGCCTCGCACCGCGAGGTCGCCGTCGTCCTTGAGGAGCTGGGGCGGGCGGTGGCGCCCGTGCCGTATCTGAGCAGCGCGGTGGTGGCCACGGAGGCGCTGCTGGCCTGCGGTGACGAGGAGTTGCTCGGGAAGCTGGCGTCCGGGCGGACCGTCGGTGCGCTGGCCGTGGGGCTGCACGTCGCTCCGGGCACCGACTTCAGGACCGTACGCGTCGAAGAGGGCCGACTGTACGGCGAGTTGACCGGAGTCGCCGACGCGGTCGCCGCGGATGTGCTGCTGGTGCCGGTGGACGACGGCGGTCTGTACGCCGTCGAGGCGACGGCCCTCACCGTCACCCCGCAGGATTCCCTCGACCTGACCCGGCCCCTCGCCACGGTCAACCTCGACGGGGCCGTCGGACGCCGGGTGGGCGACGCGGAGCCCGCCGTACGGCGCGCGCTGCGGGCCGGGGCCGGGCTACTGGCCTCCGAGCAGTTCGGGGTCGCCGACTGGGCGTTGACCGAGACCGTGCGGTACCTCAAGGAGCGCAAGCAGTTCAACCGGCCGGTAGGTGGCTTCCAGGCACTCAAGCACCGGCTGGCGCAGCTGTGGCTGGAGGTCGTGAACCTTCGGGCTGCCGCCCGGGGCGCCGCCGATGCGCTGGCCTCCAGCGAGGATTGCGACGTGTCGGTGGCCGTTGCGCAGGCTTATGCGGGCCCGGTTGCCGTGCATGCGGCCGAGGAGGCGCTGCAACTGCACGCGGGTACCGGCATGACCTGGGAGCACCCGATTCATCTGTATCTGAAGCGGGCCAAGGCGGATTCGATTGCCTTCGGTACGGCGGGGGCGCATCGGGAGGCGCTGGCCGGGCTGGTCGAGCTTCGGGCGCCGTAGTTTTCGGTTGTCGGGTGCGGGTGTGTGGGGGCCGGTCGCGCACCCGCGGCGGAGCCGCATATTCGACACAGCCCGGCGCCCCCTTCGGGCGCGCCTCTGCTGAGGTTCGCATGAAGTGAACCGGGGGTGGCAGTCCAGCCAAATCCCGTAACGCTCGCACCATTTGGGCTCTGCTCGCCCGCATACTCCCTTGGGTTCCTCAAGGCCCTACAAGGGAGGCAGAGCATCATGGCCCTCACCAGCCGTCGCAGAGCCCTCACCACCCTCGGTGCCGCCCTCGCCGGCGCCGTCGCACTGCCCGGCGCGCAGGCCTGGGCGGGCGGCGGCCACCGCGGCCCGCGTCCGCTGTGGCGTGCCCACGCCCACAACGACTACGAGCACACCCACCCCCTCTTCGACGCGCTCGGCCACCGCTTCGGCAGTGTCGAGGCCGACATCTTCCTCGTCGGCGACCAGCTCCTCATCGGCCACACCGCGGACGACCTCGACCCGAGCCGCACCCTCGAGTCCCTCTATCTCGAACCGCTGGCCGCGATCGTGAAGGCCAACCACGGTTCGGTGTACCGGGGGTGGCGCGAGCCGCTGCAGCTGCTCATCGACATCAAGACCGAGGGCTCCTCGACGTACCTGGAACTCGACCGCCACCTCCGGCGCTACAACCACCTGTTCACCACGTACGCCCACGGCCGCGTCATCCCCGGTGCCGTCACCAACGTCATCTCCGGCGACCGCGCCGCGCGCACGCCGATGGAGGCGCAGACCGTGCGCCGGGCCTTCTATGACGGCCGGCTCACCGACCTCGGCACCTCGGCGCCCGCCTCCTTCGTCCCGCTGATCAGCGACAACTGGACCCTCAACTTCACCTGGCTCGGCGAGGGCGACTTCCCGGCCGCCGAGCGGCAGAAGCTGCGCGGCATCATCCAGAAGGCGCACGCGAACGGGCAGAAGGTCCGGTTCTGGGCCACCCCGGACGTGGCCGGTCCGGCGCGCGACGCGCTGTGGAGCGAACTGCTCGCCGCCGACGTCGACTACTTCAACACCGACGACCTGGCCGGCCTGGAGGCCTTCCTGGACACCCGCCGGGCGTCCTGACACCACCCGAACGGGGAACGTGTCGACGGCACGGGCCAACCCTCCGCTACGCCACACTTGCGGCCGAACGCCCTGAAACGGGCGTGGCGGAGGAGGTTCGCGATGGCCGTTTCCATCTCTGTGGTGCTGCTGCTTCTGTTCCTGGCCGTGCTCTTCATGCGCCAGGGTGCGCTGAAGATCTCGCACGCCCTGGTCTGCGTGCTGCTCGGCTTCTACCTGGCCAGCACCAGCATGGCGCCCACCATCAACAGTGGGCTCACCGCGACCGCGGACCTGGTCAGCAGTCTGCGGCCCTGAGCCGGCGGTCCTGAGCCGGCGGTCGTGGGCCGCCGGCTCAGGGCTTCCGGTCAGTGGCTTCCGGTCAGGGTTTCCAGAAGACCCCGATCCCGTTCGCCACGGCGCGCGCCGGGCTCTCGGTCGGGTGGTTGAGCACGCTCACCGACTTCGCCCCCGAGGTGCGGGCCACCAGCGTCGTGGAGCCGCCGCCGTCCAGGCTGAACGCGTCGGCCGCGCCCAACGCCCGCATCTCGTCGGCGACTTCGGCGATCGTCATGCCCCTGCGGTAGGCCACCGCGCCGTCCAGTGCGAGTAGCAGGAGCCTGTGTCCGCCGCTCGCGTAGCCCACGGCGGTGCGTACGGCCGAGGTGGTGTCGTTCAGCCCGGTCAGCGGCCGGCCGCCGCGCAGCACCGGGTAGCCGCCGACCGCGAAGCGGTACGGGACCTTGGAGGCGGACGCCACCATCTGCTTGCGTACCGTGACCCGTTCTCCCTTGGTGAGCCCGCGCAGCTTGTGCGCGCCCGCCTCCCGGCCCAGCAGGACGGTCGTACCCGCAGCGATCGCTCCGCTGCCCGGGGTGGCGGACGTGGCGACGACCTTGCCGTCGCGGATCCGTACCTCGTAGGTGTCCGTGCTGCATCCGGCCGCCCGGTTGGTGTCCGAGCCGCAGGTGGCGCGCTTGCGGGAGACCGAGCCCCAGGCGGCGGTGTAGGCGCCGATGGAGTCCTGCGCCAGCGCGTACTGGTTGAGTCCCCGCAGCGCGAGGTTCCCGTCGGACGTGCGGACCGTGCCGATGAGCGTCAGTCGGTCGAGCCGGGCCTGTCGGTCCGCGCCGACGCCGAAGACGTCGGTGGTGTCGGTGCCGGGCGGCAGCGACGGGCCGAACCGCTGGGCCTTCGGCACCGCCGCCTTGAGCAGCCTGCCCTGGGCGATGGCCGGGCCGACGCTCGCGCCGGTCGCCTGGACGCCCGGGTGCTGAGTCTCGGTGATGTTGAAGAAGTCGCCGTTCACGCCCGCGACCGCGCCCACCGCGTCCGCCATCGTGGACACCGGCGACCGGGCGGCCACCGCCCCCGGGTGGAGGAGGTCCACGTGGACGTGCGGGTTGGTCAGGTCGACGGTCAGCAGATGAGCGTGGACCGTGCCCTTGGCCGCCGGAACGTCGAACTGCCGGTAGGTGACGCCGGACGCGAGCTGTGCGGCGTCCGACACGGCGCCGGCCGGTGCCGCACCCGCGAGGGCCGCACCGGCCATCATGCCGGACGTCGTGAGAATCGTGAACAGAGTTCGGGTCGTCGCTGCAAGTCGTCTCTGACGATGCGTCACCGCACCCCCTGATGTCTCGTCAAGTAGCTCAGGACTCAGGGAAGTGCAGCAGAAGAGAGTGACCCGCAGGGCGGCTAGACGTCGACTACGCGAGAACGGGTGAGAAAACGCACCCCCTCGGGTGCCTCCAGCGAGAAACCGCTCCCCCGTCCGGGTACCACGTCCACGATCAGCCGGGTGTGGCTCCACGCCTCGTACTGGCTACGGGACATCCAGAAGGTGACCGGCTCCTCGACGCCTTCCACCGCCAGCTCGGCCAGCAGCACGTCCGAGCCGCCGGTGCGGAACTCGCCGTCCGGGTAGCACATGGGCGCGCTGCCGTCGCAGCAGCCGCCGGACTGGTGGAACATCAGCGGGCCGTGCTCGGCGCGCAGCCGGCGCACCAGCTCGGCGGCCTGCGGGGTGAGTTCGACGCGCGGAGGTACTGCCTGGTCGTCCATGGTCACCGTCCTGGGGCCGGGGCGTCGGATCCCCTCAGTCTCACGCCTCGTCACCAAACCGTCCAGCAGCGGTCGTTGATCTAATCCGTTCGCAGCGCGGTCACCGCACGGACGCGGGCCGTCCAGCCCGCCGGGAGCAGGCAACCGGGGCTCGCGATCGCCGTACCGCACGGGGCGGGCATGACCGGTTCGGGCAGGGCCGGTTCGGGCGCCCGCTGGACGTCCAGAGCCACGCCGGGCAGCCGAAGCCCGCCGGCGGCACGGTGAGCCGCCGACGGGCCAAGGCTCATGAGCGCGGTATCAGGTCCGCGATCTTCTTCTCCAGGAAGGGCAGGGCGCGCTGGCCCCAGACGGCCAGGGCGATCGACGCGGCCACGGCGGTCAGCGCCACCGGGCCCAGCGGAGTGCAGCCGAAGAAGCGGCTGATACCCGGTGTCTCGATGAGCGCGACGAGGACGGCGGCCGAGCCGAGGGAGGCAATGCGGACCAGTGTGCTGTCCCGCCGGTCCAGCAGGGTCTGGATGAGCTGGGTGCCGACCACCGCGGTCAGGGCCATCGTGCTGGAGCGGCGGGGCGTTCCGGGCGTGGCGCGGCCGATGAGCCAGGCCATGAGCGCGCCCGCGCTGGTCGTCAGCGCCCGGTGCCGGATCTGCCGGAGCAGCGGCGCTCCGAGCACGGCCGACGGCGAGTCGGGGTCCGACTGCTCAGCCGTCTCCTTCGGTGTGACCGCCACCGCCATCGCCGGGAACAGGTCGGTGAAGAGGTTGACCAGCAGCATCTGGCGGGTGGACAGCGGAGCCCTGCCGGCGAGCAGGGTGCCGAGGATGCCGAAGCCGATCTCGCCCGCGTTGCCGCCGATGAGGATGGCGACGGCGTCCGCGACGCTGTGCCACAGCGACCGGCCCTCGCAGACCGCGTCGATCAGGACCGTCAGGTCGTCGTCGGTGAGGACGAGGTCGGCTGCGTTACGGGCGGCGGCGGAGCCACGGGTGTTGATGCCCACGCCGATGTCGGCGGCGCGGATCGCCGCCGCGTCGTTGGCGCCGTCGCCGACCATGCCGACCACCCGCCCCGCATCCCGCAACGCTTCGATGACCTGCAGTTTCTGCTCCGGCGCCACGCGTGCCACGACACCCGCGTCGCGCAGCATGCGGGCCCTGCCCGACCGGTCCGCGTCGGCGAGCTCGTCCCCGGTCACCACGACCGTGTCCTCGGGCCAGCCCAGTTCGGCGGCGATCGCCCGGGCGGTCTGAGGGTGGTCGCCGGTGAGCATCACCGGACGTATGCCCTCCTCGTACAGGCCTCGCACCAGAGCCGTGGAGGTCTCCCGCGGGGTGTCCGCAAAGCCGACCAGTCCGACGAACTCCAGCTGTTGCAGGGGCGGTTCGAGGACGTCCGGGGCGGTCTCGGCGTCGCCCAGCCGACGCTGGGCGACCGCAAGGACCCGCAGTCCCTCGGCGGCCAGCGCCTGGGCCGACTCCGAGGCGTGCTCGGGGAGTTCGGAGCATGCGGGCAGGACGGTTTCCGGTGCTCCCTTCACCACCAGCAGGTGCGGTTCGTCACCGGACCGGCCGACGGCGGCGGCGTACCCGCGCGCCGCCTCGAACGGAAGCTCTTCCGACTGCTCCCATTCGGGATCGGGATCCGCCGCGTCCAGGACGGCCGCGTCGGTGGCGTGCTCCGGCGGCCCGTCGTTGTCACCGACCCGGGGACATGCCCGGGCCGCCACCCGCAGGGTGTCGGCCGCCGCCTCGTCGCCCGCCGCGTGGCTCCGCCCTTCGGCGTCGGTCAGTTTGACCAGGCGCAGCGTGTTCTCGGTGAGCGTCCCGGTCTTGTCGAAGCAGATGGTGTCCATCCGGCCGAGCGCCTCCAGTGCGCGGGGCGCCCGGACCAGGACTCCCGCCCGGCTCAGCCGCCGCGCCGCGGCCAGCTGGGCCACCGTCGCCACCAGCGGCAGCCCTTCCGGTACGGCGGCCACGGCGACGGCGACACCTCCGCTGACCGCTTCCCTGATGGGGGTGCCGCGCAGCAGGGCGAGACCCGTGATCGCGGCGCCGCCGCCCAGCGTCAACGGCAGTGCCCGCGCGGTGAGTTCATGCAGCCTGGCCTGTACTCCGGCGGCCGGGGGGGTGCGCGCGGCGAGGTGGACGGCGCGGGCGGCCTCGGTGCGCTCACCGGTGTCCACCACGACCGCACGCGCGTGACCGGCGGCCACCGTCGTGCCCTCGAAGACCATGGAGTGCCGGTCGGCCACCGGCACGTGCGGGGTCGCATCGGCCTGTTTCTCCGTCGGCACCGACTCCCCGGTCAGCGCGGACTCGTCGACCTCCAGGCCTTCCTCCGACAGCACCCGGGCGTCGGCCGGCACCACGTCGTCCGTGTGCAGGTCGATCACATCGCCCGGTGCGAGGCGTGCCGCGTCCACGGTGTGCGTGTCCGGCTGGTCGGGCGAATCGGCCACCCGGGCCTGCCGTTTCTGCTCGGCGAGCAGCCCGGACACGGCCTTTTCGGCCCGCAGCCGCTGGACGCCGCCGACCAGCGCGTTCAGGTCGAGCGCGCCGACCACCAGCAGGGCGTCCACAGCCGAGCCGACGATCGCGGACGCCGCCGAGCCGACGGCCAGCACCGGGGTCAGCGGGTCGTCCAGTTCGCTCCGTACGGCTCCAGCGAGCCGCCGCGTCCACTTCACCGGCGCGAGCAGCCGGCTCCGGGACGGCCCATCGGTCTGCTCCCGTTTCTCGGGCGGTTCCGTCTCCCGCTCGTGCTCAAGGCGCTCCAGGGTTTCCCGCGGGCCGAGTTCGTGCCAGTGCACCCGGGCCCTGGGATGCGGGGCCTCGGCCCTCGCCACCCGCAGGGCCGCCCCCGCCCCCGACAGCAGCGCGGTCGCGGCGGCGCCGTGGTCGCCGGACTGCTCGCGCTGCGCTACGGCCGCCTCTGGCCCGCCATGTCCGGCCGCTACGAGCGCGGCACGGGTGCGCAGCG
>NZ_JBEXWP010000022.1:0-156892 GCF_040629895.1 Streptomyces sp. NPDC005866
AAGAGGGTGTTCAGGTCTTGCGTCACAACATGATCTTGAACACCCTCTGTTCATGCCTGATCGTCAGCCCAGGACATAGGACTTACTCGTCTAGGCGAGGACCGCAAGTGGCGGGAGCTGTCCGGGCTGCTCCAGGACAACCCCCACCTGCGCGACGCCGACGGCCGCCCGCGCAAGCTCATCGTGTTCACCGAACACCGCGACACCCTCGAGTACCTGGCCCGAAGGGTCCGCGCCCTGATCGGCCGAGCCGACGCAGTGGTGGCCATCCACGGCGGCACCCCCCGCGAACAGCGGCGCACGATCCGTGACCGGTTCAACCAGGACCCGGACGTACGCGTGCTCCTGGCCACCGACGCAGCCGGTGAGGGCCTGAACCTGCAGCGTGCCCACCTCATGGTCAACTACGACCTGCCGTGGAACCCCAACCGCATCGAGCAGCGCTTCGGCCGCATCCACCGCATCGGCCAGACCGAGGTCTGTCACCTGTGGAACCTAGTCGCCGAGAACACCCGGGAGGGCCAGGTCTTCCAGCGCCTGCTGGACAAGATCGAGCAGCAGAACAAGGCCTACGACGGCAAGGTCTACAACGTCCTCGGCGAGATCTTCGACGGAGAGCCCCTTCGCGAGCTGCTCGTGCGCGCCATCCGCTATGGCGACCGGCCCGAGGTCAAGGCCCAGCTCGACGAGGTCATCGACGCCCGGGTCGGGCAGCGCGCCGTCGACCTGATCCAGGGCTTGGCGCTCGACGCTCAGGTCATGGGCTTGGAGGACGTCGACGCCATCCGCCTGCGGATGGAAGAGGCCCAGGCCCGCCGCCTGCACCCGCACTACGTGCAGGCATTCTTCCGGGACGCCTTCGAACGCGCCGGCGGCCGGCTGATGCCCCGGGAGGCAGGCCGGTTCGAGATCACTCACGTGCCGGCCCCCCTGCGTGACCCGGCTCGATTCACCGGCCTCGGCGGCGCGGTGCAACGCAAGTACGAACGAGTCTGCTTCGACCGCGACCGCATCAGCGCCCCCGGCAAGCCCCGCGCCGACCTGATCGCCCCCGGCCACCCGCTCTTCGACGTCGTTCTCGACCAGGTCATCGCACAGCACGCCGACCTGCTCGGCCGCGGCGCGATACTCATCGACGCCGCCGACGCGGGCGAGCAGCCCCGGCTGCTCGTGGCCCTCTCGCAAGAGATCACCGACGGGCACGGCCGCACCGCCGACCGGGCCTTCGCCTTCACCGAACTGCTGCCCAACGGCACTGCCAGGAACGCCGGCCCCGCCCCGTACTTGGACTACCGCCCCCCGACGCCGGTCGAGGCCCAGGCCGCCCAGGCCCTGCTCGACCAGGCCTGGCTGCACGACGGCGGCGAAGCCCCCGCCCTGGACTGGGCCATCCGCGAAGCGCTGCCCGAACACCTGCGCCAAGCACGTGACCGCCTCCTGCCAGCTGTCACCCGCACCCGAGCCCAGGTCGAACAGCGCCTGAAACACGAGATCAACTACTGGCACGCCCAGGCCGGAAAACTCGAACAGGACCTCGCCGCTGGTAAGCGCGTGCGCCACAAGCCGGACAAGGCCCGAAACTGGGCCGAAGAACTGGAACACCGGCGCACCAAGCGCCTGGAGGAGCTGGACAAGGACGCCTCCCTCCACCCCCGGCCCCCCGTCGTGGCCGGCTGCGCCCTGGTGGTACCGGTGGGCTGGCTCGCCAAGGCCCTGGGCGCGACCGGACCCGCGCCAATGCGGGCGAGCGACGGCTACGAGACCGACCGGCGGGCCATCGCCGCAGTCCTCCAGGCCGAGAAGGAACTCGGGCGCATCCCTGAGGAGATGGCGCACAACAACCCCGGCTACGACATCCGCTCACTCACTCCGGATGGCCACCTGGTGCACATCGAGGTCAAGGGCCGCCGGGCTGGTGCCCGGGACTTCTATGTGAGCCGCAATGAGGTGCTGGTCGCCAAGAACCGCGGCGACCAGCACCGGCTCGCGCTCGTGGCCGTCCACCCCGACGGGCCCGCGCACGATGACCTGCGCTACCTGATCGACGCCTTCGCCGACACCGAGTTCGGCGACCTGAAAACCGAGGGCATCGTCCTGAATTGGCACGACGCCTGGACCAAAGGAGGAGCTCCACGATGAGCGCCGTGAACGAAAACAACGCGACACCGCGCCGACGGAAGCTCATCGAGGTCGCTCTGCCCCTGGACGTCATAAACAGGGAATCTGAGCGCGAGAAGCGAATCAGGCATGGACACCCCTCCACGCTGCACCTGTGGTGGGCCCGGCGACCGCTTGCTGCAGCGCGCGCGGTGCTCTTCGCGCAACTTGTGGACGACCCATCCTCCCACCCGGACAAGTTCCCTACCGAGGAAGACCAGCAGCGCGAGCGGGCAAGGCTGTTCAACCTCATTGAGCGGATGGTGCCCTGGGAGGCTACCCACGACGAGCGCGTCATGCGCGAAGTGCGAGAAGAGATACAGAAGGCCTGCGGCGGTAACCCACCACCCGTGCTCGACCCCTTCGCGGGCGGTGGATCGATCCCGCAGGAGGCCCAGCGACTCGGACTGGAGGCCCACGCAAGCGATCTCAATCCAGTGCCGGTCCTCATCAACAAGGCGATGATCGAGATACCGCCGAAGTGGGCGGGTCAGCCGCCGGTCTCGGCAGTGCGGCAGGAGAAGCTGGACGGTACTTGGTCCGGCGCGCGTGGACTCGCTGCAGACGTCGCGTACTACGCGCGGCTCATGCGCGAGGGGGCCGAGCAAGAGGTCGGCCACCTGTATCCCAAGGTGCGGATGCCCGACGGCACGATGTTGCCCGCAGTGGCGTGGTTTTGGGCCCGTACAGTGCAATGCCCGAACCCTGCCTGCGGCAGCCCCGCCCCGCTGATCAACAGTTTCCTGCTGTGTAACAAGGCCAAGAAGAAGGTCCGGCTCGTCGTTGAGGAGACCCGCCCCGGGATGGCGCCTCGATTCGGAGTCGAAGACGGTGACGGCGACACCGAGGCTCCCACCGTGGAGCGCACCAGCGGGCGCTGCCTGACCTGCGGCGAGTCGTTCTCCCTGAGCTACGTCCGTGCGCAGGGCAAGCTCGGTCGTATCACGGACACTCCGCTGGCTATCGCCACGGCTGGCAAACGTCAGCGGCACTACGTGTCTTTCGACGAGCAGCAGGTGCAGGCCGCGTCTGGGCTGGAGCGACCGGACGTGCTCGATACCGACCTGCCTGGCAAGGTCGCGGGGTTCCGCGTGCAGGCATACGGCATCCTCAAGCACCACCAGCTCTTCCTTGACCGACAGCTGATCACCCTCGAATGCTTGAGCCGCAACGCCCAGGTGGCCTGGCAGCAAGCGGAGAAAGATGCACTCGAGCAGGGCATGAGTGCCGAGCGGGCCTCGGACTACGCCCGCAGCGTCGGGGTGTACCTGTCCCTGGCGGTCAGCCGAGCAGCGAATCGCTTGTCCCAGTTGTCCTTCTGGGACGCTGGTGGGGAAAAGGTGCAGCAGGTCTTCGCCCGGCAGGCGCTCAGCTTCATCTGGACCACGGCTGAGGCAAACCCGTTCGGCAACACTTCAGGTAACTTCCTCGGCGGCGTCGAATACCTCGTCAACGCCCTGAAGGAGGTGCCTGCCTCTCCCACGGGCCACGTCGTTCAGTCTGATGCCCGTACCGCAACGGTCCCTGCCGGAGGCGTCGTCAGTACCGATCCGCCCTACTACGACAACGTCATCTACGCGGACCTCTCGGACTTTTTCTACGTCTGGCTCCGCCAGACGCTCAGATCGCTTGGACTTGACGAACTGGGCACCGTCCTCACTCCGAAGGCGGCCGAGCTGGTCGCGGAGGCCACCCGCCACGACTCCAAGCTGGAAGCCAGCCGGTACTTCGAGAAGGGCTTCATCGAAGTCTTCGACAACATCCGAGCCCAGGCCTCTGACGATTATCCAATCACCGTTTACTACGCCTTCAAGCAACAGGAGACCAGTAGCAGTGAAGGCACCGCCTCCACCGGTTGGGAGACGATGCTGGAGGGGCTGATCCAAGCTGGATACGAGGTGACGGCCACGTGGCCGATGCGCACCGAGCAGCAGGGCGGATTGCGCACGAACGGACGGAACTCCCTGGCATCCTCCATCGTCCTGGCCTGCCGCCCACGTCCGGAGAGCGCGGGGTCTACGACCCTGCGGGGCTTCGTCAATGCTCTCCGGGATGAACTGCCCCAGGCCGTCCGAGATCTGCAATCCGGGAATGTCGCACCAGTCGACCTGGCCCAGTCGGCAATCGGCCCCGGCATGGCTGTCTACTCCCAATACTCCAAGATCACGGAACCGGACGGTTCTCCCATGCGCGTGCGCACCGCCCTCGCGCTGATCAACGACGTACTCGCCGAGGTGCAGTCCGAGCAGGAGGGGGACGTGGACAACGACACCCGCTGGTGCTTGGACTGGTTCAAGCAGTACAACTGGGACCAAGGCCCCTATGGCGACGCCGAAACGCTCAGCAAGCGCTACATCACCTCGATCAGCGGTCTGGAAGATGCCGGGGTGCTTAAGGCCCGGGGAGGAAAGGTCGGGCTTCACAAGCCGGCGGACCTGTCCACCACCTACGACCCAGCGGAAGATCACCGCATCTCCGTCTGGGCTGTGACCCTGCACCTGTCACGCCTCCTTGAGAGCAAGGGTGGCGTAGAGGCCGCCGGCACGCTCTTGGCACAAACACGGGACCGGATCGACGAAGACGCTGTCCGCGAACTCGCCTACCTTCTCTACCGCGTCTGCGACGCCAACAACTGGTCTGAGAGCGGTGGAGGGTTCAACAACCTTGTCAGCTCCTGGCCGGATCTCCAGATGGCAGCGCGCGCAGCGGAGAAGCAGGGCGGCGGCAGGGCTTCCCAGTCGGAGCTGTTCTCCGGGAGCAGCGACGAGAACGAGGACCAGTTGTTCTGACGGTCGCCGAAAGGCGAGGCAGGGGGAGGGGCACGTGCAGAACGACGACACCGCGCACGGTGGGGTACCGGGCGCGGCGGACAGGATAGGCAGGACGGCAAACACGATGGCACTGAGCAACCGCGACCGGATCGGCCGGATGATCGAGCTGCTGCCCGACGGGCTGCTCCCGCTCGTCGAGCGGGAGATGATCCGACGGCAGGGCGAGACATGGTTCGATGACGCCGTTGCGACAGCCCGGGAGGGCGGCTTCAGCCCGACCTCCAAGCAGGATCCTCAGTTCGTTTTGCAGACCATGCTGCGGAACTGGGCCTCCTACTTCCGCCACGTCCTGCCGCCGGCCGCCCGCAACTACGTCGGCGAGTTGAACGACATCCGCAACAAGTGGGCGCACAACGAGCCCTTCAACTCTGACGACACCGGTCGCGCCCTGGACACCGCCGAGCGGCTGCTCACCGCGGTCGGCGCTGGCAAGGACCTCATCGAGCAGGTGCGTCGCTCCCGGCTGGAGCACCAGCGCGCCGTGATCGAGGCGGAGACCAGGCGCGCCACCCGCGAGGCCGCCGCCGCCCCGGCCGTGGCGGCGGAGGGCCTCAAGCCCTGGCGTGCGGTCCTCACCCCGCATCAGGATGTGGCACGGGGGGATTTCAACGCCTCGGAGTTCGCCGCCAACCTCGCTCAGGTCGCCCATGGGGAGGGGGCTCCCGAGTACACCGACCCGGTGGAGTTCTTCCAGCGCACCTATCTAACCGAGGGCCTGCGGGAGCTGCTCGGCAAGTCGCTGCGCCGCATATCGGGCGATGACAATGCCCCGCCGACGTTCAACCTGCAGACCAACTTCGGTGGCGGCAAAACCCACTCGATGCTGGCCCTGTACCACCTGTTCGCCCCTGGGATTCAGCCGCAGCAGCTGCCGCAGGAGATGCACGAGCTGATCGCCGAGGCTCCCTCGGGTCTGCCGAAGCAGCCGGTGCGCCGGGTGGTTCTGGTCGGCACGTATTTCAGCCCGGGGCAGCCGGAGGTCAAGGCCGACGGCACCCGGGTCAACACCCTGTGGGGCGAGCTTGCCTGGCAGCTCGGCGGCCGTACCGGGTATGACATCGTGGCCGAGGCCGACCGTACTGGTACCAACCCGGGCGCGGCCCTGCAGGATGTGATCGCCGCGTACGCTCCGTGCCTGATTCTTGTCGACGAGTGGGTCGCCTACGCCCGGCAGCTCGTAGACGCCGAAAACCTGTCCGGCGGCTCCTTTGAGACCCACTTCACCTTCGCCCAGACCCTCACCGAGGCTGTGCAGGCTGTTTCAGGGGCGCAGCTGATCGTCTCCATTCCCGCTTCCGATGACGGCACCATCGATGCGGACGAGAACGAGATCGGCGGTCCGGCCGGACGGCACGCGCTGGAGCGGCTGCAGCGGATCCTGCACCGCATCGCCGAGCCGTGGCGGCCGGCGAAAGCCGATGAGTCGTTCGAGATCGTGCGCCGTCGCCTGTTCGAGCCGCCGAGCGGCAGCGCGCAGGCTGACATCAACAAGGTGGCCCGGCTGTTCACCCAGTTCTATGCCGGACACAAGGCGGACTTCCCCTCCGGCGCGGACAGCACCGAGTACGAGAACCGCATCAAGTCCACCTACCCGATCCACCCCGAGCTGTTTGCCCGGCTGTATGAGGACTGGTCTACCCTCGAGCGCTTCCAGCGCACCCGTGGCGTGCTGCGGCTGATGAGCGCCGTCATCCATGCGCTGTGGCGGGACGGCAACCAGAGTTCGATGATCATGCCGGGTGACATCCCCCTCAGCGACCAGCGCGTGGTTGGCGAGCTGACCCACTACCTCGAGGACCGCTGGAAGCCCATCCTCGACGCCGACGTAGACGGCGTGAACTCCACCCCGGTCCAGATCGACCAGGAGAAGACTTTCCTGGGGGAGCGCGCCATGACCCGGCGCATCGCCCGCACGCTGTTCATGGGCTCGGCCGCCACGCTGAAGGCCGCAACCAAGGGCCTGGACGAGCCGCACGTGCGCCTGGGGATGGCCATGCCCGGCGACAGCATGGGCAACTTCCGCACCGCCCTGAACACCCTGGCCGACAGGTCCACCTACCTGTACTCGGAGGGGGAACGCTACTGGTACGACACCCAGGCCAGCGTCACCCGGATAGCCAAGGACGAAGCTGACCGGCTGGTCGAGCGCCCCGAGGACGTCTGGGCCGAACTCGTCCGCCGCCTCGGGCCCGCCCAGCGCCGCACCGGCGACTTCTCCGGGGTGCACGTAGCCCCGCAGCACACCGGCGACATCCCCGACACTGACGAGGTGCGCTTGGTCCTACTCCACCCGCAGCACCACCACACCAAGAACAAGGACGACAGCCCGGCGATGCTCTTCGCCGCCGAGGCCCTTGGCTCCCGCGGGCCGTCGCAGCGCTCGCACCGGAACATGCTGGTCTTCCTCGCCCCAGACAAGAAGCGGCTGGATGAGCTCATGGAAGCCGCCCGCGAGTACCTTGGCTGGCGCAAGGTCCTCGACCGCGCCGACGAACTCGACCTCAACCCCAGCCAGCGCCGCCAGGCCGAAAGCCGCATCAAGGCAGCGGACGAGAAGGTCTACCTGCGCGTCGCCGAGACCTACCACTGGGCGATCGTGCCCGAGCAGCGTGAAGACCCGGCCCGTCCCGTGCAGTGGGAGGCCATCAAGGTCGAGACCGGCAAGCCGGACTTGGCCGTGCGCACCGCGGAGCGACTCAAGCGCGAGGCCCTGCTGTGGCTCCAGCAGGCCCCGGCGCTGCTGCACCAGAAGCTGACCGGCCCGCTCGCCTCCCTCTGGCAAGGCAACGGCCACATCAGCGTCGGTCAGCTGTGGGAGCTGCACACTCGCTACCCGTACATGAACCGCCTGCGGGACCGCTCGGTCCTCGACCGGGGTGTCGAGGATGTACTCCACATGATCGGCTGGGAAGCGGAAGGCTTTGCCCTGGCCACCGGCTACGACCAGGCCGCCTCCCGCTACGAGGGCCTGGTGCTTCCCGGCGGCGACGCCCGCTTCGGGCAGATCACCGACTCCACACTCCTGGTCCGGCCGGACACTGCGCTCCAGCAACGGCAGGCGGACGCAGCCGCAGCTGCCGTACCGGCCCAGAGGGCCAGTCAGGACACAGGCGTACCCACAGACACCCCCGCGGCCGAGACCACCTCAGGACACGGGGTGCACATCCCGGCGCAGACCGACGAGAAACAAACCCGACAGCTTGTCATCCGCAACACCCGCTTTTACGCCCGAGCAGTGCTCACCCCGGAGCAGTACAGCAAGAACGCCAGCAAGTACGCCATTGAGATCCTCCCGCACCTCGACCTCGTTGGCTCCGAAGTGGAGATCACTGTAGAGATCCATGCGAAGCGGCCAGACGGCTTCCCCGACGACAAGGCACGCATCCTTACCGAAAACGCGAACACTCTCAAACTGCAAGCAGAATTCGAATCCGAATAAGATCATTGTCCGGCCATCGGCCCTCGCCGACGTGGCGGTTCGGTACGGCCACCTTCGTAGGTGCAGCAGGAGCGGTAAGCAGCGTCTTCCCTACGTGCTGCCGAGAAAGGCTCGTGTATGCCAAGTGCGCTAAAACTCCCTAAGGACCATGGTGACTGGGGAGTCCCGTACCAGCCGGCCGACTTCTTGCATCTCGACCGCAATGCGATACCCCTGCGCGGCAAGACGCCGGCACCCGCCCTCGTTGACTTCGTCCGGGAGCTGATCACTGCGGAGGGGCCAATACACGAACAAGTCCTCGTCCTCCACGTCCGCGAGGTGCTCCATCTGACTACGCTCAGCCCGACGCGGAAGCAGCTCGTCCAGGTTGCCGTGGAGCAGCTTGTCGAAGAGGGGGGCATCGCGAGCGACGGCGAGTTTCTCGACCTTCCGGACCGCCAGTGTCGGTTCGCCCGCTGGCCGCTTCCGGGGCTCACCCAGCGCCCAGTGGCGCATGTTGCCCCCAGGGAGCGGCAGACCGCGCTCCTTGGCCTCATCCGCGACACTCCGGGCATCTCATTTGAGGAAGTCGTACCCGAGGCCATCCGTTTCTTTGGGTGGTCTCCCCGAACGCAGGGCGTAAGGTCATCCCTCGTCGCCGATCTGTACCGACTGCGCGATCATGGGCGCATAGTGGGCTGGCCGGACGAACTCACCGTCTTGGAATCGCAGGCGGCGACTCCCAAAACTCGGGGTCGGTGACGCGGTCGCCCTACACGACGAGGTCGCCGGTCTCGACGACCTCATACAGGGTGGGGCAGTTGCCTTTCTCCGATGTGGTGCCGAGGAACCTGAGCGTCATGGTGCCCTCCGTTCTGGCTGGTCGGACGTCCAGAATGCTGCGGATCGCGCGTCCGCGTCGGAGGATTGCGACAGATTGCGCGCGCCGGACGACGAGCGATGCGTTGCTCGCAACGCCCGGCGCGGAGGCCGTCGGGGCTACGCCTTCGGGACTGTCCACTCCGTCGGCTGGTCGAGCCCTGGAGGCGAGTACAGAACCGACTCGGGACGCTTCCCGCCCGGCACAGGGAAAACGAGCTTTCCGCGGGCACACTTCCCAGCGGTCACGGTGACCTGAATCGGGAACTCGGGCTTCGGGAAATCGTCGTATGTGCTGCTGGATGGATCTACACGGCTGCCGTCGCTGTAGTACAGCGTCCAACTGGTGTTGTCGTCGTTGTATGAGCCTTTCGTGACGCACAGCTTCAAGTCCGCGTACGCCCACACGTAGCGGGATGCGCCGGCTTCCTGGCTGGCGCTCCCGACGGACGCGACGCCCTGCTTGTAGCCGAGGACGGTGACCGTGCCGGCGAAGGTCCCGATGCTGCCGTCGGTGCTCTCGAACTCCCACGGCGTGCCGAAGGCGTACGTGGCCGACGACGGCGACGGCTCGGCGGACTTGGCGGCGGGCGTCACTGTCTTGGTGACGGTCACGGTCGGCCCGGGCTTGGCGGAGTCGCTGCCGCCGCATGCGGCGGCGGTGGCGCCGAGCAGCAGGGCGGCGGTGATGGCGGTGCGTGTGCGCATAGATCCCCCAGATGATGCGTACTGAAGGGGCATCATGCACCATGTGTGGGCGCTGTGTTGAGAGTGTGTCTGGGTTGTGATCAGCGGGGTGTTGTATCCCGTCGTCACGAGCATCACGATGGCCTCGGCGAACCGCCGTTCGGCTACCTGCGGGTTGCTGTGAACCATGCGGGCATGGCGCGCAGCCTACGGTGACGGGGCTGCCTCTCAGCGAGCGAGCCGGATGCCGCGGGGTCGCCGGGGCTCGACGGCGATGGCGCCCCTCTGTTCGCACTGCCGCAGCTGGTAGTGCACGGCCGAGCGGCTGCGCAGGCCTACGCGCTCGCCGATCTCTGTCACGGTCGGGGCTTCGCCGTATTCTGTGATCCACTCCCGGATGCACGCCACGATGCGCTCTTGCCGCTCGGTTAGGTGGTCGACTCGGTGCATACTCGCGATTAGAGCGTGTGTTCGATTTGCGTAGCAAGTCCCCAGAGAGTCGGGTGCGGCCACGCCGTGAGCGTTGATCTATCACAGTGAGGTTGAGTGATTCTCACCGAAGGTTGGTGACGGCTGGTTCTCTCACCAGAGGTTGAGCGGTTGCCGTTGCGTGGCTGTCCTGGAAGGTCGTTGAGGGCCCCTCGATGAATCGAGTGCAGACACCGGGACGAGAGCCCACCAGATTGCCAAGGTGAGACTCTGCACCGGGCGTTGACGATCCGGCGTCGTTCAGTCGAAGGCGTGGACGATGCTCTCGATGATGGCGTGCACGCCGCTCCAGTCACCGGTGCCGCTGTGCTGCTCTCGTCGAGCAGTCTTGATCTTCTCCTCGAACGCTTTCCGCACCAGGCCCTTGTGTGGCTTCGAGAGTGCACCCTGGCGGCGCCGCACAGCGGGGATGAAGTTCCCCAGGTGGACTGGCGCCAGCGCGCCGTCGATCGTCAGGACGTCTTTGCCGAGGTACATCTCCAGAGAGCCAGCGACGCCGTTCACGTTGGTCAGCGACACGGTTCGGGACGCCGGGTTGATGGTGCGGTAGCTGGTCAACAGGGGCAGGTCCGGGTAGTGCAGCACCTTGCATCCCACTGGCAGCTTCTGTCTCTTCAGTTTGGCGAGCGCCTCATGTCCGCCGGCGTCGTTGTCGGCGATGGCCACGAAGCGGTTGGCGACGCCGGCCGCGATGAACGCGTTCACCATGGTCACGAGAGCGCCAGCGCTGCCGTGGGCCTTCGTTCCGGTGTAGTCGATGAAGCGGACGAAGTCCGCGAGGTGCGGGTGGGTGATGCGCATGGCCTGGGTGAGGAGGCTGGAGTCGGTGCTTCCTTCAGTGAGCACGATCAGCGGGGCGTTATCGGGCAGGGCGGCGAGTTGGAGCTCGCGTGTGGGTCCTGCGATGGGCTGGGTCGTGTCCAGATGTACGCAGCAGCCAGTCAGCTCGCCGAGGTCGAGTCCGACCCGCGTGTCGTCGGGGGCCTGGTCGATGATCAGCCGTATGAGGCTACGTCTCTCAACGAACCAGCGGAGCTCCTCGACGTCAGTGACGGTCTCGATGAACTCGCTCTCGTACTGGAAGTGCTCCTCGGTCGTGGCGAACGATTTCATCGGCCGGTGCGGTCGGATCGCCTCGCCGATGGCTGCGAACAGTTCGGTTTGCTCACGCGGGGGCCGGGCGAGGGTTTCAGACAGCATCTCGCTCCGCGCTTGTCGTTCCCGGATCTCGCTCTGGCTGTCGTAGGTCTTGCGCCAGCGCGCGATGCCCTCTGCCAGGTCGGCGAGGGCACGACGCGAGGTGAAGCCCTGCACGTTCAGGCGCTGCCGCAGAGCGTGGGCGGTGGTGTAGTACCCGAACACGTACTCGCTCGCGGCCCACTCATCGCCAGGAGCGACATCGCTGCCGTCAACAACGATGAGCTTGCGGTCGGTCTCGTTGAAGAGCGCTGCCAGTTCCTCGTCGTAGTGATTGCGGGTATAGAGGAACTGGCAGTCGCCGGCGACTAGATAGGAGTGATGCCCCATACCTACAGGCTCCCATCCCCTTGGGCGCGCCCCGGTCCCATTTTCCGGCTGTGGCGAGGATCCGTCCGACGGTGCTGGCCGCGACCGAAACTGAGTCTCGCCTGCCTCGCAGGTTGAACTTCGGTGGGAACCAAGCAACCTTCGCTGCGACAGATCAAGCGTCAGGTGCCGGACCTGGGAACTTCTGCGGGTTCTGCCTGCAGAGGAATGTGGCGCATGCCGGTCAGCCGACTGCGGAGATTCCAGCCCGCCCGGAACAAGTCGTGCAGCAGCGCGTCTATCTCCTTGGCTACGGCCTCCATCTCCTCGACCGTGAACGGCGTGGCCGAGTGGCCCAGGGTCTTACGGACCGGCGTCATCGCCTTGAAGCCGTCGCCCTCCTCGGCCTGCATGAACAGCGAGTGCACGATGGTGTTCCGCTTGCCCTTAAGCACCTTGGCCCGGGCCAGGCAGTCCTTGACGTCGGTCACGTCCTCTGCGTTGTGGTCGTAGCACTTCAACGCCAACTCGCACAGTTCGATGAGACGGGCGGTGCCCTCGGCGTTGGCCAGGACGAGCAGCGTCGGCTCCATGGCGAGGGAGCCGAGCAGGGTGTGCAGGTAGCGGTCAAGGTGGGCGCCCGCGACGGTTACCCGACCGACCGCCTCAAGGAATGGGTTCCGCTCTGGCGTAGCGGCGTCCGTAGTCATGGCGGGCATGCTATGGCGAGGGTGCGGGCAATGCAGGCGAATATGGACGGCTGCCGCGAGAGGTGTACCGCATAGGGGATGCGGTTACCCGGTCTGTGACCAGCGTTTTTGTGGCGTGATGGAACGCGACCGGCACGCCTCTCAAATGCTGGTCACCGCCAGGAGTCGTGACGGTATTCGGGTCGTCCCGCGGACATGGGGCGGCCCCGGGCCGGACGCGCTCGGCCGAGGCCGTGGTCAGCTCGTCGGCACGAGCGCCCGCGCCCGCACGATCAACTCCTCATCAGTCAGCGTCATCCGGCCGGCCACCACCCGCAGGTGCCCGTAGTACGGGCCGTCCAGATCCACCGCGCGCACCATGTCCAATGCCCAGCCCGCATCCGGCACGTCGATCGTGGCCGTCTTCCGTACCATCCGCGACCCATAGCCCGTACAGGCAAGCCAGCAGCCGCACCGCTGCTCATGGCTGCCTTTCCACTCCCCGATGAACCCGTGCCGTCCAGCCATGGCGAGCAGGTCGCCTGGCTCGTGGACGTTCCCCTCGACCGGAATCACACCCATCACTGCAGTCGCCCCGCCGCCTGTGGTGGTGTACGTCAGGACGCATCGCGAGCTGGTCTCCCAGTCGTGGAGGAACGGGAAAATCGTGACCCGTCCGCAGCCGTTCAGATCACTCGCCATGGCGTTCAGGCGCGAGCCTGCACGATGAGGGTGCCGATGTGGCCCGGCTTCGGCGCCTCCACGACCATCGCCTCGGTCGTGGAGAACCCCGCCCGGAGTAGGTGCCGCTCCCACACCGCAGGCTTGTAGCTGTACCGGTAGGTGAACATGGCCTTCCCCGCGAACCCGCCCTTGTACATGCCCTGCGGGCCGTAGGCGCCGGGGATGGCCGGTGGCTGGGAGAACACGAACACGCCTCCCGGGACCAGGTGCTCGCGGATGAGGGGGAAGAGGCGGGACGGGTCCGTGAACCAGGCCGCCCCGAAGATCGAGTACACGGCGTCGTACCGGCTCTCGTCGGCGGCGAGCCAGTGGAGGATCTCGCCCTGTTCGATCCGTACACCGAGCGGCGCCCACTTCTCGCCCGCGCGCTGGACCATGCGTGGGGACAGGTCGACGCCGGTCGCCTTGACGCCCTGCTGTGCGAGGTGGGCCAGTGCGCGGCCGGTGCCGCAGCCGACCTCCAGCACGGACTGCGGGGCGCCGAGGAGTTCCGGGCCGGGGCCGTGGCCGGCGTACTGGGTCCAGCCGAACGACGGCTCGGCGTCGTCCTTGAACGCGGACTCGGCGTAGGTGTCCCACAGTTCGGTCTCGGCGGCGATGTCGTGCGGTACGGGCACAGCTGTTCCTCTGGTTTGTCGGGATGCGGGGAGCCCCCGCCCTCGGGGAGCCGTGAGGACGGGGGCGACTGTAGCCGGGGTCAGTGGCTGTCGGGGACCTTGTCGTCGCACGGGGAGCAGTCGGCGCCGTCGATGGCCCACAGCTCCTCGTCGATCTCCCAGCCCTGGGAGCGGAGGAAGTCGCCGGTGCGCAGGCACAGGCCATCTTGGCGGCGCTCGATGAACGGGGCGTGGTGCTTGAACCGGCCGCCGTTGTAGAGGCGGCAGATGCCCCACCAGACGGGTGTGTCGAGGATGAGCTGGTGGACGCCGATGTCGACGAGCTTGCCGACGCCGAGGTGGACGTTGGGGTTCTCGATGGAGCCCATGATGTACATGACGGCGTTGCCGAGGATCCGTTCGGCCATGTCGCGGACCATGGTGTGTTCGCGCAGGAGCAGGGCGACCTCGCGGTCCCACAGGCTCATGCCGGAGTCGAACACGTTGACGGTCAGTTCGGTGATGTGCGGAGCGACCGCGTTGAGGAGTTCCTTCGGGTCCCGCGTGAGCGTCCTGGCGGGCTGTTCGAGTGTGACGGTCATTGACCTGCCCTTCTGGGGTGTCGTTGCCGTGCTGTGTGGTGCAACCCGCCGCGGCTGCTCGACCTGTCCAGGGTTGGGGAGCCGGGGCGGGAGTTCAGGGGCGCGAGGGCGACCGGCCGCCGAGGTTTTCGAAGTGATCGCACAGGGCGACTACGGAGCGGGCCAGCTTCATCGACACGGACATGCGCACGGGCCTGGGACCGCCGACACCCAGCCGGAGCCGCATGCTCGCTTCACGCGCACCGGCCAGCGCGCACTCGCGCGGGATGTCGCCCTTCGGGAAGCCGGCCGCCAGGGCCTGGACGGTGGGGATGAGGAGTTCGATCTGGCCACGCATGGCGAGCCGGAGCGTCTCCAAGTCCTCATTGCTGATGGGCTCCGCGCCGAAGGCGAGGATCCGGTCGGCCGTGGAGCGCATGGTGGCAATGTCCGGCGGCGCCTGGTCGAGGGTCTCGCCGAGCGCCTGCGACGTGGTCATCTTTGCGCCTCCGTGTGGTGGCGGTACCCGCCGGGGCCGAGGGCGGCGGCGAGTACGGCGGGGTCGGTGAGGTGGCCCGATCCGTCCGGGTGGTTCAGCCACAGCTGCCCGCACAGCATCCGTCCCGCGGGTGGGCAGTACAGCGGCCAGCCACCACGCCTTGTCGCCCTGCGTGTCGGCGAGGACCGGGCCGCGCTGCCCTTCGGCGATCCGCGAGAGGGCCGCCATGGCGTAGACGAGGCGGGACTCGGCGACGAGCCAGCGGGGGCCGGACTCTATGGGGGCGAGGGCGTCGGTGTCCCAGGCCAGACGTACGAGCTTCGGGTCCGCGGAGCAATTGGCGAGCCACGCGTCCCCGGCTTCGTACCGCATGAGGGAGTCGGTCGGTTGGGCCATGACCGGGACGGTAGGCAGGGCGATTGCGCGGCCGCAGGGCGATTGCGCGGGATTGCGGGCGCCGGTACGGCAGTTGCGGCCGGTTGCCTACGAGAGGTTCAGAGCGGCGCTCGCGCGGCCGAGTAGCCGGTGTGCCGTTGGCCCGTAGACCGCGGACTCATTGAGCCACTCCCACGCCCTCTCGTACAGGGCGATGGACTCCCCGTCGTCCAGCCACATCTCAGTCGACAGGGTCTCGACAATGACGAGCCGCTGGTCATAGATCCAGAACCCGTGCGACGGGGAGCGCTTCAGCTCGGCGGCGAACGGGATGATGCCGAGTTCGACGGTGTCCATGCCGATCATCGAGCGGAGGCGGTCGAGTTGGGCAGCCATGACCTCGCGCGGGGCGTTCAGTGCGTACAGGGCGCCTTCCCACAGCAGCACGCGGAAGGACCGCTCAGGCTCATACAGGGCCTGCTGGCGGCGCATACGAGCCCGCACGGCGTCCTCGATGTCCGCGTTGGGGACGTCACGGAAGCGGGCGTTCGCGGCGAACACGGCCCGCGCGTACTCCGGGGTCTGGAACAGACCGGGGATCCGGATGACCTCGACGGCGCGGAGCAGCGTGGTCTGCTCGGTCTCCACCAGGCCCTGCTCCTGGCGGGCGCGGTGCCCGTTGGCGTACTGCCGGCGTAGCGACCGGTAGCGGGTCTCCAACCCGGTGAGGCGCCCGGCGAGTTCGGCGGCCGCGTCGGGCCGGCCGACGGCTTCGGCCCACTGCTGAAGGTCGTCGCGGCTGGGGGTCTGTTTGCCGTTCTCCAGCCGCGAGACCTTGGAGCGCTGCCAGCCGAGCCGTTCGGCGATGCCCTTGCCGTCGAACCCGGCCTCGGTGCGCAGCTCTCGCATGCGCGCGCCGAGGGAGACGCGCCCGGATTGGTAGTCCGTGCTCACACAGTGGAACGTACCTGCTCGGCGAAGTCGGCGGCAGGGAACGCGTGATGCCATGCGGCGTCCCGGGCCTGGCAGGCGGCGAGCACCTCGGCGGGGTCCTCGGACTGGATCACCCCGAGGGTGGTGTCGTCCTCGTCGAACACGAACCGCAGCAGGATGCGGGAGTCGATGAGCCAGAAGTCGAAGTCGGGCAGGCCGAGCCGCACCGCGTCCGTGCGCCACAGGTAGCGGATCTCGTCGCCGACGGCCACGTTGCTCGGCGCCCGGGTCAGCAGGAACCGCTGCCCCTCGGTGGGCGGGTCGTCGACCAGGCGCACCCGGCCGAACGTCTTGCCCTGCGCGGTCTGCTCCGCCACGTTGTGGCGCCAGGCGTCCGGCTCGTCGTGGGCGACGTCGGCGCCGGCCTGCCAGCGTGCCCACGCGTCGCTGCGCCGGTCGGTGGCGTAGCCGCGGCGGGTCTCCAGCCGCCAGGCGGTGTGCTTGAAGTTGGTGAAGACGTGGGCGACCTCGCTGAACGGGATCACGCCCGTGCGCTGGTGGCGTGGGGCGAAGCGTGTGAGCAGGTCTCGGGGGACGCGGACGAACGTCTCGGACGGCTTGACGTCCCGCAACTGCGCGAGGTGCTCGGGGTCGGTCTCGCGGTCGCCCTGGACGAGGATCTCGTCGGTGCCCTCGATCTCGTAGAGGGTGGGGCAGTCGCCGCCGTCGCTGGTCGTGCCAAGGAACCTGAGGGTCATGTCGCCTCCGTGTCCTGGTGGTCGGGTGTCCAGGATGCGCGGGATAGCGCTCGGGCGCCGGAGAATTGCAGCGGATTGCGCACTGAGGCTGACGCCGGGATGTTGCGTGCAACCGCGCGTCAGGTCGGGATGCCGTTCACCTTGTCGCTGGGCTGGCGTGGCGGGATCGGCCTGAAGCCTGGCACCTTGGCCGCGGTCGCGTTCCAGTCGGCGCGGAACATGTCGTCGCGCAGGACCACGACCTCGTCGGCCAACGCCTCCATCTCCTCGACGGACATGGCGGAGACGCGATATCCCAGGTCGCAGCCTGAAGACGCCCGCCTAGTCGTCGTTCGGCAGGTACCACCCGTGCTCGCGATGCCTGGGCTCTGGTGGGTTCGGGTTCTCGCGGGCATAGGCCTCGTTTGCACGGCGCGTCATCTCTTCGTCGTAGCGGTGCAGCTCGTCGTAGAGCTTCGACGACTCGTTGACATCCCCGCTGGATACGTAACGCTGTCGCAGCGCCTCGCGCTCGTCTTCGAGTTCCGCGTCGGACAGCGGGCGGAGGCTACCGAGGCCACGCGCGATGGAGTCGAAGATGCCCATGCGTTGATGTTGTCACACCGGGGGCTACAGCCGCGCCGTTGTCCGCCAATACCGCCTCGAAGGCACGCGAAAACGCCCCGCTCGCGGCCGGCCGCCGGGATCACCGCGCCGGAAGGCCCAATTTACAACTCCTGACAATTGCTCTTACACCGCTGGCCCGCGGGTCAAGCGGCCGTGCGCTCTGTTCGCTTGGCGGCCAGCGCGGCGACGTCTCGCCAGGCGTACCAGGGCTGTCGGGGTCTGCCGCCGGAGGGGGTGAGATGGCCGCGGCGTTCCCAGCTGTAGATCGTCTGGGGGTCGCTGCCGGTGAAACTGGCTGCCTGGCGGATCGTGAACCACAGGATCCCGGCTCCGTCTTCGCGGCCGGCCTCGGTGGTGCGGGGCATGTGATCACCCCCTGACATGCGAAAACCCCCGCGTGGGCGGGGGTTCGTGGTGCGTGTGGGTACAAGTGTGCTACTGGCACCGGATTATGCGGTGCTGATCGTTAGCCTCTCCAGCACCGCTGTGACGTGATCCCTTCAAGCCGCTCAAGCTAGGCGCGCCACCGCCTATTGGGACTGCTGCCGCAGCGCCTTCAGATGGGCCCTGGCGTCCCGGCGAATGGTGCTTCGAGACTGCGAGTCTTCGAGGAGTTGCTGGCGGAGCCGACCGTCGGGGAGCTTTTCCCGAATCCAGTCCATGCACTCAGCCATGGCCTCGAGGGTCTTGGCTCCGTCGTCCTCGCGCTCGAGACACCACTCCTCGATCAGGTCGGCCTCTTCGTAGACGCCCTCGTTGGCCTCCTGAAACTTGAACGTCTCGACTGTCACCCGGCTGAAGTGCTTCACCCTGCGCTGGAGCAGGAGGTTGATGCCGAAGGGATTGAGGCAGGCGATCCTGGTCCCGGCCTGAAGCTGCTCGGGAGATATGTGGTAGCAACGATCGAAGAATGCTGCGCAGGCCTTCACTCCTCCGCTGGCCTGTGGAAACGGCGGAGGGAGAAACATGCGGTTGAACGAGCCGTTCCACTGAGCGCCGGGGACGGGCGTCACCTCGGCCACGGTCAGACGTGGGACGAGGTTGACCCCGTCCACGCGAAGTGAGCAGGGGTGATCGAGGATCATGGCCGTCATTTCGCGCGTGGAGGCGTCGGCTTCAATGATGGTGACGTCCTCGTAGACGTCGCCCGTGAGAACGGGTCGTGCGGCGACGATGTCGTCGCCGCACGCGTGGTACAGGTCGCGCGGGTCGTGCGGACGTTCCATCTCGGCGGGCACTCGTCACCCTTCCTTCTGGCGGATCGACATGGCCCCATCCACGTCGCGGTACACCTCGAAGTTGGATTGGTAGTGGTCGCGCCAGTTCGGTGCGTAGGCGGTGAGGATCTCTTCCACGTCGTTGTGCCCGATCGCGTGCTCCAGCACTAGGTCTGGCCTGCGCTCGGTGAAAAGGTCGATCGGAGTCACGGGCACGCCCGGGGTGAGGGGCATCTCGAACCAGGAGGCGACGTCGTGGATGAGGGGCTGCTGGATCATGTCGCATAGAGCGAGCAGGCTCGCCAGCTGCATGCGATTGTCGCCGCTCACCCCGCCAGAGCGTCGCCACTTTTGCACTGCCGGAACGCTGACGCCCAGCATGCGGGCGATGTGCCGCCAAGAGAAGCCAAGGTCGGAGAGTTCCTCTAGCAGCGCGATCGGCGACTCCTTCCCGCGCTCGGCGGTGCGCTTACGCCATTCGCGGGATAGGAGCTCCGTGTGAAACTCGGTTGTGTCCTCGAAGACGAATTTGGCTTGGTACCGGAGCGATCCGGCTGCCTCGGTGAGGTCTGACAGTTGGTTTGACGTGGTCGGGGTGGGTTCCTGCGGCTGAATTACAAGGCTGCTGCCGGTAGGCGCAGTGGCCGCGTGCATCGGCCGATGTGTCTCACTGCTCACGCTTCAGCACCTCCGTGCGGTAGCGGTCCGTGATCAGTTGCTGGAACAGCTCGTATGCGGACAGGCCGACGGCGTTGAACCGCTCTTCGATGTTGCTCCAGTCGAGCTGCGGGATATCTCCTTCCGGGACCCAGTAGGAGTCAAGGTCGAGGAGGTAGAAGGCGCCGGGCGGAGGGGTGTGGCGACGGAGGTCGCCGGCTGGTTCGACGGCGTAGCCCTCGAAGGTGCCATGCCGAAGCGCGACTCCGACAGACGAGGTGCCGAAGACTGTCATGCCGTGCCAGGTCTGGGCCGCTAGGTCCTCTGTACGAAGGCTGGAGATGCCGGTCAAAGGTGCGGAGATCCAGCGCTCCCAGTCGGACGGGTGCTCGAGGTCGGGGACGCGGACCTCGTTGACGTACCGGATACCCAGGCGCTCGATACCGTCGACGGCAGAGACCTTCTGGCGAGCCTCCACAGCCTGGTGCAGGAGTTCGCGCAGAGCGCTACGCCGCTTGTACCGGGTCGTCTCGACAACGATCGCGTTGTCGCGGAAGGTGATGGCCTCGGTGAAGTCCCTCGTCATGTAGCGGGGGTACACGGCGCGGTCTTCCGAGGCGCCGGCGTTGGTCACGGTGATGTTCACCTGCTGGGCCGGCTTATAGATCGGGAAGGTGCTCGCGAGCAGTGACTTCAACCCCGCCTTGTCGGTTTCAGACAGCGACGGACTGGCCGTGTGGCGGAGCTCAACGACGGTGAGCGCCAACGGCGGATTCGTATAGATCTCACGGTGCCCCATGTCAAATAAACTACTCGAGTAGAAACCGGAACGACAACCGCACGTGCAACCATTCGGTACCTGTGTCGCAACTGTGAGGAGAGAGGGCCGCACCGCCTGGCGGCTGTCTCAGTAGGGGCGGTAGCCCTCGGGTGCATGGGTGACGGTGAGGCGACGCCGGCGTGCAGCGAGAAAGACGGGCGTCTACAGACCGACCGTGAAGATCATCATCGTCCAGTGGAGGGCGAGGGCGATCCATCCCATCTTCTGCCTGGTTTTGATCTTCGCCATGTCTGGCCCCCCTTGTGGTGGTGTGTAGGCCGCATGTTCGCATGTTGCGTGAGGAGTTGGTGAGGAAATGGGTAACCCCAGGGCCTAACGCGGTCTGGCGGGAGTGGCGCCCCCTACGCGGCCTCCACTGCGGCGAGTCGGGTGCGGGCGGTCGCAGCGATGAGCGTTGATTGCTCGATGCCGGCGCCCGTTGCGGGGGTTGCCGGCCACGGGCGCCTCCTCCGGGCTATTCCTATTCGGCGGCCAGCTGGGCGGCGAGGGCGTTGAACGCGTTGACGTACTGGTTGGCGGCACGCAGGGTGGCCGTCTCGGGTGTCACGTTGTAGGTCTGGGCTGCCCCGTTGCCGAACGTGAGGTTGATGACGGCGGCGCCCTTGTTCTTGCGTCCGGTGGCGGCCGCTGAGAGGCCGGCGGTGGCGACGCCGGCGACGAGTCGCGTTGCCGTCCATCCCTTGTGTGCGCCTGCGTCGACGAACTCGGCGTGCCCGCCGAGGATGGGGCCGAGTGTGGTCTCTCCGAACTTGGAGCTGGGCCACATGCGCATCATGCACGCGGTGTTCAGTGTCTTCTCTGCCGGGTGGGCGCGGCGCCAGTCGGCGAGGGCTTCTTTCTCTGCCTTCCTCTTGGCGCTCCACTCTTCGCGCTGCTTACGCTTCTCTTCGCGCCGGACTTCCCGTTGTGCTGCCTTCTCCGGGTCTCGCTTGAACAGCATGTTGTCCCCCCAGGACGCTTCGGGTGCTGAGGGAGCATCATGCGTCGCATGGAGATTTTATGTGGGCGCCGTGGCCGTGTTGTGATCTGCACAAGCGCCGCTCGCTACTTGTGTGTTGATCTCGCAACCATCCCCCGTCACCCGTGACACTCCAGTCACACCGGCCGCAGGACGTGGTGGACCCCAGACGGGGTTAAGGCGCCTGCAACTCCGTGGGGGAGGCCGCGGGCGCCGACGTGCAGGGGCGGGCTCGTTTCCCCCGTCGCGGGTCTGCCCCTGCACGAACGGCCTTCATCGTTGGAGTGGGCGGGTCCGCCGCATGGCCACTGCGGATGCGGGCGGCCTCTGCCGGTACTCGTAGCTGGTGAGTTCGCCCCGGTCGGTGGCCACGCTCACCCCCTGGTATGCCGAGGCCCGGCCTGCGGGGTGCGGGCCGGGCCGGAGTTGGCGTGGTCAGGTGTTGGGGCAGAGCGTCTTGCGCAGCCCGATGTTGAGGTGGGTTCCGTCGTCGTCGGTGAGCGTGACCCCGTCGTAGGAGAACCGCTCGGCTGCGAGGTGGCCCGGGTTCGTGGCGCCGCCGTTGAGGCCGGAGCACTGGTTGCGTGCCGCGCGGATGGCTTTGTCCTCGTCGGCGGTGAGCTTGGCATTGACGTCTCGGATGGCGGCGAGGACGGCGTCCCGCTTGGCGCCGGTGGGTTCGGCCGGGATACCGGCGGCCTGTTCGGCTGCGCTGGTGTCGGTGCTCTTGGTGGCGGTGGGCGTGGGCTTGCTGTCGGTGCTGCTGCAGCCGACGAGTGTGATGGCGAGCGCGGCCGTGGCCATGGCGATGGTGGCGCGGATGCGCATGATTCCCCCCTGAGCTGATGCTGCTGAGGGGTCATCATGCGCCACGGGCGGGACCTGAGAAGACGCGGTGCGCTGTGACTCGACGCAGCCCCAGCCGGGACGTTGGCTGGGGCTGCGTCGTGTGTCTGTGGGGCCCGTTGCGCGGGTTGCCGGCCACGGCCGCCACCTCCTGCGTCTACTTGGCGAGCGACCACCGCAGGGTCGGGGAGTCGTCGGTGGTGTAGAGGACCTGAGCGGGCCGCTGCTTGCCGGGCACGGCGTACACGATCTTGCCGCGTGAGCAGTCGCCTGCGGAGATCGGGGCGTCCTGGACGTACTCGGGCTTGGGGAAGTCCTCGTAGGTGGTGCCGCTGGGTTCGATGCGGGTGCCGTCGTTGTAGGACAGCGTCCAGGGCGTCGACGATGTGGTGAAGTCGCCCTTGGTGCCGCAGACCTTCACTTCGAGGGCTGCCCACACGTAGCCGGGCTGGTTGAACTCCTCGGCGGCGGTGACGGAGGCGTGTACTGGCTGCTGATACGACAGCACGGTGGCGTTGCCCGCCATCGGGTCGTACTCCTCGTCGCCTTCGAAGGAGAACTTCTGGCCGGTCCCCAGCTTCGCACCGGTTGCCGTCTTGGGCTGGTCGGTGGTGTCGGTGCCGGCCTTGGCGTCGGCCGGGGCGGTCTGAGTGACGGTGACGCGGATGGTCTCGGGTTCTCCGCTGCTGCTGCAGGCGGTGGCGGATGCTGCGAGGAGGAGAGCGGCGCAGGCGGCTGTACGGGCGTGCATGGTTCCCCCATGGCTTGCTGATGTTGAAGGGCATCATGCGCGCTGTGAGGGTGGCGTGTGGACACTGTGGCCGTCTTGTGATGCAGGGCGAGGGTTCACTAATCCGGCCCGTCGGGCCCATCGATGTCGACGGCACCGTCGTTGCACGGTCCACCGCCGGGCTCGTAGTCGTTTGGACGCGCTTGGTACTCACGGAGGCGTCGATCCTGCTCTGTGAGGTACACCCATCTGCCGAAGGTGAGCAGCATCCAGATGCCGAAGAAAACGATGATTACCCAAATCCACCAGGCCATAACACTCACCGCCTATTTACAGCCTACGAGCCAGCGGATGAGCCGGCAGCTGGGCTCTGACATGGTCCCCCAGCCGAGATGCGGCTGCCGAAGGCGTGGAAGCCGTGATCCAAGCCCAGCCCCGCCGGCCACCGCTGAGCCGCCAACTGATTCATCGCCCGTACCTCGTGGTGCTGCCCTAGCCTGGCGCGATGAGCGCTCCCTATCAGCAGGCGTGGACCCATCGAGACACCGCGGTGGACGGTAAGACGAGCCCGGCGGATGGGTTCGTCCATGCCATCTCAGAGTCACACCAGCGACGCCGAAGGGCTCTGTGCGGAGTGGAGGTCTACATCATCCATGACGAGGAGTGGCCACCTCGTGTGCTGCCGCCGTGCGGCACGTGCTCCGAACGGGCAACTGCGGGTTGGTAGACGCACAACGGCCCCGTCCTCGGCAGTCGAGGCGGGGGCCGCGTGGTGCCACAGGGGCCAGGATGACGCGGCGGCTTCTACTGCCAGCCGCCCGTGAAGTCGCTGCTCAGCTGCGCGGTGCAGATGTTGTAGCCGCCCGACGCGTGCCCGGTCTTAGTTTTCCCGTCCACAGTGACCGAGCAGTTGATGTCCCCGGAGCCCTGCAACTGCGCGTTCAGCTGGTAGTACATCGTGCCGTCCTTCAACGGCAGGGTGGCCTCAAACTTGCCGTTCTTGAAGGCGCCCTGACGGGTGTCGGTGTCGGAGCCGTAGCCGATGTCGAGGCTGCCGAGGGCGCCAGCGGGGGCGGTGCCCCAGACTTTGAAGACGGCGGTCTTCGCGGCGGCGGTCTTCTTGGGCTCGGTCTTCTTGCTGTCGCCGTTGGCGGCCGCGGGGGAGTTGTCGTTCTTGGCGGTGGACGTGACCGTCGAGTCGCTGGTGGTGTTGGAGCTGGATCCGCTGGTGGCGGCGGCCGCGATGCCGATGACGACGACTAGGCCGACGATGCCGAGGCACCCGAGGCCGATGATCTTTCCCGCGCTCGTCTTCTTCGGGGGCTGCGGCGGGAACGGCGGCTGACCGTAAGGGGGCTGGCCGTAGGGCGGCTGACCATACGGGGGCTGGCCTTGCGGCTGCTGCGGGTTGCTCCAGCCGGGCTGGTGCGGCTGCTGGTTACTCATGGGTCCCCCCGAGGTGCGGCGCTGTTGGATGCGAGGTGTGTGACTTGTAAAGATGACGTGTGGTTGCCTCGCGGCGACGAGATTCACCCAATCGTGATGTACCTCCTCTGTCGGTCGACTTGGCGCCGGCCTCGTGGGTGTGTTGCCACGCGTTGTGGGCGCGTCGGCCGACGCGCAGCCTGAGGTAGCGATTTCGGCTCGGACCGCAGCCGCAGGGCCGTTCGTAAGCGAGAATCCGGGTCGCGAGTGACCGCCCGAAACCTGAAACTTCGCTGTTCAGCCCCGATATCAGGGGCGAAACCGGTTTCAGATCAAGGTGAAACCAGGGGGTTGATCCGAAACCGGCCCGCGGGCCTCTACGCGCCGTCCTCCACGGCCGGCAGATCGGTGTAGCGCAGGCCCTTGGCGCCCCCGCAGCACTCCCGGATGGTCAGCTGCCGAGTGGACACCTTGAACGGCCTCAGCGCCGCACTCAGCGCCGTCGACGCGGCCGCCGCATCCATCTCCAGCCACAGCTTGTACAAGTCCGGCCGGAGCCGTGCCAGGGCCTCCACAAGACGGTGCGAGTGGACGGCCTCCACCTCGTCCGGCCAGACCGCCCGCAGGTGGTCGACGACCGTCTCCACGTCCAGGACCTCGACCTGCGCGCCGACAGACTGCCCGGTCAGGGTGCCAGCGGCGGTACGCAGCGCGAGAGCCCGCTTGGCGATGTCCTCGGCCTCCGTCTGCTTGATGAACGCGGCCCGCACGGTGATGCCTTCGCGGCCGCGGGCGAGGATGCCGGTTCCCTGCTCGTCGATGCTGATGTCCGTGGCACGCAGGCCCCGTTCGTAAGCACTGGTGCCGAGCACGTTGTTATTCGCCCGCCAGTCCATGACCGCCAGGCACAGGCGCGTGCCGACCGAGCTGGACACCGAGGTGGGCAGGGACGGGGCGTCCGGGTTCTGCGTGAGCAGGATCAGGATGATGCCGTAGGCGCGCGCCTTCTTGATGAGGCGGGTGGCCAGCGCTGCAGCCTCTTCCTTGTAGTCGGCGTGCGTGAACAATTCCTGCACTTCGTCGATGACGATGACCCGCGGGCCGAGGTTCTGCTCGGGGTACTTCTCGGCGATCGCGCGGGTGACCTTGCGGCCCTCGGGGACCTCGGAGGCGGGCAGGGAGCGGATGAACGCGGCGCGCCGCTGGTACTCGGCGATCCCGGAGCGCATCCCGCCGAGGGCTGCCTCGAGGTCTTCGTCTTCGTC
The DNA here is from genome assembly GCF_040629895.1 of Streptomyces sp. NPDC005866. Classification (NCBI taxonomy): domain Bacteria; kingdom Bacillati; phylum Actinomycetota; class Actinomycetes; order Kitasatosporales; family Streptomycetaceae; genus Streptomyces; species Streptomyces sp. NPDC005866. Next base: position 25,688 of record NZ_JBEXWP010000022.1, read on the forward strand.
GCCGGACACGTAGCGGTGGCAGATCGGCTTGACGGAGTCGAGGTCGCCGGATCCCTTGAGTTCGAAGATCCACAGTTCGGCCGAAGCGTCGAGGGCGACACCGAGGACGATCGCCAAGGCGCACGACGTCTTCCCGGAGCCGGGAATGCCTCCGACCAGCAGGTTCGAGTACATGAGCGTGATGGTGATGAGGTTGCCGCGTGGGTCGAAACCGTAGGGCAGCGGCTCGTACATGTCGGCCTGGCCGGACTTCATGAGCGGCCACAGCTTCCGGCCGGCCTTCGCCGGATCCCGCTGCGCCACCCACAGCACCAAACGGCCAGGGTGCGCGGCGCGGTCGCCCTCCAGCCACACCGTGCTGATGGGCCGGCGCATGGCGGCGGCGAGCGCGGCCCGCTTCTCCAGGACGGCGGTGGCCTCGACGCCGGGCGGGAGGTCGACCTCGGCGCGCCAGCCGGGGCCATCCCGCATGACCTCGGAGGCGAACTCGACTCCCTTGCGGCCCTTCTTGCCCTCGATGCCGATCGCGGCGAGCGCGTCGAACACCTCGGTGGAGTCAAGGCGGCGCAGGACATTCTTGGCGACGTAGCGGGTGATGAGCGGCTTCCCGTCGCTCTTCTTCCCCGCCGTCCCGAGCAGGGCCGCGGCGGGGACGGCAGCCGCGAGCGTCCACCCAGGCACCAGGAACCCGGCGATCAGGCTGGTGATGCCGGTGGTGGTGGCGACGGCGATCGAGGCGATACGGCGCGGCCGTACCCGCCGGGAGTGCTCCCGGGACAGCGACAGCCACGCCTCGATGTCTGCGGACGCGGCGGCCTTGGCCTCGACGGGGCGGGCTTCGGTGTCAGCGACCCACCGACCCCAGCGGACGATCAGCCGGCCCGCACCGCGCGGGGAGCGCAGCAGCAGACGGCCCACGTAGACGGGGGTGCGGAGCGCGTGGAAGGCGGTGACGTGCCAGTAGTAGGAGACACCCCAGCGGACGGTGTCCGCGAAGGCGTCCCAGCGGCGGAAGGCGGCCGGTACGACGGGCGGGGCGTCGGCGAGGTAGGCCTGCCGCTCGGCAACCCACGTGCCGGGCTCGGCGGCCGGCTTGGGCGGGTCGACGGGACGGGGCTCGGCGCCCTGGACGACGTCGACGATCGTCTCGGTGAGGGTGTCCGTGTTCGTGGACATCGCGGGCGGCGGGGTCTTGTGGAGCTGGACAACGTTCTCGGACATGCTGGTTCTCCGGTCGCTTCACAGGTGGATCGGGGCCCGGGGCGGCCGGCGGTTCCTAGGCCGGTGACGGCCGCCCCGGGTGGCGCTACTTGTTCTTGGCCTCGCGCTCGCGGGCCTTCCGGTAGATGGCCTCGACCTCACGGTCCAGGCCCGGCTGGTGCACGATCCCGGCGGCGGCACGCCGGAGGCCCTTCAACTCCAGGCGTACGACGGCGGCCTTCTCTCGGAGCGTCAGCTTCGGCTCAGGCATTGGTCGGCTCCGGCGTCAGCACGGTCTCGGCGAGCAGGGCGCCGGCGATGGCGGCGTGGGTGAGTGCGATGTCGTTCCACAGCGAGCCGGCTGCGGCGAGGGCTACGGCGTCCCCGTGCGGTCGGTGGTCTTGGCGAGGTGTTCGACGGTGTCGGCGATCCGCTCGGCTTTGACCACGGCGGCGTCGGCGAGGTTGAGGTGCTGGGCTCGGTTCATGGACGGTGCCTCCTGGTCAGCTCTGCTGTTGGTGCCGGGCGGTCCGGCCCCACCGCCCGACTGAATTCCTTCAAGGAACTCAGTGGGACGGAAGGGCAGGTCAGCCCTTGCGCTGCATGTCCTGCCAGACGCTGCGGAGCACCAGCACGCAGACGGTGGTGCTCACCGCGCCGACAGCGACGGCGACCGCGAGCAGCGCGGCGGCCATGGCCAGGAAGGACAGGGTGACCGCCCCGCCGATGCCGGCCGCGATGTACAGCCCGATCGGGCGCTGCGTGGTCTGCTGCACCACCGGGGGCGCCGGGGGCTGTGCCTGCTGCGCGGCGAGGACGGCGGCCACGATCCGGACGACGTCCGTGTTGTCGGCGGCATCCCGGGCGGCGGCCTCCGCTTTGTCCAGCGGCGTCTGCTCGATCATCGCGTCCACCTCCGCACCCGAGGCAGGACCGAGCGGGCGAGCAGGGCGAAGATGACCGCGGCCGGGACGGCCTTCACCGCGGCCGCCACGAGCACGGCCGTGGCGGCGGCGACCACGGACGGGAAGAACACGAGCAGCAACCCGAACAGGGCGCCGAGGATCAGTGCCTTCATGACCGGTCGTCTCCCTTCGCGGTGACCACCTGGCGGCGCAGCTCGGCGGCCTCGCGGCGGGTGAGTCCGAACTCCCCACGAAGCCGGTCGATGGTCACCGGCCGGTTCGTCGACGTGACCAAGTCGCGGTTGAGTCGGGAGGCCCTGCGCCGCAGCTCGGACGGCGTGAGCGTGACGACCTCGGTGACCACTTCGTGGGGGGTCTGAGCGGGCACCGCGCTGGTCATCTTGGGCCCGTTATCGAACGGATCCGTGGACGGGCCGTCGGAGTCCTTCCAGTGCCAGGGCACGGTCTCGGGGATGACCATCTGCGGGTCTTCGGGGAGGGCTGGCGGCTGGTCGTCGGCGACGCGTTCGACGGTCACCGGGGCGGTCACCTCGGCGGGTTCCGGCAGCAGCCTGTCGGGGCTCCGGACCGGCGCGTGCCTCTTCTCGTCGGTGCTGAGGGAGTGGACGCGCCACAGCACCAACGGGGCGATCGCCGAGACGGCGACGACCAGCGGCACGGACACGGCCACCAGGCCGGCGGTCACAAGGTGGGAGGCGGCGTTCACGCCGATCATCGCAGCGACCGCGGCGAGGACATCCCGGTGGGCCCTCAATGCCCTGACTGTGTAGATGTCCAGGGCGCCGGGGACGGCGGCGGCCACCCAGGCGTTGAACCCGACCTGCCGGGCGAGTTCGTACTCGGCGGATGCGGTAGCGACGAGGGCCGCGAGCAGGGCGGCCCACTTCAGGTAGTCGTGTTTCATGACTCGCCCACCCCCGGGGCGGCGGCGCGCACGACACGGTGCGCGGCAAGGGTCATGCCCTCCCGGTCGTCGACGCGACGGCAGATGACGAGGGCTTCGAGCAGGAAGTCGACGGGCGGGAGGGGCCGGGCCGACCGGCACACCGCCGCGAGGGCAGCGCGCTCGGTCGGCCGGGGGACGGGCCAGCGCCTCACTCGGCACCCCCGGCGAGGATCCGGGCGAGCTGGTCGGCCAGGCCGCGCAGCTGGTCGGAGTAGGTGTCGAGGGCGGCGGCCAGGCTGTACAGCTGGACGGGGTCGAGGGTCTTGCCGAGCGGGTGCACGGAGACGCCGGGCGTCCGGCCGTCGAGGTGCGGCGGGCCGGGCGTGGCGTTGGGGGACTGCGCGAGTTCGGCGGAGAGCAGGGTCCGGCCAAGGTGGGTGAAGTCGATGGCGGGCCCGGCGTGCATGAGGTCGATGCGCAGGGTCTCGGGGTCGTGGTGGCTGTGGCCGGCGCACCAGGAAGGTTCGTCGAAAGTGACGTCGCCGTGGTCGGCGGTGGGCAGGGTGATCGTGCGGGGCTCGGTCACCGGTCTTCACCTCGCGGGACCCAGGCGTAGGGGTGGGTGCGGCCGGCGGCCGTCAAGGTGCGGATGGCCGCGCCCGTGGGGGCGTCGGGCAGGGCGTAGACACGGCCGCCGTCGAGGGAGGCGAGGAGTGTCGCGGCGTGGTGTTCGTAGCCGTTGGCGCCCGCGTTGTTCGCATCGAGGACGGTGACGACGATCGGCCCGTTGCATCCGGTCGGGTCGTCGGGGTGAGCGGCCGGGCAACGCGTGATCTTGCCGGTGTCGGCAATCTCAGGCTCGGCGTCGACGGCGCGCAGCATGATCTTGAGGGACTCGCGGATGGCGCCGTACGCCTCGTTCAGGGCGAGGACGTCGCGGTGATCGACCGCGCCGTACCTGCTGAGCATCTGCTGCGCGACACGAACGGCAACGGCAAGATCGGACGGCTCGGTGATGGCCGCGGGCAGGGCGCCCACCACACGGGTGGGCGCCTGCTCGGCCGGAGTGTTCCGGCTCACCGGACACCCCAGGCGGGGACCTCGGCGTCGGTGGCGTACATGGCCACCGCATTCACCAGAGCGCTCCGGGTCTGCCCCGGGTTCTTCGACAGCTTGAACGCCGTCTCGATCGCATCCAGGGCCCGACTGAACGCCAGCCGGGCCGGGTCGGCGGCCAGCACGGCACGCCGGTCCCGGCAGGCCTGGCAGATCATGATCGGGCTGCCGTCGATGTGGCGGTGTCCCGGCGCATACGGCGCGCACGTGTCGCCGACCGGGATGCGGCAGTCGATGCAGCGGCCGAAGAGGCGGATCTCGTCGAGGGCCTCCTCCGCGTCCTCGAACGGACCCACGAGTGTGCGGACGCCGTTGACGCTCAGGGTCAGGTCCACGCTCGTGTCCTCGGCGATCTCGAGGGTGATACCGCGCTTCTGGCACTCGCGGGTGAGGGCGGCGACGGTGGCGGCGGCATCGTGGTCCGTGTGCTCGCGGGCGCCATCGCTACCGACGGCGGCGGGGTGCGAGCTGGCCTGCTCGGCGGGCTGCCGGGTGGCGGTCTGCACGGCGTACGGGAGGTGGCCGGCCGTACCGAGGGCGACGGCGGGAACGTGAGTGCGATTCGTCATGGTGGTCATCCCCGGCTCAGACAGCGGTGTTGGCGAATGCGGCGACCGCGGCGACGTACTCGGCCTTGCGCGGCTTGTAAGAGGCGAGCAGCGCCCGCACCTGCGTGAGCGTCCAGTGGGCGACGGAGCGGGTCTGGTGGGCGCGGCCCCCGGCGACGGTGCGGCGGGTGCGGGCCTGCTCGGCGGGGGCGAGGCCGAGGCGCTTGGCGACCGAGCGGAGGCCGTTGGTGACGCCGGCCGCGATGCTGATGGTGGGGAGGGAGCGGGGGCGGCGCCGGCAGCTGGCGGCGAGGCGGGTCTCAGCCGCCCGGCGGCGGAGAGTGGCGCGAATGGCACGGCGGTTGGTGCGGTGCTCGCGGCGGGTGGAAAGATGCGTCACAGCGGACTCCTGTCGAGATCAGGTTGTTCCGTGAGGCCCTCGCTCGGTGCTCCAACACCGGCGGGGGCCGCTTGCGTTTCGGCTGGTATCCCTGCCGACACCTCCACTCTAGGGAACATTATGTTCCATCACCAAGCGTTCTTACGCTGGGCTTTGCAGCGGTTCTGCGTAACGTTAAGTTCCATGACGGCCGATGGAACACTATGTGTCATGGATAAGCGATCACTGGAGCACATCGCGCGCCGGTTCAGAGATGCCGAGACGCGGGCCGAGATCCTGCGGAAGGAACTCGCGGCGGCGATCAGGCAGGCAGCGAGGGACGGAGTCCCGCAGAAGGACATCTGCGAGGCGACCGGGTACACCCGCCAACAGGTCCGGCGCATCGTGATGACGGAAGACGACGCGCCCGGCGGGACGTGACTCCGATGGCACGGCGATGGCACCAAGAGGCCCGTACGCGTTCCGACGGGGACCAACACCGCCAGACGGCACCCGGGTTGTGACCTGTGGCGGAGCGTCTCGGGCAGTTGCCCCCCGTCGCAACTAGACGAGGGGCAACACACTGCTAATGCGGTTTGGGACTTCAATCCCATCGAGGGTTCAAATCCCTCCGCCTCCGCACCTGACTCAGGGAGCCCAGCCATTTTCGGCCTGGGCTCCCTGAGTCGTTTACGGCTCCTTTTCGCCCCGCCCTCGCACCGCTGTGATCCAGGCCACTCCCACCGGTCGTCGACGCCGCGGAACGCCGGGGGTGCCGTACCGACGGCCGGGCAGCCGGTGCGCGCAGGACCCCCCCCAGAAATGGCGTTTCCGCAGCTCACAAGGGGTGCACCTAACGGATTTCACATGGCGGCGGCAGTCATGTAATGTTCTTCCTGTCGCCGCGAGCGGGCCAGAAGGGCCGGAAGCGAAGACAAAAAACAAAAGAACATGCACTCGTAGCTTAACGGATAGAGCATCTGACTACGGATCAGAAGGTTGCAGGTTCGAATCCTGCCGAGTGCACACAGGTCAAAGGCCCCGCCGGTTCGCCCGGCGGGGCCTTTGACATCAACGGCTGACATCAACGCGGCTGAAAGCGGCGCTCATTCCTCGGGCTCAGGCCCCTGCTTTTCCTGTGAATCTTCCTTCGGGTCGTCCAGCCGGAGAGTGTCGTCCATCCGATCGGCGGCGGCCTTGAGCGTCGTGTTCATGACGTGGGCGTAGGTGTCCAGCGTCATGGTGATCGTGCTGTGTCCGAGCGTTTCCATGATCGTGCGAGCGTCCACACCCTGAGCGAGCAGCAGTCAGGCGCAGGTGTGCCGGAGGTCGTGCACGCGCACGCGCCGCACGCCGGCGTCCCGGCACAGGATCGTGAGCATCCGGTTCAGACTGCGTGGGCCGGTGACGCGGCCGGTCGTCGTGGTGAAGATCAGCCCGTTGGGCTGCCCCGGGGTCGGCTGCCACTTCTTCCCGCCACCTTGCGCTCCCGCTCCTGCTGCGCCTGGTGCTGGGTCAGCGCCCGCACGCAGACCTTCGGGAGCAACACGTTGCGAATCGATCGCGCGGTCTTGGGGGTACCGAAGATCAGTTCACGCCGGATGCGCTGCACGTTCCTGCGGACGCGGACCTGGCCGTTCTTGAGGTCGATGTCTTCCCAGGTGAGTGCGAGAGCTTCGCCCCGGCGCAGGCCCGTCGACACGAGCAGCAGCCACAGAGCGTAGAGGTGCTGGGGCCGGGCGGTCTTGAGCAACAGTCGAGCCTCAGCGCCGTCCAACGGACGTTGGCCAGGTCGAGGCGGTACAGGTAGGCGACCAGCGGGGGCCGCCGCCGGCGGGGGCGTTCGAGCTGCGCGGCGACGTCCTGACCGCCGGGGCGCTGCCCATCACAGTCCACAGAGCCTTACGAAGGGTAGAAGAGTAGCGCCCGCGAAGACATCGCCACGGAGATGGCGGAGTCGTCTCTCCCGACGACGAGCGGCCCCTGAACGTCGCCTATGTGTATGGAGGGTGCTGGAGCTGGAGGGTCCGGCCTCCTCGGGCCCGGGGCGGCGGGATTCTCGGGCAGGGGTTCCTCCGGCATCAGGCGCCACATCTCGTCCGCGTCTTCTCGTGACCGTAACTGGTCGCAGGCTGATGCTTCGCCGATTACTCAGAGTTCGACTGCACGCGCTCAACGTTCGTTGGCACAGCACACAGTTGTCCTGTGCCAACGAACCTTCGTGTGCCATCGAAGTTTGAGTGGCGTGCGTCACTGTGTCTCTGCGATGAGTAGGCAGTCCCGATCCTCTGCAGGCGTGTACGGCTTGGTCCGTGAAGCCAGCAATCAGCGTGTGCTGATGCAGAAGGGATGCCCAGCCGGATCGGTCAGGACCCGCGCCTTATCCCCGTGAGGCTGGTGATCCGGCTTGCCCGCACCCAGCTTCAGCAACCGGGCCTCGGCTTCGTCCAAGTCCTCTTCGATCTTGAAGCAGATGTGAAGCTGCTGGGGAACGATCTGGTCGGGCCAGCTCGGAGCCCGGTAGTCGTCGACCCGTTGAAAACCGATGAAGAGTCCGTACTCGCCAATCAGGCCCGCGAAGTCGGCGTCCGACTTCGGATGCGGGTCAAGGCCGGTGGCCCGCTGGTAGAACGCCGCCAAAGCCAGCGGATCAGGGCAATCGAGCGTTATCGCGACCAACTTCATCTGCATGGGCGTGGCATCTCCGGGCCGATCGGTTGACTTCCGCGTGAATACCCTAGAGGCGGCTGCCCCGGCATCGTCGCGGGCTCCGTGACGCTCGCGTGCCCTGCGGAGAGGAAGCAGGCATGCCAAGCTGGCGGGCGCTGGTGGACGTCAACCCGCACACCTGACGACCGCGCGCGACCGCAGTCGGTGCGGTCCAGGCGCAGCCAGGGGATGTCGGTGCGTCCAGGGAAGTGGTGTACGGCAGCTGACATCGACAGCCACGCACGCCAGGGCACAACGGCGGGCCAGCGAGCGCTGACCCTTGTGGATTGACAGCGCTCAAGGGCTGGTTGGCGGGCCGCTCATCCAGGGCGAACACGCCTATGGTCTGCGGGTAGGGCGCGCCACAACACAGCCAGACGGAGTGGCCGAGCACGGGCAGGGGCCGTTGGCTGCGGTGCCCATTCACCACCGTGGTTCTCTCAGGGTTGCCAAGAGGATCGGGAGCCGAGAGGTCTGAGGGTTCCCGTGGACCAGGGATGGCGTGCGACCGGAGGAAGACGTGCCCGGCTCCTCGGTCGAGCCCGAATGGTTCGTGTAGTCCGAATAGGTGCGTTTGTTGGACTATTCGGAGAGAAGGCCGGTCGCCCCCGATGCTGCGCTGCCTGGCCGGGGCACCACATGTGCGATCACGGGGTGCTCACGCCGCGCTGGGAGACGCCGTGATGGGGTACCCCTTTTCCGGACATGCGTGATGAAAGGTCAGGAAAAGCCAGATGCGCATCGAAGTAGGTAGGATCCTGCGGCGTCGCTGGGTGCGGCCGGCGACTGTAGCGGTAGCGGCAGGGGCAGCCAGCCTGACCGGAGTGGTCCCAGCCGCGGCTGCCCAGGGGACTGTGGTGAGCTGCAACGCCAACCCGAACGCCCTGCAGCCCGCCATCACCGCCGCTGCGCCGGGAGACACCCTGCTGGTGAGAGGGACCTGCACCGGCCCCTTCACCATCGGCAAGGACCTGTCTCTGAGGGGCGTCGGTGGGACGGTGCTCGACGGCAACCAGGCAGGCTCCACCGTCACGGTCGGCAGCGGAGCCCAGGTTCACCTGGACGACCTGATCCTCACCCATGGCAGCGCTGTGTCCTCCGGCGGCGGCGTCAACAACGAGGGCGCGCTGACGTTGAGCCGTTCCACGGTGAGAGACAACACGGCGTCATCAGGCCCAGGTGGCGGCATCCAGAACCAAGGCACGCTGACGGTGATCGGCTCCACGGTGAGGGACAACTACTCACTGGGCGCCGGCGGCGGCATTAACAACAACGGGCGCCTCACGGTGCGCGACTCCAGCGTGTTCGGCAACTCCGGAGACAATGGCGGAGGCATCTTCAACTACCTCGCCGGCCAAACGGTCACGGTGATCCACTCGGCGGTGCACGGCAACACCGCGAGAGTGAGTGACGGCGGCGGCATCGGCAACAACCTGGGCGAGGTGACGGTCTCCGACTCCGCGGTGTATGGCAACACCGCCCCTTCCGGTGGCGGCATCTGGAACGGCGGAGGCACGCTGACGGTGACCCGCTCCACGGTCCTGCGCAATGCCGCGACGGGAGGCCCCGGCAGTGGCGGCGGCATCTACAAAGCCGGCGGCACCGTGACCCTCAACCAGTCCGTGGTTCGTCACAACACCCCGGAGAACTGTGCTCCGCCCGGAAGTGTCCTGGGCTGCACAGGCTGAACACCGCCTTGCAGACCTGGAGACACCGTCACCCACCCGCTTCGCCGACCTTCGGCCACTGCCCACCGCGAGCTCAGACCCACTCCGCCTTCGAGCGGCAGTCACATCCTCCTCGCTCGCCCCGCCAGGGCATCTATCACCTGAATGAGTGCCTTGCTCCCGTCAGTGCGCGTGCCCGCTAGCAGCAGAGCCCACGTTCTTGACCCCGCCGTACATCACGTCCGTGGACGTGACCGAAAAGGGAACGTCGCCCTGACATCAACGTCTGACATCAACAGCCACGTGCACCAGCACGCAATCGCGGACGATCTAGACTCAGCTTCGTGGATCAACCGTGCTGAATGGCCGGTCGGCGGGGCACGCATCCGGCGTGAACGCGCCTACGGATCAGAAGGTTGCAGGTTCGAATCCTGCCGAGTGCACACAGAGTGAAGACCCCGGGTTACTCCGGGGTCTTTTTCGTTTCGGGGTCGTATGACGGGGTGCACACCTGCAACGGCTTGACCCCGGCGGAGGCCGAGGCGGAGCATCAGGCTCAAGCGGCTGCCACAGGTCGGCTGTCGCAGTTTGTTCCGGTCGACGGCCCAAGCCGGTAGCGTGGCTGAGGCCGTACCGGATGATCTGTGCCGACGGCCACAGCCAACGGGACACACATGGGCGCATACTGAGGACAATGACAAAGCCAGCTGCACCGAAGCGTCATCTGCCTACCAGCCCCTTCAAGGCCCCGGTCGCACGTGCTCCCAAGCACTTCGCCGTGGGCGACCAGGTCACACACGACATGTACGGTCTCGGCCGGGTGATCGGCGTCGAGGACGGAATCGCGGCGCTCGTTGATTTCGGCTCGGCGCAAATGCGGATCTTGAGCCCGTACGCCAAAATGACCAAGCTGTAGGACCGCTGTGCCCGGTCACGGCACACCAGGTCCCTTCGGGGACCTGTAACGAAAGAGAGACCTCTCATCGATCTGACGTCGCTGTTCTCCGCCCTGGAAGGGCAACCCCGCAGCTCCACCGCGGCGTCGCCGCCCCCGGCGACAAACCCCTTCCAGGCCCCGGACTTCGGGGAAGACGAGACCGCCCTGCTAGAGGATGGGCAGGAGCCCACCTGGGGCACGCGTGCGGCGTGACCCGAGGCGGCTCGGCTCCCACGAGTGAGGGGTGTCGACAGCCGCCGGGGACCGTCTCACGTGTCGTGAGCGTCCAGGCCACCTGCCGTCTGCACCTCGACGGCCCCACCGGGGGGCCTGAGCCGGCGACCGCGCGGGCGGGCGGCTGATCAGCAGCCAGGGCCAGGCCCCGCGCGAGGCGAGAACGGCCTCGAAACCGCCGTGGCGCGAGTCGCCGTGGCGCGAGCCGACGTAGGTTCAAGTCCCGCACCCCCCCCGCTCTTCGTTCAGGGCCGGCTTTCCGGAGCCTCAGAACGTAGATCATTCTGACCCCGGCCGGCACGGTCACGGCCCGGCCGATCAGTCGCGGAACAGGCGCTGGTGGTTCGCGGTGGGTCACGGCCTCTACCCTCGCGAGTGATGACACAGGTGTGGAAATGCTCGGGGCTGCGGTGGTCGGACCACGGGCCCCTGCTGGTGTGGAGCGGCGGGCGGCTCAGTCCGCTCGTCCGGGGGAAGCGTGTGGCCTTCGCGGTCGCGGAAGGGGTTGGCCGAAGCTGCGTGGGGGCGCGGGGGAACGCCTGCCCGACCCGGGCAGCCGTGTCGGGGCGGAGCACCGGGGCCCGCTGCGAGGAGTGCGCGCGGCTGGACCGGGCGCACTCCGTGGCCGCCGACAACATCGCCGACGACCCCCGGCCGTACCACGTCTATCTGGCCTGGTTCGGGCCCGGGATGGTCAAGGTGGGGATCACGGCCGTCGAGCGGGGGCCGGCTCGGCTGCTGGAGCAGGGAGCGGTCTGCTTCAGCTGGCTCGGCGCCGGGCCGCTGATGGCCGCGCGGCGGGCCGAAGAACTGCTGCGGGCCGCGCTCAGGGTGCCCGACCGTATCCCGTACGCCGACAAGCGCGTCGTACGCGCCGTGCTGCCGGAGACGCGGGCCGAGCGGGCCGCGGAGATCGAGGAGCTGCACGCGCGGGCCGTCGGGCTCGGCGGCTGGCCCGAGTCCCTGCGGCCCGAGCCGTGCCAACCCGTGGATCATGTGCGGGTGTTCGGGCTGGGCGGGCTGCCTGCCGCCTTCGGTGAGGTGGCCGAGCTGGTCCCGGGCGGAGTGGTGAGCGGTGAGCTGGTCGCGGCCGCGGGGCCCGATCTGCACCTCGCCACCGGGCGCGGTGTCGTCGTCCTGGACACGCGCTTGCTGCCGGGGTGGGAGCTGACCGCCGCCGGGGCGGGGGACGGCGGTCAACTGGACGTGCCCGTGAGGGGGTTCGCGACTCCCCAGGACGGGCTCTTCTGAGCGCCGGGGGAGCACCTCTCGAAGACCGCCGATGGCTCTCCGGGGCCCGGCTCGGTACGCTCTCATCACCTGTTCATCAGCGCTTCATCAACGGTCCAGGGCTGGCAATGGACGTACAAGATCCGCACAGCCCGGCATGAGCGCGGTCATGAGTTGGTGCGCACGTGATGGGGTTCCCAGGTGTTCCCTGAGAGGCGCCTGTGTGTTTCTCAGGGAAATCACAGATCAGTGAAAGCGTGTTCTCAGAGGACGCCGACAAGGTGTCCACCATGACCACGACCTCGCCCCAGGGGCGCACCGAACTGCTGAGGCCGGACGGGAGCCCCGTCCGAGTGCTTGTGGTGGACGACGAGCTGTCGATCACCGAACTCCTTTCCATGGCCCTCCGTTACGAGGGCTGGCAGATCAGGAGTGCGGGCGACGGCCAGGGCGCGGTACAGACCGCCCGGGAGTTCCGGCCCGACGCCGTCGTCCTGGACATGATGCTGCCCGACATGGACGGCCTCGCCGTGCTGGGGCGCCTGCGGCGCGAGCTGCCCGACGTGCCGGTGCTGTTCCTCACCGCCAAGGACGCGGTCGAGGACCGGATCGCCGGGCTCACCGCCGGCGGCGACGACTACGTCACCAAACCCTTCAGTCTCGAAGAGGTCGTGGCGCGGCTGCGCGGGCTGATCCGGCGGTCCGGTGCGGCCGACCGGCGCTCCGACTCCGTGCTCGTCGTCGGTGACCTCACCCTGGACGAGGACAGCCACGAGGTCTCGCGGGCCGGGGAGTCCATCCACCTCACCGCCACCGAGTTCGAGCTGCTGCGCTTCCTGATGCGCAACCCGCGGCGCGTGCTCAGCAAGGCCCAGATCCTGGACCGGGTGTGGTCGTACGACTTCGGCGGGCAGGCCAATGTGGTCGAGCTCTACATCTCGTATCTGCGCAGGAAGATAGACGCCGGCCGGGAGCCGATGATCCACACCCGGCGTGGGGCCGGTTACCTGATCAAGCCCGCCGTTTCATGAGCGGACTACGACGGCCGCGTGCGCAGAAGCGACGTGGGGGTCCCCCCGCTCGAGCGAAGCCGAGAGTGGGGGAGGGACAGCCGCGCACCCTGCGGACCCGGCTCGTCGTCGTGTCCGTGACGCTGATCGCCGTGGTCTGCGCGGTGATCGGGACCGTCACCACCCTTGTGCTGCGGGACCACCTGTACGGGCAGCTGAACAGCAACCTGCGCGAGGTCTCGCTGCGCGCGGCCGGCGGACCCGTGGGCGGCTTCGGCGGCAAGGGCAACCTCCCGGCCGGCAGCAAGGCGCCCAAGCCGGATGACAGGACCGACCTCGGCTCCTTCGTCACCCAGGGGCCGCAGCCGCAGAAGACCGTAGCGGCCAAGGTCGAGAACGGGTCGATCACCAGCGGCAAGGTCGGCACCAAGGAGAACAACTCCGCCGGCTACACGCAGATGAGCCCCGCGAACCTCACCGAGGCCCAGATCAAGGCGCTCGGTTCCGTCGCCCAGGACCAGAAGCCGCACACGGTCGACATCCCCGGCCTCGGCACGTACCAGGTCCAGTACGTCGTGGGCAACAAGGGCAGCTTCTACGTGGGCCTCCCGACCTCCGACGTCGACGGCACCATCAACACCCTGATCCTCGTCGAGATCAGCCTCACCGTCTCCGGTCTGGTCGCCGCCTCCCTCGCCGGCACCGTGATGGTCGGCGTTGCCACCCGCCCCCTGCGCAGGGTCGCCAACACCGCCACCCGCGTCTCCGAACTCCCCCTGCACACCGGCGAGGTCAACCTCAGCGAGCGGGTCCCGGAGTCGGAGTGCGACCCGCACACCGAGGTGGGCCAGGTCGGCGCCGCGCTCAACCGCATGCTCAACCATGTGCACGGCGCCCTGCACGCCCGGCAGCAGAGCGAGATGCGGGTACGGCAGTTCGTCGCCGACGCCAGCCATGAGCTGCGGACCCCGCTCGCCTCCATCCGTGGCTACGCCGAACTGACCCGGCGCGGCGGGGAGGAGGTCGGGCCCGACACCCGGCACGCCCTCGGCCGTATCGAGTCCGAGGCCGGCCGGATGACCCTCCTCGTCGAGGACCTGCTGCTGCTCGCCCGGCTCGACGCGGGCCGTCCGCTCCAGTTCGAGCACACCGACCTCATCCCGCTGGTCGTCGACACGATCAGCGACTCCCGGGCGGCCGGCATGGACCACAACTGGCGGCTGGACCTGCCCGACGAGCCGGCACTGGTGGCCGCCGACGCGGCCCGTATCCAGCAGGTGCTGGTCAACCTGCTGGGCAACGCGCGCAAGCACACCCCGCCGGGGACGACCGTCACCGCCCGTATCCAGCGGCGCGGGCCCTGGATGTGCGTGGACGTCGAGGACAACGGGCAGGGCATCCCGCAGGATCTGCTGCCGCACGTCTTCGAGCGGTTCGCGCGCGGTGACTCCGCGCGGTCCCGGTCCACCGGCTCCACCGGTCTCGGGCTCGCCATCGTGCAGGCGGTCGCGTCCGCGCACGGCGGCGCCGTCACCGTGGACAGTGTTCCCGGCCGCACGGTGTTCACGTTCTATCTGCCCGCGCTTGCCCCGGCGGCCCCTCAGCCCGCCCCCCAAACCAACCGGCAATCGCACTCACAGGCACAGCACAGTGCCACCACATGGGTGCAACAGGGCGCTTGACCAGAGTCGTCGCCATGCGAACCGACTCTTCTCCCGGCCCCCTGCCGGCGCGGGAGCACCTCCCGGCCGGAGACGCCGGTACGCCTGTCCTTGACGTAGTGATCCCCGTCTACAACGAGGAGAAGGACCTCGGCCCATGTGTCGTCAGACTGCGTGAGCACCTCAAGCGCACCTTCCCGTACGCGTTCCGCATCACCATCGCGGACAACGCGTCCACGGACACTACCCCCCAGGTGGCGCGGCGACTTGAGGCGGAGATCGCCGAGGTGAAGTCGTTCCGGCTGGAGCAGAAGGGCCGCGGCCGTGCGCTGCGGACCGTCTGGTCGACCTCGGACGCGCCGATCCTCGCGTATATGGACGTGGACCTGTCGACCGACCTGAACGCGCTGCTGCCGCTCGTGGCGCCGCTCATCTCCGGCCACTCCGACCTGGCGATCGGGTCCCGGCTGGCCCGCTCGTCGCGCGTGGTCCGCGGCGCCAAGCGGGAGTTCATCAGCCGCTCGTACAACCTGATCCTGCGCGGCTCGCTGCAGGCCCGTTTCTCGGACGCGCAGTGCGGCTTCAAGGCGATACGGCGTGATGTCGCGCAGGTGCTGCTGCCGCTCATCGAGGACACCGGCTGGTTCTTCGACACCGAGATGCTGGTGCTCGCCGAGCGCGCGGGCCTGCGCATCCACGAGGTGCCCGTCGACTGGGTCGACGACCCGAACTCGACCGTGCACATCGTGAGGACGGCGACCGAGGACCTCAAGGGCGTCTGGCGGGTGGGCAAGGCCCTGGCCACCGGTTCGCTGCCGCTGGACCGGGTCGGCCGTCCCTTCGGCGACGACCCGCGCGACCGCGACATCGAGGACGTGCCCAAGGGCCTGGCCCGCCAGCTCGTCGGCTTCTGTGTGGTCGGCGCCCTGTCGACCCTCTTCTACCTGGTGCTGTACAGCCTCTTCCGGCAGTTCTCCGGCTCCCAGATCGCCAACGCCCTCGCGCTGCTGGTGTCGGCCGTGGCCAACACGGCCGCCAACCGGCGCCTGACCTTCGCGGTGCGCGGCCGGGGCGGAGCGGTGCGGCACCAGGCGCAGGGCCTGGTCGTCTTCGGTATCGGCCTGGCGCTGACCAGCGGTTCGCTCGCCGCCCTGAACGCGGCGAGCAGCGACCCCGCGCACTCCACCGAGCTGGCGGTGCTGGTCGCCGCCAACCTCGCCGCGACCGTCCTGCGCTTCCTGCTCTTCCGCGCCTGGGTCTTCCCGGACCGCGACGGCGGCCGGCAGTCCTCCTCCACGGTGGTGGCCGCGCACACCCCGTCGTCGCCGACGTACACCACGGTCCCCGGCGGATACCAGCCGCAGGGCCCGCTCCCGCAGCGCCCGACGCACCAGCCCTGTGCCCAGGGCGGCACCACGACCACTCCGTTCCGCGCCGGTGAAGCCGCGGACGGCACCTGGAGGGACGCCACCATGCAGTTGCAGCCGGTACGCCCCCGTGACACCGACGCGGGGGAGCCCCGATGAGCAGCACCCACACCGACCAGCCGACACAGTGGGGCCCGGCCCCCACGGCTCCCCCGCCGCCCAAGCACATGCCCGATGTCCCGGACACCCGGGACGCCACGCCGGCGCCGGAGTCGGATGAGCCCCGGCTGCCCTTCGTACGCAGACTCTGGCGCGGCCGCCCCGAGGACCCACGCTGGGCACGCCCGGCCTTCCTGGGCCTGCTGTTCGTCACCGCGCTGCTGTACTTCTACAACCTGAGCGCGTCCGGATACGCCAACTCCTTCTACTCGGCCGCCATACAGGCGGGCACCAAGAGCTGGAAGGCGACGTTCTTCGGCTCGCTGGACGCGGGCAACGCGATCACCGTCGACAAGCCGTCGGCGTTCCTGTGGCCGATGGAGATCGCGGCCCGGATCTTCGGCCTGAACTCCTGGACGATCCTCGGCCCCGAGGTCCTCATGGGCGTCGGCACGGTCGCGGTCGTCTACGCCTCCGTGCGCCGCCGGTTCAGCCCCGCGGCCGGCCTGATCGCGGGCGCCGTGCTCGCGCTCACCCCCGTCGCGGCGCTGATGTTCCGGTTCAACAACCCGGACGCGATGCTGGCCCTGCTGATGGCGCTGGCCTGCTACTTCGTCGTCCGCGCCGTCGAGGACGGCAGGACCAGCTGGCTGGTGTGGGCGGGCGTGGCGATCGGCTTCGCCTTCCTCGCCAAGACCCTCCAGGCCTTCCTGATCCTGCCGGCGCTGGCCTTCCTGTACGCGGCCGTCGGCCCGCACAAACTGAAGAAGCGGATCGGCCAGCTGGCCCTCGCGACCGGCGCGCTGATCGTCTCCGCCGGCTGGTGGGTCGCGATCGTCGAGCTGTGGCCGGCCACCTCCCGCCCCTACATCGGCGGTTCGCAGAACAACAGCTTCCTGGAGCTGACCTTCGGCTACAACGGCCTCGGCCGGATCAGCGGCGACGAGACCGGCAGCGTCGGCGGCGGTGGCGGCAGCACCGGCACCGGCCAGTGGGGCGCCACCGGCTGGGACCGGATGTTCAACTCCGAGATCGGCAGCCAGATCTCCTGGCTGATCCCGGCCGCGCTGATCCTGCTGGCCGCGGGCCTGGTGGCGACGCGCAAGCTGAAGCGGACCTCGGTGACCCGGGCCTCCTTCCTGGTCTGGGGCTGCTCGCTGCTGATCACCATGGTGGTCTTCAGCTACATGGCCGGCATCTTCCACCAGTACTACACGGTCGCCCTCGCCCCCTACATCGCCGCGGTGATCGGCATGGGCGCTGGGCTGCTGTGGGAGAAGCGCGCCGAGCTGTGGGCTCCGATCACCCTCGCCGCCGCCGTGGTCTCGGCCGCGGTCTGGGGCTATGTGCTCCTCGACCGCACCTCCACCTACCTTCCCTGGCTGAAGTGGCTGGTCCTGATCGGCGGTCTGGCCGCCGCGCTCGGCCTGGTCTTCGCGGGCCGGATCAGCCGCCAACTCGCCCTCGGAGCAGCGGCGGTGGGCCTGGTGGCCGCGCTGGCGGGTCCGACGGCGTACACCCTGAGCACGGTGGACTCGGCGCACACCGGTTCCATCCCGACGGCCGGCCCGGCGGGCGCGAGCATGATGGGCTTCGGCGGCGGTCCCGGCGGCCGTGGCGGTATGGGCGGCGGTGGCTTCGGCCAGGGCGGCCAGAACCAGCAGGGCGGCAACGGCACCACCCAGAACCAGCAGGGCTTCCCTGGCGGCGGCAACGGCGGCTTCGGCGACGGTATGCCGGGCCAGAACCAGCAGGGTCAGGGCCAGAACGGCAACGGAAGCACGCAGAACGGCAACGGCTTCCCGGGCGGCGGCCGGATGGGCGAAGGCGGTGGTGGCGTCGGCCTGCTGAACGGCGCGACCGTCACCTCCGAGGCCAAGAAGCTGCTGGAGAAGGACTCGTCGAACTACACGTGGGTCGCGGCGGCCATCGGTGCCCAGAACGCGGCGAGTTACCAGCTCGCCACCGACGAGTCGGTGATGGCGATCGGCGGCTTCAACGGCACCGACCCGGCCCCGACACTGGCCCAGTTCAAGGAGTACGTGGCGGACGGCAAGATCCACTACTTCATCTCCTCCGGTACCGGTGGCGGCATGGGCGGCAGCGGCAGCGGTGCGTCCTCGCTGATCACCTCGTGGGTCGAGAAGAGCTTCAAGAAGGTGACGGTCGGTTCGTCCACCTTCTACGACATGACACAGAAGGCGAGCAGCAGCAGCTGACGGTGGTCTGATCGGCGAGAGGGCGGTGGCCCGGGCCACCGCCCTCTCGCCGCACGCGCGGGGAACGGCGTACGGCGTTGTACGCCGTACAGGAATCGTTCTACGGTGTACAGCATGAGTTCTCAGGGCCACCCCCAGCGCTGGCTGATCCTCGGTGTCGTCTGCCTCGCGCAGCTCACCGTGCTGCTCGACAACACCGTTCTGAACGTGGCCATCCCCTCCCTCACCCAGGAACTGCACGCGGCCACCGCGGACATCCAGTGGATGATCAACGCGTACTCGCTCGTCCAGTCCGGCCTGCTGCTCACGGCGGGCAGCGCGGCCGACCGCTACGGCCGCAAGAAGATGCTGATCACGGGCCTCGTCCTGTTCGGCGCGGGTTCGCTGGCCGCGGGCCTGGCCGACTCCACGGCCCAGCTGATCGCCGCACGGGCCGGCATGGGCGTGGGAGGCGCGCTCCTGCTCACCACCACCCTTGCCGTGGCGATGCAGATCTTCACCCCCGACGAGCACTCCAAGGCCATCGGCATCTGGAGCGCCGTCAACGCGCTGGGCTTCGCCGCCGGCCCGCTGATCGGCGGGTTCATGCTCAACCACCTCTGGTGGGGCGCGATCTTCCTGATCAACCTCCCGGTCGCGGCACTGGCCCTGGCAGCGGTCGTGGCCCTGGTCCCCGAGTCGAAGAACCCGCAGGGCGACCGCCCCGACCTGCTCGGTGCCCTGCTCTCCACGGTCGGCATGGCCGCACTGGTCTTCGCGATCATCTCCGGCCCCGATCACGACTGGAGGTCCGCCCCGGTGCTGGTCACGGCGACCGTGGCGGCGGTGGTCCTCGGCGCCTTCGCGTACTGGGAGAGCCGGATCCCGTACCCCATGCTCGACCCCCACTTCTTCAGGGACCGCCGCTTCACGGGCGCCGTCGCCGGCGCGGTGCTCATCACCTTCGGCATGGGCGGCGCGCTGTTCCTGCTCACCCAGCACCTTCAATTCGTCCTCGGCTACGGCCCCTTGGAGGCCGGCCTGCGCACGGCACCGCTCGCGCTCACGGTCGTCGCCCTGAACTTCACGGGCCTGTCGGCCAAGTGGGCGACCAGGATGGGCACGCCGGTGGCGACAGCCCTGGGCATGCTGCTGATGTCGCTCGGGCTGGTGTCCATCGCCGTACTGGATGCGAGCGGGTACGGCGGCACGCTGCTCGGTCTGCTGCTGATCGGCGCGGGGTGCGCGATCGCCAACCCGGCCATGGCGCACGCCATCATGAGCGCGATCCCTCGGGAGAAGGCCGGGGTGGGGGCCGGGATCAACGGCACGCTGGCGGAGTTCGGGAACGGGCTGGGGGTCGCTGTGCTGGGAGCGGTGCTGAGTTCTTGGGTGGCGTCGGGGAAGTCGCTGTCGGCGGGGCTGGGGGCCGGGCAGTTGGTGGGCGCGGTCGCCGTGGTGGTCGGGGGGTTTGTCGCGGCGGGGCTTCTTCGGCGGGCGGAGAGGAATGTCGCCTGAGGGGGAGGGGGTAGGTGTGGAATTGGCCGTAGCCGCATATCGGACATAGCCCCGCGTCCCTAAAAGAGGCGCTGCAGCTTTAGCATCTTGAGAAGTGATCGTCGAGGAGGGGGTCGTGATGGCGCGGGCCAGTGTGTGGCTGGAGGAGAAGGCGCGCAAGGGGGGCCGTACCGGTCAGCCCTCCGGGCTAGACCGCGAGCGCATCACCTCGGCCACCGTCCGTCTCCTGGACTCCGACGGGCTCGACAAGTTCTCCATGCGGCGGCTGGCGGCCGAACTCAATGTGACCGCCATGTCCGTGTACTGGTACGTCGACACCAAGGACGACCTGCTGGAACTCGCCCTGGACGCGGCCTTCGGTGAACTGCGGCTGCCTGAGGTGACCGACGGCGACTGGCGGGAGCAACTGCGGGCGCTGGCCACGGAGTACCGCGCGCTGCTGGTCCGCCACCCCTGGCTGTCCCCGCTGGCCGGCCGCTACCTCAACATCGGCCCCCACTCGCTCGCCTTCTCCCGCGTGGTCCAGCGCGTCATGCGCCGTGCCGGACTGCCGGCGCACGGGGTGACGGGCGCGATCTCGGCCGTCTTCCAGTTCGTTTACGGCTACGGCACGATCGAGGGCCATTTCGCCGCCAGGGTGGCGACGGCGGGCATGACCCCCGACGAGTACTTCAACACGGCCATGGACGCGGCGACCGAGGCCCCCGGCACCGCAGAAGTCCTGGAGGAATCAAAGAGCCTCATGGCGGCAAGGGGCGGGGACACGGTCGCGGAAATGCTGGACAGAGACTTCACGTTCGCGCTGGACCTGCTGATCGCGGGCATCGAAGCCAAGGTGACCCGACCCGCTTGAGGCCAGTGCCTGTTGCGGCACTAGGCCTCCGGCGAAGCCAACCGCGCCGGGAAACCGCCGGTGGCGACCGGCCCCCACTTCTCCGGCGTCACCCGGATGATCGACTTCCCCTGCTTCAGCATCGCCGCCCGGTACTCGTCCCAGTCCGGATGCTCCCCGGCGATGTTCCGGTAGTACTCCACCAGAGGCTCCACCGACTCGGGTGAGTCGATCACCTCGGCGCGGCCGTCGATCTGGACCCACGGCCCGTTCCAGTCGTCGCTCAGGACGATCATGCTCACCCGCTCGTCCCGCTTGGCGTTGCGGGTCTTGGCCCGTTCGGGATAGGTGGAGGCCACGATCCGCCCGGAATCGTCGACCCCGCAGGTCAGCGGGGACCCCTGCGGGCTCCCGTCGGCGCGGCGCGTGAGCAGGATCGCGCGGTGGCGGGGTCGTACGAAGTCCAGCAGTTCGTCGAGGGAGACGGCGGTGTTCGTCGCGATGTTCGGTGCCATGGCGCCAGCCTAGGGCCGCGGGGCCCGCTCAGCCTGCTCCTGCCGTGCCTACGTTCACGCCTGCGGCAGTGACTCCCCCTGCACCGCCTGGATCTCCAGCTCCACCTTGAGGGTCGTACCGACGGCCGCGATGCCCGCCTGGACGACCTGGTTGTAGTTCATCGCGAAGTCCTCGCGGTGCAGCTCGGTAGTGGCGCGGAACGCGGCCCGGGTGCCGCCCCAGGGGTCGGCGCCGGTGCCGAGGTAGGCGAGGTCGAGGTCGACGGGGCGTACGACACCGCGCATGGCCAGCTCGCCGTGGACCGTCCAGCGGTCGGAGCCGGCCGCCGTGAGCCCGGTCGAGGTGTACGTGAGCTCGGGGTACCGGTCGACGTCCAGGAAGTCGGCCGAGCGCAGATGTGTGTCGCGCATGGCGTTGCCGGTGTCGATGGAGGCGGCCCGGATGACGGCCTGGACCCGGGACTTGGTGACGTCGTCGGGGGCGATCTCGATGGCGGCCGTGAAGTCCGTGAAACGGCCGCGGACACTGGAGATGCCCAGGTGCTGGGCGACGGCGCCGACCGTGGAGTGCACCGGGTCGGCGGTCCACGGGCCGGGCGGCGGCAGCTCGGTGCCGCCCACCCTGGCCAGCGTGACCGTGCCGACCTCGGCGCGGCCGCTGGCGGTGACGATGGCGCTGCAGGCCGCGGGCGCGTAGCCCACGGCGGTGACGATGACGGTGTACGCACCGGGCACGAGCGGATTCGGGTCCCGTACCGTGCCCTCGTCGTCGGCCTCGGCGCGCAGCACCTGCGTGCCGGTCATGTCGGTCACCGTGACGACCGCGTGCGACACGGCCCATCCGTCCCGGGTGCGGATCCTCGCGGTCAGTCCCATCCCGAATTCTCCCTGAAAACCGATCTAGAGGCGTGAAAAGCCTTATAAGTTGCGCGGATTGCGAGCGGCCCGGGGCAGCCGATGAACCATCGCTGCCCCGGGCCGGGGTGAACTACTCGCCGGGGTGGGAGAGTTCGATGTCGTGGCCGTCGACACCGGTGCCGGTGACGTTCAGGGCCGTGGCGACCGGCGGGTAGCCCGTCGCGATCACGGTGTAGTCACCGCCGTCCAGGTCGGCGAAGGCGTACGCGCCGTCGACGCCGGTGGTGGCCGTGCCGACCACGTTGCCGGCCGCGTCCACGAGAGTGACGCGGGCGTCGGCCAGCGGCCCGTGGGGGGCCCGTACGACACCCTGCAGCTGGGCGCCGGCGTCCAGGTCGACCTCGATCCGGGTGACCCCGGTGGTGCCGATCTCGACCGGCAGGGCACGGGGGCGGTACCCGGCCGCGTTCACCGCGACCGTCACCACACCCGGCACCAGCTCGCCGAACACGAACTGGCCCTGCTCACCGGTGGCCGCGGTGGCCAGCAGGTCGCCGCGCACGTCGGTGACGATCACCATCGCGTCCTTGACCGGCAGCGCGCTGCCCGCGCCCCGCACCACACCGCTCAGCCCGCTGGTGCCGCTGAGCAGGATGTCGTACGACAGCGGGTCCTCGCCCACCACGACGGTGGAGGCCTGCGGCTGGTGGCCGTCGGCGGAGGCGATCAGCACATACGAACCCGCGCCGGGGGCGTCCAGGCGGTAGGAGCCGTCGAAGCCCGCGACCGAGCGGCCCAGCTGGCGGCCGGAGAGCGAGATGAGGGTGACCGCGGCCTGGGCGACCGGGGCGCTCTCGGCGCCGCGCACGAAGCCGTGCACCGGGGTGCCGCCGGAGCCCGCCGACCGCTCGGGGGCGGCGATGGTCGCCACGGCGGCGAGCTGCCGGGTGGCTTCCGGAGCGGCATCCGTGGTGCTGCTCACGACCGGGGCGGCCCAGCTGGGCACGTTCTCCCCGGCGGGAGCCTCGAAGGCGGCAGCGGCGGCGGCCGGGGCGGCCTCGGCGCTGTCCCCGTCGGCGGCCTGGGCGAGCCCGCCCTTGGTCCTCAGCGGGACCTCCTTGATGAACAGGGTGATCAGGAAGGCGAGGGCCGCGATGCCGCCGGCGATCAGGAAGACGTCGGCGATGCCGTGGCCGTAGGCGCTCTCCATGAGGGTGCGCAGCGGGGCGGGCAGCTTGCTCAGGTCCGGGATGCTGTCGCTGGACGAGCTGGAACCGGCCAGGGCGGCCTGGTACTTGGGGGAGAGGGCGGAGACGCCCTCCGATATGTAGTGCGTGATCCGGTGGGACATCACCGCGCCCAGCGCCGAGACGCCGACCGCACCGCCGAGGGACCGGAAGAAGGTGACCGTGGAGCTGGCCGAGCCGAGGTCGGAGGGGGCGACCTGGTTCTGCGTGCACAGCACCAGGTTCTGCATCATCATGCCGATGCCGAGACCCAGCAGCGCCATGAAGATCGACATCTTCCAGTACGCCGTGTCGTACCGGATGGTCCCGAGCAGGCCCAGGCCGGCCGTCACGAGCACGCCACCGCTGACCAGCCATGCCTTCCAGCGGCCGGTGCGGGTGATGAACTGCCCGGAAACGGTGGAGGAGACGAACAGTCCACCGATCATCGGGATCGTCATCACACCCGACATCGTCGGGGACTTGTCGCGGGCCAGCTGGAAGTACTGGCTGAAGAAGACCGTGCCGGTGAACATCGCGACACCGACGAACAGTGAGGCCAGCGACGCCAGGGTGATGGTGCGGTTGCGGAACAGCCGCAGCGGGATGATCGGCTCCTTGGCCTTCGACTCGACGAGCACGAAGATCAGACCGAGGACGATCGAACCACCGACCATCGCGTACGACTGCCAGGAGATCCAGTCGTACTTGTCACCGGCGAAGGTGACCCAGAGCAGCAGCAGCGAGACGGCGGCGGCGACGAAGAACGCGCCGGCCCAGTCGACCTTGACCTCGCGCTTCAGCACGGGCAGGTGCAGGGTCTTCTGCAGCACGATCAGCGCGATGACGGCGAAGGGGACGCCGACGTAGAAGCACCAGCGCCAGCCCAGCCACGAGGTGTCGGTGATGACACCGCCGAGCAGCGGGCCGCCGACGGTGGCGACGGCGAAGGTCGCGCCGAGGTAGCCGGAGTAGCGGCCGCGCTCGCGCGGGGAGATCATCGCGGCCATGACGATCTGGGCGAGGGCCGACAGACCCCCGACACCGATGCCCTGGACGACACGGCAGGCGATCAGCATGGCGGCGTTCTGCGACAGACCGGCGGCCGCGGATCCCAGGACGTAGATGATCAGGGCTATCTGGACGAGCGCCTTCTTGTTGTACAGGTCCGCGAGCTTGCCCCACAGGGGGGTGGCCGCGGTCATCGACAGCAGGGCGGCGGTGACGACCCAGGTGTAGGCGGACTGGCCGCCGCCCAGGTCGGTGATGATGTGCGGCAGGGCGTTGGTGACGATCGTGGACGACAGGATCGCCACGAACATTCCGAGCAGCAGCCCGGACAGCGCTTCCATGATCTGCCGGTGCGTCATCGGGGCCTGCTCGACGGAGCCTCCCCCGTGCTTGGCATGGGCCCGCACACCGGCTGGTGTGGTCGTTGCCATGGGCTTCCTTTTCTACGTCTTACGCGGGTGTACGGGTGGTCGGTTCGAATGCGGGGGTGGTGGGGGCGCGGGCGGCGGAGGTGACCCTGGCCGTCGCGGCGGCCTTCGAGGCCGCCGGGTCGGGCGTGGCCGGGGCCGTCGCGGTCAGACGCGGTTGGGCGGCCCGGCACTCGCCGAAGCTGTCCCGGAGCCGGGTCATCAGCCGGATCAGCTGGTCGACCTCCTCGTCGCTCCAGTCGCCCAGCCGCTCGGTGAGCAGCTCGGTGCTGCGCCGGGACAGGTCCCGGAGGGTGGCCTCGCCCGCGGGGGTGAGGTGCACGATCCGGGAACGCTTGTCCGCCGGGTCGGGGGACCGCTCGATCCAGCCGCGCTCGGCGACGTGCGCCACGTGCCGGCTGGTCACGGACATGTCCACGGCGAGCAGCTCGGCGAGCTTGCTCATGCGCATGGATCCGTAGCGGCCGAGCAGCGTCAGCACGGCCGCGGAACCGGCCGGGCATTCGTGCGGCAGGATCCGCGCGAGGTCCCGCTTCACGGCTCCGACGGCGCTGAGCTGACGCGCTAGCTCCTCGAACTGCGCCTGCTCCGCCATCACACCTCCCCTATTCGTTGCTTGGGGCAACCATAGAACTGCTTGGTTGCCACAGGCAAATAAAAGAGCGGGATATGGATATAAAAGCTTGGCAAAGGCAAGTATTGCGAACGTAAACATCCAGGTGAGGTGGGCTGTGCCCCCGGGTGGCCCCCCACTTGGGCCACACCCCGGGATTCGCTAGTGTCTCGGGGCATGGCTAACACCCAGGGCCCCCAGGGCAACTACGACCCCGCCGGCAGCACCCAGATGTTCCGCGCGTTCGTCGACGAGGCCCCGCAGACCTCCCAGCAGACGGCGTCCACCTCCTCCTCCGGCGGCCCCCGCATCGGCCTGATCCTCGGCATTGTCGCCGTAGTGGTCGTGGTGGCGGCGGTGGCCTGGCTCGCGCTCAAGTAGTCACCCGACGGTCACAAGTCGTCCGACGGTCGCTGGTCGCTCGGTCAGCACCTCGGGCGATACGACGGCCAGGGCGGCGGCGCGACGAAGAACCCGGGGTCTCCCGCCCCGGGCTTTCGTCGTGCCCGTACGACCCCGGCCGCCCTCGCGCCCCCAAAGTCGCCCGGGGCGCACCGACTCAGCTCCACTCAGCTCCAGTCGGCCGCCACGACCCGGGTCTCGATATGCATGCCCAGGGGTGCGCGCCAGTCGTCCACGCAGACTGTCCAGGTCCCGCTCGTACGGGAGTTGGGCGCGCTCGGGGCCGGCAGGGACTGCGTCGAGTTGATCGTCGCCCAGTCGATGCCCAGCAGGTCGATGATGTGCGCGCCGAGGGTGATCGTGTCGGAACGGACCGCCGTACCGCCCGAGTTGCGGAACTCGACCGTCACCTTCTCGCACCACCGCTTGTCCGTGGGCTCGAGCGTGGGGGCGCTCCAGATGAGGGAGGCGGGTGAAGAGGCCGTGGGGTGCGGTGAGTTCGGCGTCGGCGGATCGGATCGCTGGGGCTGGGTGCCGTCCCGGCGGGAGGAAGAGGGCGAGGGTGAGGGCGGCAGGGCTGTTGCCTCGGGGCCGGAAGGGGGACCGGCCGCCCGGCGGCCGAGCCGTCTTCCGTGGTGGCCGGGCGGTCTTCCGCCGAGGGTGACCGCCTTCGGCCGAGGGTGACCCGTTCGCCGTCCCCGCCGAGCCGTCCAGCGGGACCAGCGTCACCGATCCCGTCGGTCTCGACGACGTCCCCGGCCCCCGGACGGGGGCCGGCCGCCCCCACCGCCGTATAGCCGCCGCTGCCACCCCCTGCGCACGCCGTGAGTGCGGAGGCCAGGCAGACGGCGGCCGCCGACGCTGCCGTGAAGGCGCCTCGGCGGCCACTCGGTGTCCTACGGAGAAGCATCGCGCCAGTGTGGCTGACGCCCCGTCACTAACGAAGCGGTCGGAGCGGGTTCAGTCCGAGACCAGGCCCTCGCGGAGCTGGGCCAGGGTGCGGGTCAGCAGGCGGGAGACATGCATCTGGGAGATGCCGACCTCGTCGCCGATCTGAGACTGGGTCATGTTCGCGAAGAAGCGGAGCATGATGATCCGGCGCTCGCGGGGCGGGAGCTTGGCCAGCAGCGGCTTCAGCGACTCGCGGTACTCGACGCCCTCCAGGGCCGTGTCCTCGTAGCCGAGGCGGTCGGCCAGGGAGCCCTCGCCGCCGTCGTCCTCGGGGGCCGGGGAGTCGAGGGAGGAGGCGGTGTAGGCGTTGCCGACGGCGAGACCGTCGACCACGTCCTCCTCGGACACGCCCAGGACCGCGGCCAGTTCGGGGACCGTCGGGGAGCGATCCAGCTTCTGGGAGAGCTCGTCGCTGGCCTTGGTGAGGGCCAGGCGCAGCTCCTGGAGGCGGCGCGGTACGCGGACCGACCAGGACGTGTCGCGGAAGAACCGCTTGATCTCGCCGACGACCGTCGGCATCGCGAACGTCGGGAACTCCACGCCCCGTTCGCAGTCGAAGCGGTCGATCGCCTTGATCAGGCCGATGGTGCCGACCTGGACGATGTCCTCCATCGGCTCGTTGCGGCTGCGGAAGCGGGCCGCCGCGTAGCGCACGAGGGGGAGGTTGAGTTCGATCAGGGTGTCCCGGACGTAGGCACGCTCGGGGCTGTCCTCATCGAGTGCGGCAAGGCGCAGGAACAGGGAGCGGGACAGGGTGCGGGTGTCGAGGCCCTCCGAGGTGCCCGGGACTGCGGGCGTCGGAGGAGTCTCCAGCGCCGGGGCGCCGTCGATGCTGTCGAGCACGTCGATGGCGTCGAGCTCCTTGGGCGCTGCCTCGCTCTTCGTGGGCGTAAGCACCTTCGAGCTGCCCTGGTCTGCGGACATGCCACCCCCTTTGGGTCGCGGGACGGTCGCAGCGGCGCTCCCATGCTGGGAACGGCGCCTTCACCTGAATACCGGAGGCGGAGCCCCGGCAAACGCGCTTCCCGCAGAATGTCACATGTCGGCAACACGCTGTAGTGACATGTCGACATGGGATACGCGAATCCGCCCTGGATGCAGGGGGTCTGACGCTTTTTGGACGCCCAACCGTCGGAAAGTGCGCTGGTGAGCGATTCGCTCGCACCGGTGATGGCTCGATCCTGCTTGCGGTTACGGTCGCACCAAGTCGCCGGGAGCGTGTCTCGGACCGGTAACGGGCGCTGCGCTGTGCCCTGCGACGGCGCTTGCGTCGGGTCTTGCCACGGCGCGTGCGACGGCGCTCGCCGCAGGCCTTGCGCCGAGCCTTGCGCCCGGCTTTGCGCCGGACCTTGCGACGGGGGTCAGGCCTCGATGCGGTTCGCCGAGCGCAGCCGCTGGAAGCTGCGGGCCAGGAGGCGGGAGACATGCATCTGGGAGACGCCCAGCTCCGCGCTGATCTGCGACTGGGTGAGGTTGCTGTAGTAGCGCAGGAGGAGGATCCGCTGCTCCCGCTCGGGGAGTTGCACCAGCAGGTGGCGGACCAGGTCGCGGTGTTCCACGCCGTCCAGGGCCGGGTCCTCGTAGCCGATGCGGTCCAGCAGGCCCGGCATGCCGTCGCCTTCCTGGGCGGCCTCCAGCGAGGTCGCGTGGTACGACCGGCCGGCCTCGATGCAGGACAGCACCTCCTCCTCGCTGATCCGCAGCCGTTCGGCGATCTCGGCGGTGGAGGGGGAGCGGCCGAAGGCGGTGGTCAGGTCCTCGGTCGCGCTGTTTACCTGGACCCACAGCTCGTGCAGCCGGCGCGGGACGTGCACGGTGCGTACGTTGTCCCGGAAGTAGCGCTTGATCTCGCCGACGACGGTCGGCATCGCGAAGGTCGGGAACTGCACGCCCCGGTCCGGGTCGAAGCGGTCGATGGCGTTGATCAGCCCGATGGTGCCGACCTGGACGACGTCCTCCATCGGCTCGTTGCGGGAGCGGAAGCGGGCGGCCGCATAGCGCACGAGCGGGAGGTTCGCCTCGATGAGCGCCGCGCGCACCCGGGTGTGCTCCGGCGTGCCCGGCTTGAGGTCCTTGAGCTGACCGAAGAGCACCAGGGTCAGCGCCCTGGTGTCGGCGCCCCGTCGTTTCTCCGGGGTCGGGGCGGGCGCCTGGACGGCGGCCTGGGCGGTGGGGTGAGTGGGGGTCTGGGCGGTGGGGGTCTGGGCGGAGGGGTGAGTGGGGGCGGGCGCCTCTTCCTGGGGCGGCGCAGAACTGGCCGACACGGTCAACGCCACCTCTTCATCGGTCAATCATCCGTCAAAAGCGGTCATAGCATCACAACACATGTGCACTGTGCGCAAGCACCCCATAACGTCGTGTTGAGAGTGAAAAACGGCAAGTTGGGGCATAAGACACAGAAAAGCCCCCTGCCGTTCCCGGCGGAGGGCCGCCTCCAGTAGGCGCCGTACTGCTCTCCGGGGGGTGCCGTACTGCTCAGAACTCGTAGTCGGCGATCACCCACGTGGCGAACTCCCGCCACTGCGCCGCGGCCGCCTGGTGGGCCGGGTGCTCCACGTACCGCTTCAGCGCGTCCCCGTCCTCGACGGCCGAGTTGATCGCGAAGTCGTGGGCGATGGGGCGCTCGGTGATGTTCCAGCCGCACTCCCAGAAGCGCAGCTCCTCGATCTGGTCGCCGAGTGCGAAGAAGGCATCGGCGCCCGCGACGACCCGCGGATCGTCGCGCTCGACGCCGTCGTTGAGTTTGAAGAGGACCAGGTGGCGGATCATGGATGCTCCCGGGGTGGTGCGCTATTTGGCTCCGTTGGCGAGCCAGGTCATGAACGACCCGATGGCCTTGGCCGCGTCCGAAATGCCCTCAAAGCCTATCTGAACATAATCGGCCGCTTTGGCCGGGTCTGTGATGATCACGTAGAGCGCGAAGACCACGAGCACGTACGTGGCGATCTTCCTGGCATTCACCGCCACCGCGGCCTCCCCTGTGCCTGCATCTGCCGGCGTGTCTGCGTAGCCTGTGGACCCTGCTGCCGGGCGCGAGTGTAACCTTCACGCCCCCCGGGGCGACCAACGGCCCGATGGTCGAGGCTCTTTGGCGGTTCCGGGGCGCGGCCGGGGGCGCAGGACGGAGCTCTGCCCGGGCGGACCCGGCGGGAATTGGGACAGACCCCGTCGGGGGGCGCGCGTCGGCGCCTCCCCGTGGCCGGCGGTGACAGTGGAAATGACCCCGTCCGCGGACGCAGAAAGGGCCCCGTCTTTCGGCGGGGCCCTTCTTCAGCGGTAGCGGAGGGATTTGAACCCTCGGTGACTTGCGCCACACTCGCTTTCGAGGCGAGCTCCTTCGGCCGCTCGGACACGCTACCGAGGGAGACCTTACAGCACGGGGGGCCATGCCCTGAAATCCGTATTCGGGGCCTGGGGCGGCCCTCAGCGGTCGCGGAAGAACTCCGTGAGCAGCCGGGCGGACTCCTCGGCGAGGACGCCCTCGACGACTTCGGGGCGGTGGTTCAGGCGCCGGTCGCGTACGACGTCCCAGAGCGAGCCGGCGGCGCCGGCCTTCTCGTCGCGGGCGCCGTAGACGAGCCGGTCCACGCGGGACTGGACCAGGGCACCGGCACACATGGTGCAGGGCTCCAGCGTGACCACGAGGGTGCAGCCGGTGAGCCGCCACTCGCCCGCCCGTCGCCCGCCGGCACCCTCCCCGGCGGAGCTCGGCGCCGCGGAATTCCCCAGGACGGCGGTGGAATTCCCCGGGGCCGCGGCGGAACTTCTCAGGGCCGCGGCGGCCCGGCGCAGCGCGAGGACCTCGGCGTGCGCGGTGGGGTCGCCGGTGGCCTCGCGTTCGTTGTGACCGGTCGCGAGGACCGTCGTACCGTCCGGGGACAGCACGACGGCGCCGACGGGGACGTCCCCGCCCCGGACGGCCTGCCCGGCCTCGTCCAGGGCGAGCCGCATCGCGGCCCGCCAGCGGTCGCGTACCGGGTCGGGGGACCCGTATGCCTCGTCGAGGGTCAGCGGACGGTCTCCAGGACCTCGGCGGCCCCCAGGGCCTCGGCGATCTCGTTGAGCGCGTCGTCGCTGAGCGACAGCAGCTCCTTCGCGCTCACGCCCAGGTCGTCGAGGATCCCGTTGTCGCCGACCGGGCCGGACGGCATGGCGGACATGTCCCTGTCCGGGTCCTCGTCGTCCTCGGCCTCCGGCTCACCGTCCTCGGTGCCGTCGAGGTCGAGGGCGTCCAGGTCGTCGTCTTCGTCCTTGGGCTCCCTTCCGAGCAGTTCGTCCGTGAGCAGGAGCTCGCCGTACGAGCTACGGGCGGCGGCGGCTGCGTCGGAGACGAAGACCCGGGGGTCCTCCTCGCCGTCGACGCGCACGACGCCGAACCACGCGTTTTCCTGCTCGATGAAGACGAGCACCGTGTCGTCGGCGTCCGACGCCGATTCCCGGGCCAGGTCGGCCAGGTCCGACAGGGTCTCCACATCGTCGAGCTCTGTGTCGCTCGCTTCCCACCCGTCTTCGGTGCGCGCGAGCAGTGCGGCGAAGTACACCGTGACTCTCCCACTGGTCTTAGGCGTGCCGGTTGGGGGTCCCCCCGGCGGAGGTTCTGGGCGGGGAGAGCTGTGCTCCGAGCCCCACCCACTCGGAATCGTGGCAGAAACAAGGCGTTCAGGGGACGTCTTCGGCTCCCTGTGTCTGGCAGTTTTGATCGCACGTATGCAAAGAGGCGTCCATGTGCCCGTGTACGGGGTCACCAGCGCACTCGTTGCCGCCACCTGCGGATCGTACGCGGGTTTCCTCGCGGTCCACGCACGGCCTTCCCCATGACGGACCGCAACGCGCCACAAGCAGTGGATCTTTGCCGAACGATCGGCTTTACGACTTTCAACGTTCTTGCCGTCCTGCCGACGGCTACCAGCGGAACGTGCGCATACGCATGGCGTGTCGCAGCCGGGCCGTCTTGGCGCGGCGGGGCTGGACGCGGTCGCGCAGCGCCTTGGCCTCGGCGAGTTCGCGCAGGAACCAGGCCCGGCGACGGCGCCGCTCGGCCTCCGTCTCACCCTCGGGCGCGCCGTATGCGCGGTCGGACAGCTCAGGCAGCTCAGGCAGATCAGGCACGGTCACACCACCCCACTCCGTCACTCCCACGTTCCCCCGGACGGGGGGTTTGATGCCGGCGCGGGGCCGGCGCAGGGCCAGCGCGAGGTGTACGGGGACGCGGTTACTGTTATGGGCATGCGTCTCCACGTCGTCGACCACCCCCTGGTCGCCCACAAGCTCACCACCCTGCGCGACCGGCGCACCGACTCCGCGACGTTTCGTCGGCTCGCCGACGAACTGGTCACTCTGCTCGCCTACGAGGCGACGCGGGACGTGCGGACCGAGGCCGTCGATGTCCAGACCCCGGTCTCGTCCACCACCGGCGTCAAGCTCGCCCGTCCCCGCCCGCTGGTCGTGCCGATCCTGCGGGCCGGGCTCGGCATGCTGGACGGCATGGTCCGGCTGCTGCCGACCGCCGAGGTGGGCTTCCTGGGCATGATCCGCAACGAGGAGACGCTCCAGGCGTCCACGTACGCCTCGCGGATGCCGGAGGACCTCTCCGGGCGCCAGGTGTACGTCCTGGATCCGATGCTGGCCACGGGCGGCACGCTGGTCGCGGCGATCCGTGAGCTCATCAAGAGGGGCGCGGACGATGTGACGGCGGTGGTCCTGCTGGCCGCGCCGGAGGGTGTCGAGCTCATGGAACGGGAGCTGGCGGGGACGCCGGTCACCGTCGTGACGGCGGCGATCGACGACCACCTCAACGAGCACGGGTACATCGTGCCGGGGCTCGGGGACGCGGGGGACCGCCTCTACGGGGCGGCCGAGTAACAGCTGCGCCGGGCGGGTGAATGGCCGTGGGTGGCTGGGCGCCCTGGCGCCGTAGGGGTGCGGGTGTGGTGGCGGGCGCGGGGGCCGTTGTGGCTGGTCGCGCAGTGCCCCCGCCCAGTTCCCCGCGCCCCTTCAGGTCGGCTGCCCTCGGCGGCGTTCGGACTGTGCCCGCTGTTCCGGCGGAGCCCGGCCCTCAGCAGTCCTTCTTCGAAGTCGACGCCGTCGGCTTGGGGTTCGACAAGGCCGCGATGGCCTTCGCGGCGGTCGCCTGGGGAGTCAGGGTCCTGAACGCGTCGCCCAGGATCAGGTCCACGTCGGCGCCCTTGCGGCCCGCCTCCGTGCGCTGGTCCGGTGCCGTCAGCTGGGTGGCTAGCACCGCCAGGGACGTGTGCAGGGCAGAGGCCGGTCCGAGCAGTATCGCCGCGCCCTTGACCTTCGCGTCGAACTTCGTCGGCGCGTTGCCGACGGCGCCGATCTTGAAGCCGCGCTTCTTCAGTTCGTCCGCGGTGTCCTTGGCCAGGCCCGTGCGGGTCGTGGCGTTGTAGACGTTGACCGTGATCTGGGCCGGTTTCGGCAGCGCCGCCGACGACGCGCCGGCCGCCGGGCTCGCGCTCGCTGCGGCCTGCTTGACGCACGCCGTGACACCTGCCGCCGACGCCTTCTTGTCACCGCCCGTGAAGACGTCGATGAGCTGCAGGGTGCCCCAGCCGACCAGGCCTAGCGCGGTGACGGAGGCGACCATGGACAGGGCGAGCCGGGCACGCCGCCGGCGCGGGCGCATGCGAGGGTATTTGTCCCCTGTGATCCGGTACTGGCCGCCCATGCCGGGGGGAGTCAGCATGCTCATGAGCGCAGCGTAGTGCGCCACGGGTGCGTTGACTAATAAATGATCATCCGACGTCGCACGGTCCAACCCGAAAGGGGCAACCGGCGCGTAACGACGGGTGGTGAGCGGGCGTCAGCCGAGTTCGAGCACGCGTGCGTGCAGCACCTGACGCTGCTGGAGGGCGGCGCGGACCGCGCGGTGCAGCCCGTCCTCCAGATACAGGTCGCCCTGCCACTTCACGACGTGCGCGAAGAGGTCGCCGTAGAACGTCGAGTCCTCGGCGAGGAGGGTCTCCAGGTCGAGCTGCCCCTTGGTCGTCACGAGCTGATCGAGGCGGACCGGGCGCGGTGCGACGTCCGCCCACTGCCGGGTGCTCTCCCGGCCGTGGTCGGGGTACGGCCGGCCGTTTCCGATGCGCTTGAAGATCACACGGAAAGCCTACCGGTCCAGACGTTCCGGGCGCAGCCATGGCGACCGAGTGCGACGCTGGAAAAGACGCCGTAAAGGTCATCAAAAAGGCAAAACGGGAACAGGGGGTCCGATGATGAGCGCCGGTGAAGCCGAGGAAACCGGTGAAACGCCCCTGGCCGAGCTCGCCAAGATCGCCGAGATCGCCTCCGGGTACGCCTTCACCGGTCAGGCGCTGGACCTCGGCGCCCTCCTCTGGGAGGGCCGGTGCCGTCCCGACGCCCCGATCCGTATCCCGCTCCCCATGCTCAACCGGCACGGCCTGGTCGCCGGCGCCACCGGCACCGGCAAGACCAAGACCCTCCAGCTGATCGCCGAACAGCTCTCGGCGCAGGGTGTCCCGGTGTTCCTGGCGGACGTCAAGGGCGACCTGTCGGGCATCGCCCGCCCCGGGCAGACGAACGAGAGGGTCCGAGGCCGGGCGGAGGAGGTGGGGCAGGAGTGGACGGCGGCCGGCTTCCCCGCCGAGTTCTTCGCGCTCGGCGGCCTCGGCCACGGCATCCCGGTCCGCGCCACCGTCACCAGCTTCGGCCCGGTGCTGCTCTCCAAGGTGCTCCAGCTCAACCAGACCCAGGAACAGTCCCTCGGCCTGATCTTCCACTACGCGGACACCAAGGGCCTGGAGCTGACCGACCTCAAGGACCTGCGCGCGGTGGTCGCCTTCCTCACCTCCGACGAGGGCAAGGCCGAACTGAAGAACATCGGAGGGCTGTCGACGGCCACGGCCGGGGTGATCCTGCGCTCGCTGACCGCCTTCGAGGCGCAGGGCATGGCGGACTTCTTCGGCGAGCCGGAGTTCGACACGGCCGACTTCCTCCGTACGGCACCGGAGGGCCGGGGCATCGTCTCGGTCCTGGAACTCCCCGCCGTGCAGGAGAAGCCGCTCCTCTTCTCCACGTTCCTGATGTGGCTGCTGGCCGACCTCTTCCACGACCTCCCCGAGATCGGCGACGCCGACAAGCCGAAGCTGGTCTTCTTCTTCGACGAGGCGCACCTGCTGTTCAACGACGCCTCCAAGGCGTTCCTGGACTCGATCACCCAGACCGTGCGCCTCATTCGCTCGAAAGGGGTCGGCGTCTTCTTCGTCACGCAGACCCCCAAGGACGTACCCTCCGACGTCCTGGCCCAGCTCGGCAACCGCGTCCAGCACGCGCTCAGGGCCTTCACCCCCGAGGACCAGAAGGCGCTGCGGGCGACCGTGCAGACCTTCCCGAAGTCGTCGTACGACCTCGAAGAGCTTCTCACCGGGCTCGGCACCGGAGAGGCCGTGGTCACCGTCCTCAGCGAGAAGGGCGCCCCGACCCCGGTCGCGGCGACACGGCTGCGGGCCCCCGAGTCCCTGATGGGGCCCGTCGACGCGGCGGAACTGGACGCGGCGGTGCGGGGGTCCGCTCTCTATGGACGTTATGCACAGGCTGTGGACCGGGAGTCGGCGTACGAGAAGCTGCGGCAGGCCCCGGCCGCCGAGCCGAAGGCCGAAGGCCGGCCGAAGCCCGCGGCCCGGAGAGAGGAACCCTCTCTCGTCGAACAGGTGGTCGGCAGCGGGATGTTCAGGTCCCTCGCCCGTTCGGTGGGCACACAGCTCGGCCGGGAGATCACCCGGTCGCTGTTCGGTACGGCGCGCAGGCGCAGGTGAGCCGGGCGCCCCGCAGGGACCGCCCGGCTCACGACGTCAACCGCGTTTCTGCTCCTGAGGCCGCGGCCTCGGCGGCTCCGCCACCTTCGCCTCCGGCTTCGGCGCGCTGCGAACGGCCTCCGCGCGCAGCAGGGCGCGCAGGACCGCGTACGGGTCTGTGGACATGGCTGTGTTCCTTGCGTAGAGCTGACTGACCTGGGGGAGTGCGGGACCGGTCGGTCGGTCAGCAGCGCAGGACCACGGTGCGCAGAAGAGGCGTGGCGTACGTCGGACACGGTGCCGTCGGGCACGGGCGGTGCTGGTCCGCCGGGTCGGCGGGCGCCGCGTCGGGGAGCGGCGCGGGGCGCTGGGGTACGTCGGCGCGGGGGACGGCTCGGGCGGGGAGCCGGAGCGGAGTGTCGAGGACGTCGTGTTCGGCCGTCTCGGCGGAGACGGCCGGAGCGGTCGCCGTGCGGGCCTCGGCCGCCGTCGGGGCGCCGGCCAGCAGCAGGACGAGCAGCAGTACGAGCGCCCGCGGCCAGGCGTGTCCTGGCTGCGGGCGACCGGAGGGGGAACCGCTGCTCATGGCGGTCATCTCCCCGCGCGGTGGATGGTGTTCATCGCGCCGGGCGCGAGATCCGCTCGCTCGGCGTACCGGTGAGGCGCGGGGTTGACGCTGCTCACAGGGCCAGGGGGATGTGCTTGGCCCGGCTGTGGATGCCGAACGCGGAGACGATCTCGACGATGCCGACGACGACCAGCCAGAAACCGGCGACCAGGGTCAGTACGGCGACCGACTGGAACGGCGAGACGATCAGCACGATGCCGGCGATGAAGGTGACGATCCCGAGGAAGATCATCCAGCCGCGGGCAGGCGTCCCGGGGTCGTGCACGGCGGCGATCGTCTGGGTGATCCCGCGGATCAGCCAGCCGATCCCGATCCACAGCGCGAGCAGCAGGATCGACTCCAGCGGGCCGCGGAAGCAGAACAGGCCCAGCAAGATCGACAGCGCGCCGCTGATGAAGGCCAGCACGCGCAGCGAGGTCGTCTTGTGTGTGCCGAACGCGGCGACCAGTTGGAAAACGCCGCTGATCAGCAGGTAGATGCCGAAGAGCACACCTGCTGCGAGCAGCGAGGCGCCCGGCCAGACGAGGACCAGGATGCCGAGGATCAGGGAGGCGATCCCGGTGAGCAGTACGGTCTGCCAGGCGGCTTTCGAGAGGGCGTGCAAGGGCCCCTCGAACGGCGGTTCGGGCTCATGCCGGAAGGTGGAGGCGGAGTGAGCCTTGCGGTCGTCGTCGGCGGGGCCGGTGCTGGGGGGCTCGGTCATGGGTACAGCTGAAACCGGTGGGGGCGCCCTTGCCAGCAGGGAGGGGCTGACCGGGTGAGGGCTACTTCCCTGCGGCCTTCGCCGCCTTCGCCGCCGCCTTCATCTCCTGCTTGTGGGCCCGCACCTTCGCCAGTGACTCGGGTCCCGTGATGTCTGCCACGGACCGGAACGACTCCTCCTCCCCGTACGGCCCCGCCGCCTCCCGCCATCCCTTCGGCCGTACCCCCAGCTGCTTGCCCAGCAGCGCCAGAAAGATCTGCGCCTTCTGCTTGCCGAACCCGGGCAGCTCCTCGAGCCGCTTCAGCAGTTCCGCCCCGCTGTCGACGTCGCGCCAGATGGCCTCGACGTCACCGTCGTAGTGCTCGACGAGGTACTGGCACAGCTGCTGGATCCGCTTGGCCATGGCGCCGGGGTAGCGGTGCACCGCGGGCTTCTCGGAGAGCAGCGCGGCGAACGCCTCCGGATCCTGGGCGGCGATCTCGTGGGCGTCCAGGTCGTCCGTGCCCATGCGCTTCGCGATGGTCGCCGGCCCCTTGAACGCCCACTCCATCGGGACCTGCTGGTCGAGCAGCATGCCGATGAGCACGGCGAGCTTGCTGCGGCTGAGGAGTTCGTCGGCCTCGGGATCCTGGGCGAGGTGCAGAGTCGTGGTGTTGGTGTTGGTGTTGGCTTCGGTCTTGGCGTCCATGGCTCGATGATCCCGCGACCCCACCCGCCCCGCGCGCCCGCTTCACCCGCCGGCCCTTCGCACCCGGCCCGGCCGTCGTCTCCCCCGTACTCCCCGACATCGACCTCCCGGACGCCCACCTGCCCGAAAAGCGCGCTCAACTGGCATTTCCCACCCGGACGGTAGCCTTCCCGGATGCTGACGCCCGATGACCTGATCGCCCACTACGGACTGGAGCCGATCCCCCGCGAGGGCGGGCTGTTCCGGCAGACCTGGTCCGGTCCCGCACGCGCCGACGGCCGTCCCGAGGGCACCGCGATCGTCGCCCTCCTCACCGCGGAGGACTACTCGGCCCTGCACCGCCTCCCCTCCGACGAGATCTGGCACTTCTACCTGGGCGACCCCCTGGACCTCCTGCTCCTCGCCCCCGACGGCACCACCCGCACCCCCGTCCTCGGCCCGGACATCCGCGACGGCCAGCGGATCCAGCTCACCGTCCCGGCCGGTACCTGGATGGGCGCCCGTGTGGCACCTCCCGGCGCCTGGACCCTCTTCGGCTGCACCATGGCCCCCGGATTCACCTTCGAGGGGTACGAACACGGGAACGCGGCCCACCTCACGGCGCGCTACCCGTCCGAAGCCGCCCGCATCACGGAGCTCTGCCGCCCATGACCCTCCTGCTGGACGGACAGGTCGCCCTGGTCTTGGATCACCGGCCACGACTTGGTCTGTGGACGGCGGTACATCGGCCCGGCCGACGTGCTGACAGCGTGCCGCCAGGGCCGCCGGGCCGTGTCGGTGCGCGGCTCCGCCGCACGGGCGCGACCGGCCCGTCGTACCCGCGGACACAATGAGCGCTGCATGCCCCCCATCCGTATGACCCATGAAGGCGTGCTTCCGAACTCAGGACGGTGACGTGGGCACTCAGGACGGTGACGTGAGCGAAGGACCCGGCCAACGGCGCACAACAACCCCCCACGGGGCAGCCCCACGCGGAGCATTGCGCGCCCTCGCACTACTCGGCACCCTCCTCACCGCCCTCCTCCTCGCGTCGGCCGCCCCCGCCTCCGCGCACGCGGCACTGCGCGGCAGCGACCCCGCCGACGGTGCCGTACTCAAGTCGTCGCCCGGGTCCGTCACCCTGACCTTCACCGAGTCCGTCGGCCTGCTCGACGACTCGTTCCGGGTGTACGACCCCACCAACCACCGGGTGACCACCGGCGGCCCGGGACACGGCCCCGCCGGCTCGGACACCGCCCGGATCACCTTCCCGAAGAGGCTCGGCACCGGCACATTCACCGTGGCGTGGCGGGTCGTGTCGGCGGACAGTCACCCCGTCTCCGGCGCCCTCACCTTCTCCGTGGGCAAGCCGTCGGCGACCATGGCGACCATCCCGACCGGCCCGGCCGAGAACCCGGCCACCGGCAGCCTCTACAACATCGGCCGCTATGTCGCGTACCTCGCCGTGGCGCTGCTGATAGGCACCGTGGCCTTCACAGCCCTCTGCCGCCCCCCTGACCCGGCCCCCCTCCGCAAACCGGTCCGGACCGCCTGGTGGGCCCTCCTGGCCGCCACCCTCTTCCTCTTCGTCCTCCGCTCCCCCTACGAGGAGGGCACCTCCCCGGCGACTGCCTTCGACCTCTCCGCGCTCGCCAGGACCGCGACGGGCCGCCCGGGCCTGGCGCTGCTGGCCAGGGTCGCCCTCCTAGTGATCGCGGCAGGCCTGTACTCCCTCCTCCGCAAGCGCGAGAACCGGTTCGGCCCGTCGCGGCCGCTCCTCGTCACCGCCCTCGCCGTCGGCCTGGCCCTGACCTGGGCGGCGGCGGAACATGCCTCAGCAGGCGTCCAGGTGCCCCTGGCGATGACGTCCTCGGTCCTGCACCTCCTGGCGATGGCGCTCTGGCTGGGCGGCCTCACGGCCCTCCTCACCACCCTCTACCGGTCCACCGCCACACCCCTCCCCGCCGTCGTCGTCACCCGCTTCTCCCGGGTGGCCTTCGCCTCGGTGACGGTCCTCGTGGCCACCGGCGTGTACCAGTCCTGGCGCGGCCTGGGCTCCTGGCAGGCGCTCACCGACACGACGTACGGCCGTCTCCTGCTCGTCAAACTCGCCGCCGTGACCCTGCTGCTGGCGGCGGCCTCCCAGTCGCGCCGCTGGACGGCGAAGCGGGCGAGCGCCCCGGCCGCGGCGGCGGTCCGCGACCGCGTCCCGGAAACGGTCGGCGGGCCGCCCCCGGCGACCCCACCGGCCGCGGAGGAGCCGGCCCCCGCGCCGCACCACCGGGCCTTGCGCCGCTCGGTCCTCGCCGAGGTCACCGTCGGCGTAGCCGTGCTGGGCGTCACCACGATCCTCACCGGCACCCTGCCCGGCCGCGCGGCCGCCGAGGCGGGGACGGAAACAGGCTCGACCGCCGCCGGCATCCCGGCGGCCTCCGTCTCCGTGGTCCCGTTCGACGTCGGCACCCCGAACGGCCACGGCAAGGTACAGATCACCCTGGACCCCGGCCGGGTCGGCGCGAACTCCGTGCAGGCGGTCGTCCTCGGCCCCGACGGCGGTATCTCCACCGTCCCCGAACTCCGCCTCTCCTTCACCCTCACCGCCCAGAGGATCGGCCCCCTCCCCACCGGCCTGACCGACCGCGGCGGCTACTGGGCGGCCAACTCCGTCAGCCTCCCGATCGGGGGCGAGTGGACGATGAAACTGACGGTACGGGTGTCGGACCTGGACCAGGTGACGGTCGCGAAGAAGGTACGGATCGCCGGTTAGCCGGGTCTGCTGGGACGGAGAGTGAGACGGACCACGAAGAAGTCCCCGACCGGCGAACGGTCGGGGCCTTTCGTCTGCCAGGGGTTGTCCCGAACACGCTTTCCAACTGACTGGAAGCGGCTGCTGGAAGACGCAGGGGTTCGGAACGCTCGGCTGCACGACGCCCGGCACACGGCCGCCACCGTGCTCATGCTGCTCGGTGTCCCGGACCGGGTCATCGATCAGATCATGGGGTGGGAGCCAGGCACAGGCACCTCCGCGAGCATGCGGGCGCGGTACCTGCATGTGCCGGACGTCATGCTCAAGGACGTGGCCCGGAAGATCGCCGAAGCCATCTGGGGACCCCCGGAAACACCGGCTGTGGACAAAAACCAGGACAACGAGGTCTGAGGACAACGCCGAAGGGCCCCACCGTGAGGTGGGGCCCTTCGACATCGTGCCCGGTGAGGCACTGGCGGAGGATACGAGATTCGAACTCGTGAGGGGTTGCCCCCAACACGCTTTCCAAATGTTCGTATGGGGGTCCGGCGGGGGGCGTGGGTGTCCTGTCCTGCGGCGGAGTGTTCGCGGTGGCCTCGTCCGGACGGGTCTGGACGAGGGTGAATGAGACCAGAACTGAGACCACAAGCCCCGGCCGTCTTACGAGGTCAGGCCCTCTGTCGCCTCTCGTGCATGAATGGGGACATCCTCTCGGTGACGGGTGATCCAGAATCCAGGTTCAGGGATCGCCGACACGTACATCGGGTGCGGGTACAGGAGATGTCCGCTAGCGCACCGGTCTCCAGGTGCTCAGGCGCTACCCTTTTGGGGTGCTGGTCTGGGATGTTCTGGACAGTCAATGGGGGAGGCGAGCGTGGCCCGAATCGTCGGCGTACACGGCATCGGTTGGTCCTGGAAGTCGCGTGAGGAGATGCACGAGACTTGGCACGGTGCGTTGAGCACCGGGCTGCGGAACATCCGGTATCCCGACGCCGGGGCGGTGACGTTCGAGGCGGCCTTCTACGGGCACCTGTACAACGGTGGCACGGGCAAGGCTGGCGGCGACGCGCTCTACACCGCCGCCGACGTGGCCGACGGCTTCGAGTACGAGCTGCTGGAGGCCATGGCCAGGGAGGCGGATCCGGCAGCCTTCGACGAGGAGAGCGCCGGGCCGGCCTCCAAGGGGTTCGTCGTCCGCGGCGCGCAGGCCTGTCTCGACGTCCTGGAGAGGACCCCGTACCTCGGCGGAATGACGGCCTCGGTCCTCATCCGCCAGATCAAGCAGGTGCACCGGTACTTCGAGGACCCTGCACTGGGCGAGGAGATCCGGGGCGAGCTGGAGACGGCGATCCAGGACGACACGCGGGTGGTCCTCGCTCACTCGCTGGGGAGCGTGGCCGCCTACGAGGTCCTGTGGAAGCTCAAGGACGCCCGGATCGACACCCTGGTCACCATGGGCTCGCCGCTGGGACTGAAGTCCATCCGGCGCCGCCTGGCCCGCTCGGCCGACGTGGAACCGGGGCGCCCGCCGTCCGTGCGCCGCTGGGTGAACGTGGCCGCCGAGCAGGACGTCGTCGCCCTGCGTAAGCGCATCAAGACCCTCTACGGCGGAGAGGTTGAGGACTTCGTCGTCATCAACCCGCTGCTCCACATGCACGACTGCACCCGGTACCTGACCAACGTGTGGACCGCTCGCGCTGTCGAGGCAGCTCTTGGGTGAGCGGTGGTTCTTCCTGGCGGGAGAGGGTGAATACGGTGAGGAAACCGGCCTGGCGCGACTCGAGCACGTGCCGGACGAGCTGAGGTTGATGCGCCGCACGCTCCAGGAACTGGGGATGCGGGAGATCCCCAGGCCCGAGGGAGCGGTCGGGGAGCGGGGCCTGCACGAGGTACGCACGGAGCTCGCGGCGTGGTTGAAGGCGGTGAGCAACGGTGAGCAGGAGCCGCCGCTGTCGCTGTTCGTCTACTGCACGGGGCACGGCGAGCAGGATCCCGACACCACGTGGGGCCTGGCTCTGCCGACGTACGGCGAGGCGAAGGAGCTCCTTGAGCCGAAACACATCATCAACGCCTTGTACGGGGCTGACCGGCAACGCAAGAAGGAACTCTTCGAGCAGGCGGTCATCGTCCTTGACGCCTGCTACTCCGAGCCCGGCGCGGGTACTGCCATGGAAACCCGTCGGCATCAGTCCACTGTCGGTCGCGTTGACTACGACGCCTGGGTGATCTCCACCGCCCGGAGGGCCCAGAAGGCCCAACAGCTAGCCTTCGCCCGCGCGTTCGCAAAGGCGCTCTCCCGGAGTGACGGCACGCGGGAGTTCATCGAGCCCTCCGTTCTCGTGGAACAGATCAACAAGTACCTGCCGACGGACAGCCAGGAAGTGTGGGTGTCCTCCATCGACCGCCGGGGCTGTCGCGCACTGCCCGATCCGGCGTACATGCCGCAGACGTCGCCCGACTGGCTCGACGGGGATCTCGACGAGTGGTCCCACCTCGCACGCGGCCGGAGGGCCCGGGGCCAGGAGGGCTGGTACTTCTCGGGCCGGCGCGAGGAACAGCAGCGTCTTCGCGAGTTCATCGCCGGCGGCGGACCGGCCGGGCCGCTTGTTCTTCGGGGCGCGGCCGGAGTCGGCAAGAGCGCGCTCCTCGGACACCTGGCCGTGTGCGGGAAGACTGAGTGGCGGCGGCTGCTGCCGCCCGTCGCCCGGCGCGGTCTGATCCTCCCGGACGACTCGGTGCACGCACTGGTGTCCGCGCAGGACGCCAGTGTCTCGGGCCTGGCCCGGCGGATCGCCCGGGCGTTCGGCGGCCTCGACCTGGGGAACGCCCCGACCCCGGACGAGCTGTGCGAGGCCCTGGAGGACCTGCCTCCCCGGACCGTTCTGGTCGACGACCTCCATCTGGTGGACGACGACCAGATGGAGGTCGTGGTCACGGAGCTGCTCGACCCCCTGGCCGAGTACGCGCGCACCACAGTAATTGCCTCGGCGGGCCACGACGCTGCCGCCGACGCGGTGTGGCAGCGCCTCCAGCTGCCGGTGTTTCAGCTCGGCACTGACGACGAGGGCGTCCGAGCCTATGCCCGCGCACGGGGCGCCAGCGCGGTCGCCGCCGCCTGCCACGGACACTTCGGGGCGGCGGTCGACGCGGTCGACGCCTTCTTGGGCACCTCGCACGACGGCGACGGCGGGGCGAAGGCCCGGGAGGCGGCGGGCAAGCGGCTGACGATTTTCCATCGCAGCCTGCTCGCCTCCCGTGACCGCCCGGAGGACTGGTGCCGGGCGATGCTGGAGCCGGTGCGGGCCGCGGCGGCGTGCGGGTACGAGGCCGGCCTGACGGCCGAGCACTGGGCGGCGCTCGCCACGGCCGCGGACCGCTCTGGCAGGACGTACAGCCCCGAGGAGGCGAGGGAGGCCGCGGAGCTGCTGGGGACCTCGGTGACGGACACCGCGGTGATGGGCGCCGATGCGGGCGAGGGCGTCGCGACGCCCTCGGCGTGGCGCCTCGCCACCCCCGTTGCGCTGGATCCGCGCGGGCAGGAGTTCGCCGAGGCGGTGCGGAACTGCCTGCCCGTCCACGCGTCCGGAGCCGATACGGCCGGAGCGTCCGGCGAGCCCGGAATCGACTGGGCGGCGGACACGGCCCTGACCGCCCTGTTCGCGGCCGCCGCCCGCCCCTTCGAGCGGAAGTTCGCCACCGAGCTGTCCTCGATGGCCTTCTGGGCGGCACTGCCCGGCGGCGCCCTCGCCCGACAACTGGTTGCCGGAGGGGACCGGCTCTTTCCGGAGTGGGTCGTCAAGGGCGTACGGGCCCAGACGCCCGAGCTCCACCCGGCGGAGCGGGCGTTCCAGCTGAAGCTCGACTTCCTCAGGTCCGGGGGCGACGGGCGCGGTCTGGACCTGCGCGGTTCCGGTGCCGGAGTCGACATCCTGTGGGCCACCCAGGACAGCGTGGCCGTACCCGACCTCCTGGCAGTCGCATCCGACGGGTCCGGCGCCGGCTACGTGGTGACCACCCACGGCGACGCCACGATACGGCTGTGGAACCTGGCGGACGGCGCATCGCTCGCCGAGGCGGTGCGGTCCGAGGACGACGGTATCGCCTCGCACCTGGCGCTCGCCGTCGTCGACGGCGAGCCCGTCGTCGCGTTCGTCGCGGACGGCGTGGGACTGCTGTGGTGGCCGCTGACGGGCCGGGCCCCCGAGCCTCTGGCCGCCCTGGATGGGGCGACGGCGTTCTCACTGCACGGTGACCTGCTGGCTGTCGCCGCGGGCATGCGGATCGAGGTCGTCGAACTGGGCGCCACCGGGCGGGCCAGGTCCTTCG
Source organism: Streptomyces sp. NPDC005866 (assembly GCF_040629895.1). NCBI lineage: Bacteria > Bacillati > Actinomycetota > Actinomycetes > Kitasatosporales > Streptomycetaceae > Streptomyces > Streptomyces sp. NPDC005866. The sequence continues at coordinate 70,110 of NZ_JBEXWP010000022.1, forward strand.
TCGTGCCGGGGTCGAGCCGCGTCACCCAGGTCCACCTGGGGGGCCAGGCCAGCGACAGACGGCTCGTCGCCACCACCGAGTTCGGCACCGTAACCGCGCGCCTAGGGGACACGGGCGTGCCAGCGATACGACGCCAGCCGCTGCTCATGCCCTCCACGCAGCACGCCGTGGTGTCGTCGACCGGTCGCACTGTGGGCATGGTCGAGCGCGGGGGAGGGCTGTTCGTATGGGACGAGAGCCACGGGACGAGAAGTCTCGACATCCCCGCCGTGCGCGACGGAACGCTCGCTTTCGCTGTCGGTGACAGCCTGGCAGCCGCGGCCGGCGGCGCGCGGAGACCCTGGCTGTGCCTCCTCCCGACCACTTCCGGTGACGAGCGGCCGATCTCCCGGTTTCCGCTGCCGGACCAGCCAGTGGCGCTCGCCCTCGACGCGGACGGGTCCTACCTGGTGGTGACCGACCTGCGAGGAGTGTTCTGTCTCGACGTTCGCCTCGATCCGCCGCGACCGGACACGGTCGATCCTGATCCACCCGGCCCGTCCCCGACGACCGACCGCAGTGAGGAGGCAAGATGACGGCCCTGAACTCCGTCTCGGCACGTGACGGTGTCGTCGGCGCACTGCTCGCCCTCGACGATATCCTGACGAAGCACGAGGAATCGGCCCCGCGCACGTCCTTCGGCGTTCTGCTCGAACGACTCCACGCCCAAGGAGTCCGGCCCCTGTTGGCGGAAGCGGAGCGGAGGGACCTGAACGGCGCGGCGCTGGGCATCCCGGACCGGTTCGTGACCGGCTCCGTTCGCACCAGCATCGAGCGGCTGGTTGACATGCTCCTGGACCCGGAGGCCTGCGAGGGCCCGTACGCCGAACTGGTCGCGCACATCCAGAGCATCGAGGGCATGGAGGACGACCTCGTCGGCCTCTACGAGCGGGCCTGCGCACCCGACAGCGGCCCGTACGTCCCTGAGCAGCGCCGGCCCAAGGACGACCTGTCCGAGGACGGCGCGTCCGAGAAGACGGCCACCCCCAAGGGCCCACCCGCCGAGTACTTGGACGTCACCGTCCTCCGCCCGGAAGCCGACCCGGACCTGCCGCCCACGGCCTGGGCAGCCCGCCTCGCCCTGGAGAGCAAGGCCGGTGACGCCGCCGCCGGTCACGACGACGCGGTCCGGGAGCTGGCTGGTATAACCAGGAAATGGCGGTCCGTCACCCCGGTCACCAACAGGGCCTCCGACGGAGGCGCCGAGCCCGTACGGAACCTGCTCCTCCAGTTGGGGCGCGACGAGGAACTCGCGGGGGACCCGAAGCCGAGACTGGCGGCCCAGGGCCTGCTGCCGCCGAGCCGCGTCAACGACACCACGGTGACCCTGCCCGCTGCCCTGCGGCTCCTTTCGCGGACACTCGCCGCCCCCGAACTGCCCCACCCCGCGCCCGGCATGTCGGCCGCCGGCGCGTACTCGTCGTCCCACCTCGGCGCGACGACGCAGTTCCAGCCCATGGAGCCCGGCGAGGCGTCCCTGCGCGCTGCCGCCTGCAACGGCACGCTCGTCCATCCCGGCCGCGGCGGCTGGTTCCGTACCTCCGCCGGGGGCGGCGCCCCGACGCTCGCGGTCGCGGACCCCGGCCTCACCCTGGAGGGCGCGGCCCGCGCCTACTGGGGCGCGGCCTGGGACGCGTGGACGCGGAACTGGCACGAGAGCGCCCTGAAGGCCACCGGATGGAGTCTCTCCGACTGGTCGCTGACGCAGCCCGACGGCCAGCCGCTCCCCGACATCCGCACAGACCAGGCCGACAGCCTTGTGGCGATCTTCCAGGACCCGGAGCGCAAGGTGGCCGTGCTGGGAGGACCGTCCGGCTCCGGGAAGAGCTGCATCGCCCGCTGCACGGCACGGTCGCTCGTCGAGGCCGGGCGGCGCGTGATCGTTCTCGTCCCCGATGACCAGGCGTTCCCGAGCGGTGACGTCCTTGCCGGAGTCGTACGGCATGCCCTCGGCAGTCTCGAACCCCTGGAACAGCCGGAGACGGGCTGCCCCGTCGTGATCATCGACGGCATCCGGCCGCTGGGCGAGATGGACGTTGACCGCGTGCTGCCCGCCGTGTCGGCGGAGCTCGGCGTCAGCATGCTCGCCTGCCTGGGGTACGACATCAACTCGCTCCACGACTGGCAGGCGGCGAACCTCACCGTCGTACCGTCCATCGTCCGCACCGCCGCCCTCCTCGACCTGGCCGGCCGCGCCCGGGAGATCCACGGGGACAAGGTCGCCAGCAACCCCCGCTTCGTCGAAGCCCTGGCTCGCCGCTTCCCCCACGACCTCGCACGATTCGTCAAGGGCCTGTGCGACTACCGCGGCGGGGACGACAGGCCCGAACGTCTCGAGGAGGAACTCCGGCAGAACTTCATCGAGGGCGCCGAACTAGGGGCCGAAGCACAGGACTTGGCGGCCGTCGTCGCTGCTGTCTCCCTGCTCGGCGGGAACGTGAGCGTCCCCGAGCACGAGCGCGGCGACCTCTACAGGATCGGTGCCGCTCCGGACGGAGCCCCCGACCGTCTCCGCTTCCCGAGCCCCACGGACTGCCGCACGATCCTGGACGCCTACGCCGAAGTCGCCCATGCCGACGAGGCCACCCGGCCACGCCGCCACGAGCTCGTCGCCGAGCTCGTCTCCAAGGAACTCTTCCGAGACCTGGGCGACCACCGCAGCGGGCTGCTGCCCATGCTCCGCGGCGCGCGCCTGAACGACGAGCGCGTCTGCCGAAGCCTCGCGGAGAGCCTGCTGCACCCCGAGCACGAGGACGACTTCGCCAAATGGCGCCGGACCGCGTCACCGGTGGGCATCGCGCTGGTGCTGCTCGCGATCGACTCCTCGTTCGGCGACAAGCTGATGGGCCGGCTCCTGAAGACCCTCGTGGCGCGTCTGCCGCAGGCCACCCTCCGGTCCGGACGCGACCTGCTGGCCGTGATCCGCGCGATCCACCGGCACAGGCACCGTTTCAGCGACTCCCAGTTCGACACCCTCGCCGACTGGATGGTGAAGCGGTTCGGAGAGTTGCTGGACGACAGGCCCAGACCCAACGACGGCCTGTACAGCGTGCTGGAGCAGCTCAGCCGCTTCCATCATCCGCGCCTCGACGAGGTCGTGGCCGAGCGCGGGGTGGAGACCCTGGTCCGCCTCGACCCTGACAAGGCCCTCGACTACCGCACGGTCGGCCGGGTCGAACGCCTGGTGCGCCGCGCAGCCAACGACATCGCCATGCCGGAGTACGCCTCCTGGGTCCAGAACGAGGCCGAGGTCCGCAAGCTCCTCGAGCACGATCCCGATCCCACTCGCGGTATCGCGCTGTACATCTCGTCCCTCGTCCTCCGGCTGCGCTACGACCCTGACTACGAGGACTGGGGGACGGTCTTCCGCAGGCACGAGGTGGGCATCCGGCAGGCGCTGCGGCACGCGGACGCGGTGGACCTGCGGTACGCGCTGGAGGAGGCCCGGGACTACCGGGTCGGCTTCGTCACCAAGCTGCTGAACGACCAGGGCATCAACAAGAACGACCAGGGCATCAACAAGGGGGAGGGCTTCGGCGTCGCCATCCGCAACGCCTTGCGGACCGCGACCCCGACGGACGCCGCCCTGCTGATCCGGACGACCAGCGAGACCCACGACTACACCGCCCGTCACGCGCTGTACGGCGACCGCGCGGAGCGCCTCGACGTCGATCTCGCCCGCGCCCTCGCCCAGCAGGTGCGGGTCAACCAGGACGTCAAGGGCGCCGGTCTGCTCCTGTCGGCGACAGCACGTGTCGACGAGCTGTTCCTGACCGAGAAGAAGGGCTTCAGCCAGTACCTCGCCGAGGAACTCGGTAAGGACTGGGTGACCGCCCGATTGGAGGAGGATCCACGGATTTCCATCCAGTACCACCTGATCAAGGGGATCTGGGAGGCCGACGCCTCCTTCCGGGAGGAGTGCCTGGATCTTTTCGTGGACGTCGTCGCCAGGGCGCTGAACCGCTCGATGCGGCCCTGGGGCCCACAGGCCGCCCTGCTGCTGGGGCAGGACGAGGAGTTCGGGGCTGCCTTCCTGGAGAAGCTGGGCCGGCATGTGGCGGACAAGAGGCTCTTCGAGGGAATGAAGGACGCGTCGATCGCGGACGCCCGGCGTCTCTTCCATCGGCTCGGCCGTGCCATGTACCAAGGGCTGTCGAGCCGGTACGTCAACGAGCACGATGCGGCGGGCTTCATCGAGAAGATGGCCTCCGCCTCGCCCGCGTCGGCGGCGCTGTGCGCCCGGGAGACCGCCCGGACGCTCGTCGACGGGGGCGTGCCCATGGAGGACGCCGGGCTGTGGGTGCTGCGGAAGGACGGCACCGAGACCCCGGAGTCGGTGGGCCGGCGTTGGGCCGCGCAGATCGGTCGCGGAGCCAGTGCGAATCAGGTGACCGAGGTGATCAACGTACTGTCCCGGCTGAACAGTGACACCGCTGCGGCGACCCTCGACGAGCTGAGGACCAGGATCGTCCCCCGGCGCGGGCGCAAGGACAGCCTGCTGCGGGAAAAAGCACGTCAGTCGGTGTACAACGACCCCGTCGAGGCGGCCCGGCTGCTGACGGCGGTGGAGCGGGTGTCCGCCGGCTCCGGTGCCGCGCTGATGCGCGACCTGCAGGGTGAACGGGGAGCCTGGAACGCCTTCACGAGCGAACTCGCCCATATCCAGCACCCCACCCAGCAGTACGAGGTCGTTCGTCAACTGGTGGCGCTCGGGCTGCGGTCGGGCGGTGTTTATTCGAACTGGGTGGAGAAGCTCCGCGACCGGCACCAGGCGACGGTGATGCAGGTGACCAGCCCGGCCGCGCTTGCCGACGTCCTGCGGCTGGCCCTGATCTGGGACGTCGGCTGGGCCTGCCGGCTGGCCGCCGGCATCCCCGGACAGCGCCTGGCCAGAAGGCTCGGCTACGCACGGGTGAAGGACCTGACACACACACCCTCTCTGCTGTCACTGCTGGTGACAGCACAAGCCGACGAGCCTGTCCGGTTCTTGTTCGATGAGCTGGAGCGTCTGGAGCCCACATCACTTGTGAAGCGTCTCAACGCGCATTCCATCGATGTGCTGCTGGATGTCGCGCTCAGGGTGCGGCCGGACTTCGCCCATCGCCTGGTACCCGCCGTGGCCGAGGCCATTGGCGCGCAGATGCGACGTGACGTGGTTTTCGACGAGGCGGAGCACTGGAACGAGATCGGCTGGATCGCGCGCTCCTTGCACATGATGAACAAGACGCAGCTGCTCGCCCGCCAGGTACCGAAGCGCAGACCGAACCCGTCTTACCCCTATGCCACTGCCTGGGGCGCGATGTGGCTTCCTCGCCAGAAGTGGACTCAGGAGACCCTCGGTAGTGCGATCGACCACATCATGAAGCCATCGGCCTCCGGCTCTCATTCGGTCTTCGTCGCCTTTGCCTACGCATCGGCCGAAGGCCGTACCGCCGAGCTGCGGTCTCCGGACGGATTCTGGCCCGACCTCGGTGGGTGCAGTGCCCGTGCACTTGCTGTCCTCCAGTTGATGGCCGAGCGGGATCCGGACCTGCGTGCCGCGCTGCTTTCCCAGCAGGACACGCTCGTGGCACAGCTGGACAGGCCCACGTCGCGGACCGACAGCTACATGAGCTCGGCACGTGCGTGGTTCGACCTCCGCCGCGACTTGGTTCGGCAGGCGTGAGAGACGAGCGCGGTTGGAGCAATGAGGACCCAACCCTTCGAAGGTGGTCGTCGTCTGCTGCTCCGACTCAGCTACGCGGTCGCCGAACTCGACGCGCGGCCGTCTGGCTTGATGCGCTGGCCGAACTGGGCGACGTCGAGCAGCAGTAGGACGTGCAGCATGCCGGTCAGTCCGTGACGGCCATTAACCGGCCTTCTTCTTGCGCGTGATCAAGTCGCGCGTGCTGCGGGTGTCTACCTCCGCTGCGCTGGTCGGCGCTCCTCCTCCGTCGAGGCCGAATTGCATGCGCGTCGTATCCGGCGGTCCGCACGACTCGTTGTACGGCCGCCTCCGCGGTGGTCTGGTGCTCAGCAACTCGGATGGCGAATTGGTTCAGCGTGCTCGGTGAGGTGGCGCCCTCATTGGCCGGGCGGGGTGCACGGTGCCGTGGCGTAGGTGGAGGCTCGCGAGTCCGAGGCAGGTAAGGGGGGCGTCCCGGACTCGCGGGCTGCCTGAGGGGGCTACTTCGTGGCGACGACGTAGACGCTGCCCCAGCCGCGCTTCGGGTTGGCCATGGTGGGGTCGAACGTCCAGGGTTCGACGGTGGTGAAGCCGGCCTCGGTGAAGAGCTGGACGAGCTTCTCGTGGTCGTAGGCCCAGAGGTGCGGGGTGTACGTGGGGTCGTCGTCCTGGTCGCGGAAGACCAGGTTGACGAGGTCGAGACGGGTGTTGATGTCGCTGCGGCAGTTGCGCTTGGAGTACCAGCGGTCGATCGTCTCGTCGGTGGCGTCGAGGGGGCCGGGGTACTGGTTCAGGGCGAAAGCGGCGTCGGGTACGCCGGTGATGATCCGGCCGCCCGGCACGAGCACGCGGTGGGCCTCTCGGACGTAGTGCTTGGCCGAGCGCGGGTAGTCGATGTGCTCCAGGAAGTGCTCGGAGAAGATCTCGTGGGTGCTGCGGTCCTGGAGGGGAATGCCCTCGCGGATGTCCCAGAGAAGGTCGGCCGGCGGCACGAGGTCGATGTTGAAGAAGCCGTCGATGCGATGCGCCCCGCCGCCGATCTGGATCTTGGCGGGCTTGTCGTCGATCCAGCCGTTGGGCCACGCGCGTCGGCTGGCGTGGTGGTAGCGGTGGAGCTTGATCTCCTTGGCGGCAGCCCGGAGGGTGCGGGCGAGCCCGTGGGTGGTGGCGGGGTCGGCGAGGATCGCGTGGATCTGCTCGCCGAGAAGGTCGGCGGAGGGCATGCCGGAGGGACTCATCACGGATCTCCTGCGTGTGAGGTTGCGAGGTGAGGTGGGCCGCGGATAGCGGCGGTGGTGATCAGGCGACGCTGGGCGCGGGGGCGGCGGTCCACTGGTTGTTGCGCATGAGGGTGTACTTGATGTCCACCAGCCGCGGAGCGATGGTCAGCGAGAGTTCTTCGGCCGGGTGGAGATGGCCGGTGTCGTCCTGCTCGGCGCGCCAGACGCGGTAGTCGAGGTTGGGGTAGGCCGGGTTGATGCCGATCTCGCCCTTGGGCATAGTGCCGTTGAACGGGGCGACGATGTCCATGTGGTTCCAGTAGTTCCAGGCTTGCAGCGCCTTGTGCTGGTCGAAGTAGAAGTAGAAGTAGAAGTCGGGGTAGCGGCCGAAGGAGCGCAGTTCCCGGTGGATCAGGTGGCCCAGTAGGGGGCCGAGCTGGGTGGCCAGCGAGTCGAACTCCCAGCGCGTGTGGTGCCATGCTTCGGGGGCATCGCCGGGCGCGAAGAGGCGGGCGGCGACGGGTCGACCTGATGGATGAGCGCGGCCAGCTGCTTCGGGCAGGGCCGGAATCTCGCGAGGTCGAACTTGCCGGCCATGCTGGGGAAGACTGCGAACAGCATCTCCTTGTACAGCCAGTTGTTCAGCTCGCCGAGCTCAGCCAAGCGCTGGGTGTGGGGCGACGTCGAGTGGAGCATGAGGTACTCCGCGAGCGCCTCGAAGTACAGGTAGCCGAGGATCGGCAAACGCGGGATCGTCTCGTCAAGCAGCTGGAGGAACGGCTCGGCGTCGACCCGGCTTCCCTGGTACGTCACAGCCGACGCCGTGGCGAGGAAAGCGGCCGAGTTCTTGACCCTGCCGACGACGGTCTCGCGTAAGTGGTACCGCTCGTTCTTGCTGAGCAGGTATTCGAGATGGCTGTAGATCTGCATGGCTGCGGCGGACCGACGGCGTGGGGCCACTCATCGCCCAGTGGCGGATGAGCGACGGCCTGCGCACCGTCACGGCGCTCATCCTCGACGTCGTACGGCAGATGCACGCCGCCTACGGAGGGCTGGCACTGCGCCGGGACGATGGCGGTCGACCCTACCTGCCGTACCCGGGCGTCGTCCTCATCGAGGAGGTGGACGCGCACCTCCACGTCTCCTGGCAGCAGCGCATCGGCGAGTGGTTCAAGGCCCACTTCCCCGCAGTCCAGTTCATCGTGACCACTCACAGCCCCTACATCTGCCAGGCAGCGGACCCTGGTGGCCTCGTCCGGCTGCCGGGCCCCGACGAGCAGGCCCCGCCAGAGGTCGTGGACGAGAAGGAGTACGGCACGATTGTCTACGGGACTGGCGACGACGCGGTGCTCTCGGATTTCTTCGGTCTCCAGTCCCCGTTCTCCCGTCGCGCCGAGGAGCTGCGCGAAGAGCTCGCCGACCTGGAGTATGAGGTCTCGTCGGGCGACGCCGATCCGGAGACGGTGCGACGGTTCCGCACTTTGCGCCGGACCCTGGCCAGCTCCCAGGCGACCTACGTCGAGGACTCCAGCCTGCGAGCCAGGAGGCGGGAGACCGGCGGCTCGTGATCAGGATCGTACGACCGCGGCTCCCTATCGGACTGGAAGCTTCCCTGCTGGCCCTGACCCAGGAGATGGCTGGCACCCCAGTGCCCGAGCGTGGTGAGCACGCCGAGCGGATGTGGGAGCGCAAGACCGTGCGACGGGATGTGTACCGGCCGATGCGCGAGGCGTTGGAAGACATGGCGCCCGGTGTGGACTGCTGCATGTACTGCGGGAATCACCTGGCCGACACGGTGGACCACTTCGTTCCCAAATCTCGATGCGCCCTGCGGACCTTCTACTGGCCGAACCTCCTGTGGCCTGCTCCACCTGCAACACGCGCTTCAAGGGCAACAAGCACCGGGGCGACGGCCTCGTCGGCTCCCTCCTCATTGACCCGACCCGTGAGAACCCCTTCGAACACCTGGACCTTGGGCTCGCCAGCGGCGTCTACCGGCCGGTCGAGGGCTCGCCGAAGGGCGAGTGGACCATCAAGGTCTGCGGCCTGAACGAGGGGAAGCGTCCACGGGTCCGTGCCGAAGCCTGGCTGAACCTGGCCGACGATCTGCGGGGCTGGGCCCAGGCCCGGGCTCTTGGCGATGTCAGGAACATGCGCCGCAGGATCTACCGCATGCGCACCCAGCCGTTTGCCGACGTCTGTTACGCGGCGCTGCACAAGGCTGTGTCTGAGGAAGCGCCCCGGGTCTTCGTGGCCGAGGAGCCGGGCGTCCTGGACCTCCTGCGGGACGACGAGCTGCGCGCCGCCTTTCAGATGTGAGTGGCCCGGCTTAAGCGCTGCCGCGACGGGCACTCGCACCAACTGAGACCACGCACGTTGAAGGGCCCCGCTGCAAGCAGCGGGGCCCTTCAACATCGTGCCCGGTGAGGCACTGGCGGAGGATACGAGATTCGAACTCGTGAGGGGTTGCCCCCAACACGCTTTCCAAGCGTGCGCCCTAGGCCTCTAGGCGAATCCTCCGCCGGAAACATTACATGACCGAGAGGAGTGCTCGCGAACTCGTTCCGACCCGCTGACGTCGGGTACTCTGTGCGGAGCCCCCCACGCGGCGCTATCTGACTGAACTCCCCCAGGGCCGGAAGGCAGCAAGGGTAGGTTGGCTCTGGCGGGTGCGTGGGGGGCGCTCGCGTTTGCGGGCGGGGCTGGTTGTCAGTGGGCGCCTATAACCTCGTAAGCGTGTCGTCTCTCGCGCTGTACCGCCGCTATCGCCCGGAGTCGTTCGCCGAGGTCATCGGGCAGGAGCATGTAACCGGCCCGTTGCAGCAGGCGCTGCGGAACAACCGGGTCAATCACGCGTACCTGTTCAGCGGGCCGCGTGGGTGCGGGAAGACCACCAGCGCGCGGATCCTGGCGCGGTGCCTGAACTGCGAGCAGGGACCGACGCCGACGCCCTGCGGGGAGTGCCAGTCGTGCCAGGACCTCGCGCGGAACGGGCGCGGTTCCATCGACGTCATCGAGATCGACGCGGCTTCTCACGGTGGTGTGGACGACGCCCGTGAGCTGCGCGAGAAGGCCTTCTTCGGGCCTGCCGGCAGCCGCTACAAGATCTACATCATCGACGAGGCCCACATGGTCACGTCGGCCGGCTTCAACGCGCTGCTCAAGGTCGTCGAGGAGCCGCCGGAGCATCTGAAGTTCATCTTCGCCACCACCGAGCCCGAGAAGGTCATCGGGACGATTCGGTCGCGGACCCATCACTACCCCTTCCGGCTGGTGCCGCCGGGCACCCTGAGGGACTACCTCGCCGAGGTGTGCGGCAAGGAGAACATCCCGGTCGAGGACGGCGTGCTGCCGCTCGTCGTCCGCGCGGGCGCCGGTTCCGTGCGTGACTCCATGTCCGTCATGGACCAGTTGCTCGCCGGGGCGGGAGCGGAGGGTGTGACGTATGCCATGGCCACCTCCCTGCTCGGCTACACCGACGGGTCCCTGCTCGACTCCGTCGTCGAGGCATTCGCGACGGGGGACGGCGCCGCCGCCTTCGAGGTCGTCGACCGCATCATCGAGGGGGGCAACGACCCGCGCCGCTTCGTCGCCGACCTGCTGGAGCGGCTGCGGGACCTGGTGATCCTCGCTGCCGTCCCGGACGCCGTGGAGAAAGGGCTGCTCGACGCCCCCGCCGACGTTCTCGAACGTATGCAGGCCCAGGCCGGCACGTTCGGTGCCGCCGAGCTCAGCCGCGCGGCCGACCTCGTCAACGAGGGGCTGACCGAGATGCGCGGCGCCACCTCCCCGCGCCTCCAGCTGGAGCTGATCTGCGCACGCGTGATGCTGCCGGCCGCCTACGGCGACGAGCGGTCCGTGATGGCTCGCCTCGACCGGCTGGAGCGTGGCGTCAACTTCTCGGGTGGGGGCGGTGCGCCCGCCATGGGGTACGTCCCCGGGCCCGAGGCGCACATGGCGGCCGCGGCGCCCGGCGGAGCGTCGGCGGGGGCTCCGGTGCCGCAGAGGGGTGGCCCCGCGGCGGCCCGGGCGGCGGTACGAGGGGGAGCGGCGCCCGAGCCACAGCCCGCGCCCCCGGCACAGTCACCGGCCGCCCAGTCACCGGCCCATCAGTCACTGGCCCATCAGTCAGCGGCCCATCAGTCACCGGCCCCTCAGCCACCTGCCCCTACGCCGTCATCCCCTCCGGCCGCGGCCCCTGCGGCCCCCGCTGCCGCCGCGCCCGGCGCCTGGCCGACGGCCGCCCCCGCGGGTGGCGGCGTCGCCCGCCGCCCCGGCGGCTGGCCCACGGCCACGGCCACGGGCGCCCCTGCGGCCCAGCCGGCCCCGGCGCCGGCGTCCGCGACCCCGGCTGCTCCCGCCCCGGCCGCCCCCGCCTCCGCCGGCGGCCTCGACCCCCGGGTCCTCTGGCCGAACATCCTGGAGGCGGTCAAGAACCGTCGCCGCTTCACCTGGATCCTGCTCAGCCAGAACGCCCAGGTCGCCGGTTTCGACGGCACCACCCTCCAACTCGGCTTCGTCAACGCCGGCGCCCGCGACAACTTCGCGAGCAGCGGCAGCGAGGACGTGCTGCGGCAGGCGCTGGCCGAGCAGTTCAGTGTGCAGTGGCGGATCGAGGCGGTCGTCGACCCGACGGGCGGCGGCGGCCCGGCTCCGGCCGGCCCCGGCGGCGCACCCTCGGCGTCGTCCGGTTACGGCGGCCCCGCCCCGTCGGCCCCCGTCCGCCCGGCGGCTCCCCAGCCCGCACCGCCCACGGCCCGGCCCCAGGGCGCCCCGTCGTCCTCCCCGACGGCAGCGGCTCCGGCCCCGCCGCCCGCGGCCCCCGAGCCGCCCCCGGTGTCCCCCGAGGACGACATCCCCGAGGAGGACGACCCCGACCTCGACGAGTCGGCCCTCTCGGGTCACGAACTGATCGTGCGGGAGCTCGGGGCGACGGTGGTGGAGGAGATCCGCAACGAGTGACGCGTGACGGGTGACACACGTCGACGGTCCGGAGGCGGGAGCCGCGGATTGTCCGGAGGCTGCGGTCGTACGGGGTCGTTCGCGCTATTCCCCGCGCCCCCTGAGTTTCGCTTGGGAACACGGTCCTCAGCAGACGGTCGGCCCCCACTCCGCCCCCTTGGAGAAACCTCCAGTCGGCCCACCCGGCTACGCTGACCCCCGTGAAGGTCCTCGTCATCGGCAGCGGCGCCCGCGAACACGCCCTGTGCCGCTCTCTGTCCCTCGATTCCGACGTCACCGCGCTGCACTGCGCCCCCGGCAACGCCGGTATCGGCGAGGTCGCCGAGCTGCACCAGGTCGACGCCCTGGACGGCGCTGCCGTCACCGCGCTGGCCCAGGAGATCGGCGCCGATCTCGTCGTCGTCGGTCCGGAGGCCCCGCTCGTCGCAGGGGTCGCCGACGCCGTGCGCGAGGCGGGTGTCCCGGTCTTCGGCCCCTCCGGGGAGGCCGCGCGGATCGAGGGGTCCAAGGCGTTCGCCAAGGATGTGATGGCGTCGGCCGGGGTGCCCACCGCCCGTTCGTACGTTTGCACAAATGCCAAGGAGGTCGCCGCGGCCCTCGACGCCTTCGGAGCGCCGTACGTCGTGAAGGACGACGGCCTCGCCGCCGGCAAGGGCGTCGTCGTCACCGACGACCTGGCGGCCGCCACGGCACACGCCGCCGGGTGCGGCCGCGTCGTCATCGAGGAGTTCCTCGACGGCCCCGAGGTCTCCCTCTTCGCGATCACCGACGGTGTGACGGTTCTCCCGCTGCAGCCCGCCCAGGACTTCAAGCGCGTCCTGGACGGGGACCAGGGGCCGAACACCGGCGGCATGGGGGCGTACTCCCCGCTGCCCTGGGCCGACCCCAAGCTCGTCGACGAGGTCCTGGAGACCGTGCTCCAGCCGACCGTCGACGAGATGCGGCGGCGCGGCACCCCGTTCTCCGGTCTCCTCTACGCCGGCCTCGCGATCACCTCGCGCGGTGTCCGGGTCATCGAGTTCAACGCCCGCTTCGGCGACCCCGAGACCCAGGTGGTCCTCGCCCGCCTGAAGACCCCGCTGGCCGGCGTCCTGCACGCGGCCGCGAACGGCACCCTCGACCACCTTCCGCCGCTGCGCTGGCGCGACGACGCCGCGGTCACCGTGGTCGTCGCCTCCCACAACTACCCCGGCACCCCGCGCACCGGTGACCCCATCACCGGCCTCGACACGGTGGCCGCCGAGGACGCCCCGCACGCCTACGTCCTGCATGCGGGGACGAAGCGGGACGGCGACGCGGTCGTCAGCGCCGGTGGCCGGGTCCTCTCCGTGACCGCGACCGGCCAGGACCTGACCCAGGCCCGTGAGCGGGCGTACGCCGCCGTGGCCCGGATCGGCCTCGACGGCTCCCAGCACCGTACGGACATTGCGGCGAAGGCTGCGGCCGAGGCCTGAGCGCCGTACATGCGTCCACCGCTCCTGGTCAGGCCCCGGAACCCGGAAATCCGGGGCCTGATCGTTGCTGTCTGTCGATCACCTCTGACCAAAGCCATTCCATCGAGTGACCGATGCCCCAACCGGCTGACGGGGGCCAAGGCCCCAACTAGGGTGCGGCGCAGGTGTTCCGGCACTTGGCCCACCGGCATTGCGATGTCAGTGGTGGGTGCCACAGTGGGGGAGTGAGCAACAGCCAGGACAGCGCCGGCACAGCAGGGAGGGGGTGAGGTCCGGTCGTGACCGGAATCGGTGTGGAGGCGGGGGCGCAGGGGGCCCGTGCGCGGGCTCTCGCCGTGCTGCGCGTCCGCGGCCGGGCCCTGGCCGTGGCGCTGCTGCCCGCGGCGGCCATGGTGATCCTGCTGACCGGCGGTTCCACCGGTCACTTCGTCGGCCGCGGCTGGGACACGGCCCGCTGGGTCGTCGGCGTGCTCGCCGCCGTCGTGTTGCTGGCCGCCGCCGGCATCGCGGTGGTCGTGGCCCGCGCCCGCCCGGCCGTGAGCCCCACGGTCCCGATCCCGGAGGAGTCTGCCCCGGACCTGTACCGGATGGTGCGCGACCTCGCCGACCGTCTCGACGTCCCGGTGCCCTCCGCCATAGCGCTCACCCCGGACTGCGACAGCTGGCTGGAGGACCGCACCCACCCGGCGCACGGCCCGCCCGCTCCCAAGGGCGGCGACGAGCTCGGCAGCCCCGGCCCGCACCGCCGTACGCCGGCCGCCCCCGTGCTCGTCATCGGCTCCCCGTTCCTGTGGTGGATGCGTGTGGGTGAGCTGCGCGCGGTCCTCGCCCCGGTCGTCGCCGGTACGGGACCGTCGGCGCACCCGGACATAGCGGCCGCCCGCCGCTTCGTGCGCGGGCTGGACGCGGCGGTCGCCGTCTCCACGACGACCGGCCGCTGTCCGGCGACCCGCCTGTTCTGCGGGGGCCTCGGCTGGGTGGCCCGGCTGATGCTGCGGGGCTGCCGGGAGCACGCGGCGCTGATGGAGCGCGGGGTCGCCGCCGCGGCCGCCGAGCGCGCACAGGCTGTGGACTACGGACTGCGGATCGTCGCCCAGGAGCAGGTCGGCCTCGCCTACGCCGGCTGGGACCGCCTTCTGACCCGGGTCGCGCTGCCCGCCTGGCGGATGGGCCGCTGGCCGTCCCGGCTGGACGCGGGAGTGGTCGCGGCGCTCACCGAGCTGTCCCGGCGCGACCGGCTGGCCGAGGGCTTCGCCTCCCGGCTCGGCGAGCGGCCCGCCTGCGACCTGCTGGACGAGCCGGGCCTGGCGGACGAGGCCGCCTCGCTGCTCGCCGCCCGCCTCTTCCACGGCGGCCCCGCCGAGCCGGGACCGGACTGGTCACCGGTGGCCTGGCAGGAGTATCCGGACGAGGTCGTGGACCGCACCTGGCGCACCGAGGCGGCCCGTCTGCACCGCGTCCTGGACTCCCTCGGCGTCCGCGCCACCCTCGACCCCGCCGCCCCCGACCCCGGCGGCCCCACGCTGGCCCGGGTCCTGGACCACCTCACCGACCCGGCCGCCCGCAGCAGGCCCAAAGAGCCCCCGGCCTACGACGAGGACGGCGAGGAAACCACCGGCACCGAATGCAGCGCCGCCCTCGCCGCCGGCCTCACCGCCGCCCTTGCCCGGGAGGAAGCCGCCGCCGTCACCCCGCGCCCCGGCCCCGGCTCGCCCGCACCCGCCGGGCAGGGCCCCGACAGCACCCTCTGGGACGACGGGACGCTGCCCCTGCTCCCACTGCAGCCTCCGCGCACCGCCCGCGAACTCCTCGCCGACCACGTCACGGCGATGGTGTGCTGCGCGGCCATGGACACCGCCGGAGCCACCCCCGGTCTGGACTGGCTCGACGGCCCGTCCCTGCTGGTCGACGGCGAGCGGGCCGCCGACCTGACGCCCAGAGTCCTCAGCCTCATCGAGGAGGGAGACCCGGCCCCGCTGCGGGCTTGGCTGGTCGAGTCCGGGATACGTCCCGAGAAGCCCGTACGGCTGGTCTGACCTCGGCGTTTCGACGCTTTAGCGGAGTGAAGCATTCCACTTCAGGCAAATTCGCAACGAACCGTGACCGTACGCGTGCGTTATGTGATGTGCTGGGACCGTTCGGTGAAATGGCAAGCGCATCCGACATAAGACAGCCGCCCCAGTCACAGCACCACGATCGAGGCCGGAACAGGGCACGACCAGAACAGAACAAGCTCGGCCACGAAACGCCGTACCACCGCACGACGACTCGTATCAGCACACTTCACGGGGGCACGAGGGAGGGGAGCCACCATGGCATCGGACCAGATCCGCCGCTGGGAGTCGGGAGCACTCGCGCACGCCGTCACGGACCCCTTCGGTCAGGGGCCCGTTCCCTGGCTGCGCGGCAGCGAGACCTATTTCGACGACACCGGTCATGTCGTCCCGTGGTACGTCGACCCGAGCCGGCCACAGCCCACCGGCGAGAATCCGCGGGTCCCCGCACCCCGAAGTGCCGTCGGCCCCCGCTCGGCGGACGACGTGCACCGCCAGATCAAAGGATTCACCTCGACCGGCGCGGTCTCCCCCGGCGAGGCAGTCGACTTCCACATCACCGTCGACCCGCCGCAGGAATTCAGCGTCGACATCTACCGCATCGGCCACTACGGCGGTCACGGCGCCGCCAAGATCAGTACCAGCCCGCGACTGTCCGGCATCGTGCAGCCCCCGCCGCTGGCCGCCGACCGTACGGTCTCCTGCCACCACTGGTGGCTGTCCTGGCGGTTGCAGGTCCCGTCGTACTGGAGCATCGGCGCCTATGTCGCCGTGCTCACCACGGCCGACGGCTACCGCTCCCACGTGCCCTTCACGATCCGCGACGACCACCCCGCCGATCTGCTCCTCCTCCTGCCGGACATCACCTGGCAGGCGTACAACCTCTACCCCGAGGACGGTCGCACCGGCGCCAGCCTCTACCACGCCTGGGACGAGCGGGGCCGGCTGCTCGGCGAGGCCGACGCGGCGACCACCGTCTCCTTCGACCGCCCGTACGCGGGTGCGGGCCTGCCCCTGCACGTCGGCCACGCCTACGACTTCATCCGCTGGGCGGAGCGCTACGGGTACGACATCGCCTACGCCGACGCCCGCGACCTGCACGCCGGCCGCGTCGACCCCGCCCGCTACCGGGGCCTGGTCTTCCCGGGCCACGACGAGTACTGGTCCCCGCAGATGCGCCGCGCGGTCGAGCTGGCCCGGGACAGCGGCACCTCGCTGGTCTTCCTGTCCGCCAACACCATGTACTGGCAAGTGGAGTTGGGGCCGTCCCCGTCCGGGGTCGCCGACCGCCTGCTCACCTGCCGAAAACGCAAGGGCCCCGGCAAACCCGTGCTCTGGCGCGAGATCGACCGGCCCGAGCAGCAGACGGTCGGCATCCAGTACGCGGGCCGGGTGCCCGAGCCGTATCCCCTGATCGTGCGCAATGCGGGCCACTGGCTCTGGGAGGCCACCGGCGCGCAGGAGGGCGACGAACTGCCGGGCCTGGTGGCCGGGGAGGCCGACCGCTACTTCCCGCGCACCGCGCTGCCCGAGCACGAGGAGCGCATCCTGCTGGCCCACTCCCCCTACACCGACAACGACGGCGCCGTCCGTCACCAGGAGACCTCCCTCTACCGGGCCCCCTCCGGCGCCCTGGTCTTCGCCTCCGGGTCCTTCGCCTGGTCCCCGGCCCTGGACCGTCCCGGCCATATCGACCCCCGCGTCCAGCGCGCCACCGCCAACCTCCTGGACCGCATCTGCAAACGGGACTGACCGTTCCCAGGGACTGAGCGGGAGTGAGCCCTCACGCCCAGAGGCTGCCGGTCCGGTCTGGGCGGGTCCGATGCCCGTAGCCATCGCGCTGGTGGGTACGGGGCGGTGTCGTCCGACGCCGTATCGGGTGCCCCAGGGCGCGTCTTCCGGTCGCCACGGCGGCCGTGTTTCTCCCCGTTCCCTTCCATGATCCCTGGCACACCACAACCGGGACACTCACTCACGCACCCCAGAACACGCTCAATCGCCCTCAACGGACCACAGATCCGAACCCCGTGTCCGATGGCAACCCGGCATACGGGAGAATCGGGGGCACCTGTACAGAACCACGGGGAGGAACCGTGTCCGGATTCGTCGAAAAGCCCGAACCCGTCGAGGTGCCGGGTCTGGTGCATCTGCACACCGGCAAGGTGCGCGAGCTGTACCAGAACGCGGACGGCGACCTCGTGATGGTCGCGAGCGACCGTATCTCCGCGTACGACTGGGTGCTGCCGACCGAGATCCCCGACAAGGGCCGGGTGCTCACCCAGCTCTCCCTGTGGTGGTTCGACAAGCTCGCCGACCTCGTCCCCAACCACGTCATCAGCACCGATCTGCCCGAGGGCGCCCCCGCCGACTGGGCGGGCCGCACCCTCATCTGCAAGTCCCTGAAGATGCTCCCGGTCGAGTGCGTGGCCCGCGGCTATCTCACCGGCTCGGGCCTGGCCGAGTACCAGGAGTCCCGTACGGTGTGCGGCCTCGCCCTGCCCGAGGGCCTGGTCGACGGCTCCGAACTGCCCGCCCCGATCTTCACCCCGGCCACCAAGGCCGAGGTCGGCGAGCACGACGAGAACGTGTCGTACGAGGACGTCGCCCGGCAGGTCGGCGCCGAGACGGCCGCCCAACTGCGGCAGGCCACCCTCGCGGTGTACGGGCGGGCCCGGGACATCGCCCGCGACCGGGGCATCGTCCTGGCCGACACCAAGTTCGAGTTCGGCCTGGAGCAGGGCGCCGGGGGCGACGACGTCCTCGTCCTCGCCGACGAGGTCCTCACCCCCGACTCCTCCCGCTTCTGGCCGGCCGACGAGTGGGAGCCGGGCCGCGTCCAGCCGTCGTTCGACAAGCAGTACGTGCGTGACTGGCTGACCTCGGCCGAGTCCGGCTGGGACCGGAAGAGCGAGCAGCCCCCGCCGCCGCTGCCGCAGCGGGTGGTCGAGGCGACCCGGGCGAAGTACGTCGAGGCGTACGAGCGGCTGACCGGCCAGAGCTGGGGCTGACCCCGCAAGGGACACGAGAGAACGAGAAAAGAAAGAAAGCCCCCGGTGAGAACCGGGGGCTTTCTTTTCGGAGCGGACGACGAGGCTCGAACTCGCGACCTCAACCTTGGCAAGGTTGCGCTCTACCAACTGAGCTACGTCCGCATGCGCCGAGGCGCGAGAGCAACTATACCCAACCTCGCTCCCGCGCGAGACGCACTGCCGTATGACGGTTCTCCGCACCGAGCTTGGCGACGGCCGAGGAGAGATAGTTCCGCACGGTTCCCGGCGACAGCGCGGCCCGCTCGGCGATCTCCGCGACCGGCGCGCCGTCGGCCGCCAGTTCCAGCACCTCGGACTCCCGTGCGGTCAGCGGCGAGTCCCCGGCGTAGATCGCGTCGGCGGCCAACTCGGGGTCGACATAGCGGTTTCCCGCATGCACCGCACGGATGGTCTCCGCCAGCCGCTGCGCGCTGACCGTCTTCGGACGAACCCCCGCACACCGGCGGCCAGGGCCCGTTTCAGACGCCCGGGCCGTCCGTGACCGGTGACGATCAGCACCTGACAGCCGGGCAGTTCGGTCCGCAGCGATGTGGCGACCTTCACACCGTCCGCTCCCGGCATCTGCAGATCCAGTACCGCCACGTCGGGCCGATGGGCCCGCGCCATGGCGAGCGCCTCCGGCCCGGTGGCCGCCTCCGCGACCACGACCAGGTCGTCCTCAAGTCCCAGCAGCGCGGCGAGCGCACCCCGGATCCGATGTTCGTCGTCGGCGAGCAACAGCCGTACCGGAGACGTCATGAGGTGACGCCGCTCACGCCATACGACCGGACAGCGGCACCCGGCCGAGTGCCTCGGCCGTGGGCCGGGCATCCGTCGTACAGCCGGCCCACATCCGTGTCGTCTCGCCGACGGTCAGCTCGGACGGGAAGCCGCCCTCCTGGAGCATCACGCCGGTGCGCGGTCGTACGGCGGCCCGCTCGCGGTGCGGATCGTGGCCCCGCACCCGCACCCGCACCCGCACCCGCACCCGGCCCCCGTTCGGCGGTGCGAGGCCCTCCAGCAGTTCGACGGTGGAGGTCTTTCCGGCGCCGTTGGTGCCGAGGAGCGCGAAGATCTCCCCGCGGCTCACGGAGAAGGTGATTCCGCGGACCGCCTCTAACCCGCCCCCGTACACACGGCGGAGATCTGTGACCTCAACCACGTGTTCGTGTTCGTGTTCGTTGTCTTCCATGGGACGAGCGTCCCCGGGGACCGGGCCCGGCAGCAGTGCGCGGTGTCATCACTCGCGATGACAAATGTCAGAGCGTGCCTTGGCGTCCTGGCGCATGAAAAAACCCCAGTCACATGACTGGGGTTTCTCCTACGAACTGGAGCGGACGACGAGGCTCGAACTCGCGACCTCAACCTTGGCAAGGTTGCGCTCTACCAACTGAGCTACGTCCGCACTGCTCCCGACCGGCTCCCACCGATCGGTGCGAGCACCAGCCTACCTGATCCACAAGCATGCTCAGGACCGGCGGTGCAGAGCGGGTGACAGGAATTGCACACTGCGCCTTCCCCCTGGAAGGGGGATGTTCTACTACTGAACTACACCCGCATGTACTCCGTGGGTTTCAGCCTTTCGGCCGCGCCCCTCGGCGTGCTCCAGACATTAGCTGATCAGCAGGGGGGTAGCGCAAGTCGGCTGTCCCCGGGGGCCGGTGACGGTCCCTGAGGACAGCCCGAGCCGCGTCTCACTGTGCGGCACTGAACGCCTCGTACACCTTCTTCGGGATGCGACCGCGTGCCGGGACATCCATCTTGTTCGCCTGCGCCCAGGCACGGACGGCCGCCGGGTCGGGGGCGACCTCCGTCTGCTTGTACGCCTTGCCCGACTTCGACCGCTTGCGGCCGGCCGTCACGTAAGGCTCCAGGGCCTTGCGCAGTTCCTTGGCGTTGGCTCGATTCAGATCGATCTCGTACGACTTGCCGTCGAGTCCGAAGGCGATCGTTTCCGCCGCTTCCGAGCCGTCGATGTCGTCAAAGAGAGTGACCACGACCTTCTGCGCCACGAATATCGGTCCCTTCGTGTGGCACGTCTTACAGCTCATCGGCGATGACCGCGATGGCGGAGATGACGTGCCGAGTATCGGCTATTGCCAATTCATTTGTACAGTGCCTGGCAATACAAAGTGAAGCCCGACTAAATCCGTCCGCGTGTCCCCGGCGCAATAGATGTCGTGGGCGAACCCGGGGAACTTTCCCAGAACTTTTCGTGTGGATCCCCCACTGTCACCCGATCGTGATGCGGCTCACGTGGTTTCCTACAACTCTACCCGCGTAGAAATTTTGTGCGGGTAGTCTGAAGACACCTGTCGGAGACCTCGGCAGGACCTGCTCAGCAGCCAGCACCACAACACCGGGAGTGCCAGTGGCACGCGTCGTAGTCGACGTCATGCTCAAGCCGGAGATCCTCGACCCCCAGGGCCAGGCGGTCCAGCGTGCGCTGCCGCGCCTGGGTTTCGAAGGCATCTCCGATGTCCGTCAGGGAAAGCGATTCGAACTGGAAGTTGAGGGGCCGGTCGATGAGGCCGTGCTCGCCCGCATCCACGACCTTGCGGAATCCTTCCTCGCCAACACCGTGATCGAGGACTTCACCGTTCGCGTCGATGAAGTGGCGGAGGCGGCGAAGTGACCGCTCGTATTGGCGTCGTCACTTTCCCGGGAAGTCTGGACGACCGGGACACCCAGCGCGCGATCCGTCTCGCGGGTGCCGAACCGGTGGCCCTCTGGCACAAGGACAAGGACCTCCACCAGGTCGACGCGGTGGTCCTCCCCGGCGGTTTCTCCTACGGCGACTATCTGCGGGCCGGCGCCATCTCCCGTTTCTCCCCGGTGATGGAGTCCGTCGTCGAGCAGGCGAAGGCCGGCCTCCCGGTCCTCGGTATCTGCAACGGCTTCCAGATCCTGACCGAGGCGCATCTGCTCCCGGGCGCGATGCTTGGCAACAACCATCTCCACTTCATCTGCCGTGACCAGAAGCTGCGGGTGGAGAACGCGGGGACCGCCTGGACCGGCGACTACCGCGAGGGCCAGGTGATCCACATTCCGCTGAAGAACATGGACGGCCGGTACGTCGCCGACGAGTACACGCTCGACAAGTTGGAGGCGGAGGGCCGGGTCGTCTTCCGCTACCTGGACGTCAACCCCAACGGCAGCCTCCGCGACATCGCCGGCATCACCAACGAGGCCGGAAACGTCGTAGGCCTCATGCCGCACCCGGAGCACGCCGTCGAGCCGGTCATCGGCAGCGGCCGCACCGACGGTCTCCCGTTCTTCACCTCGATCCTCAAGAAGCTGGTCACCGCATGAGCCGGACGCCTCTGGACACGGTCGAGCACGCGGCCGCGACCCCCGACGTCGAGCTGCCCTGGGCCGAACTCGGCCTGAAGAAGGACGAGTATGAGCGGGTGGTGGAGATCCTCGGCCGCCGCCCCACCGGCGCCGAACTCGCCATGTACTCGGTGATGTGGTCCGAGCACTGCTCGTACAAGTCCTCCAAGGTCCACCTCCGCCAGTTCGGTGAGAAGGCCCCGCAGAGCGACGCGCTGCTGGTGGGCATCGGCGAGAACGCGGGTGTCGTCGACGTCGGCCAGGGTTACGCCGTGACCTTCAAGGTCGAGTCGCACAACCACCCGTCGTACGTCGAGCCGTACCAGGGCGCCGCGACCGGTGTCGGCGGCATCGTCCGCGACATCATCGCGATGGGCGCGCGCCCGGTGGCCGTCGTCGACCCGCTGCGCTTCGGCGCGGCCGACCACCCCGACACCAAGCGCGTCCTGCCGGGCGTGGTCGCCGGCATCGGCGGCTACGGCAACTGCCTGGGCCTGCCCAACATCGGCGGTGAGGTCGTCTTCGACGCCTGCTACCAGGGCAACCCGCTGGTCAACGCCGGCGCCATCGGAGTGATGCGGCACGAGGACATCCACCTCGCCAAGGCCTCCGGCGCGGGCAACAAGGTCATCCTGTACGGCGCCCGGACCGGCGGCGACGGCATCGGCGGCGCCTCGATCCTGGCGAGCGAGACCTTCGACGACGCGAAGCCGTCGAAGCGGCCGGCGGTGCAGGTCGGCGACCCGTTCCAGGAGAAGCTCCTGATCGAGTGCACGCTCGAAGCCTTCGCCGAGAAGCTGGTCGTCGGCATCCAGGACCTGGGCGCGGCGGGGCTCTCCTGCGCGACCAGCGAACTGGCGTCGAACGGCTCCGGCGGTATGACCGTCGTACTGGATGACGTCCCGCTGCGCGACTCGACCCTCTCGCCCGAGGAAATCCTCATGAGCGAGTCGCAGGAACGCATGTGCGCGGTGGTCGAGCCGGAGAAGGTGGACCGGTTTTTGGAGATCTGCGCCAAGTGGGATGTCATCGCCACGGTCATCGGCGAGGTCACCGACGGCGACCGGCTCGAGATCTTCTGGCACGGCGAGAAGATCGTCGACGTCGACCCGCGCACGGTCGCCCACGACGGCCCGGTCTACGAGCGCCCGTACGCACGCCCGTCCTGGCAGGACGAGCTCCAGGCGGACGACGCGAACAAGCTGCCGCGGCCGGCGACCAGCGAGGAGCTGAAGGACCAGGTCCTGAAGCTGGTCGGCTCCCCCAACCAGGCCTCCAAGAAGTGGATCACCTCGCAGTACGACCACTTCGTGCAGGGCAACACGGTCCTCGCCCAGCCGGAGGACTCCGGCATGATCCGCGTCGACGAGGAGACCGGCCTCGGCGTCGCCATCGCCACGGACGGCAACGGCCGCTACGCCAAGCTGGACCCGTACGCGGGCGCGCAGCTGGCGCTGGCGGAGGCCTACCGGAACGTGGCGACGACGGGTGCCAAGCCGCTCGCCGTCTCCGACTGCCTGAACTTCGGCTCGCCCGAGGACCCGGCGGTGATGTGGCAGTTCGCCGAGGCGGTGCGCGGTCTGGCGGATGCCTGCCAGCAGCTCGGCACCCCGGTGACCGGCGGCAACGTCTCCCTCTACAACCAGACGGGCGAGGTGGCCATCCACCCCACCCCGGTCGTCGCCGTCCTCGGCGTGATCGACGACGTCGCCCGCCGTACGCCGGTCGCCTTCCAGGAGGAGGGCCAGCTGCTCTACCTCCTCGGCGACACGCGCGAGGAGTTCGGCGGCTCGGCCTGGTCCCAGGTCGTCCACGACCACCTGGGCGGCCTGCCCCCGAAGGTGGACCTGGAGCGGGAGCGGCTGCTGGCCGAGATCCTGATCTCGGCCTCCCGCGACGGCATGATCGACTCGGCGCACGACCTGTCCGACGGCGGTCTGATCCAGGCGGTCGTGGAGTCGGCGCTCCTCGGCGGCAAGGGCGCGCGCCTGGTCGTGCCGGACGGTCTGGACGCGTTCACCTTCCTCCTCTCCGAGTCGGCGGGCCGCGCGATCGTCGCCGTGCCCCGCTCCGAGGAGGTCCGTTTCAACGACATGTGCGGTGCGCGGGGCCTGCCCGTGGCCCGCATCGGTGTCGTGGACGGCGACTCGGTGGAGATCCAGGGCGAGTTCGATCTCCCGCTGACCGAACTCCGCGAGGCCCACGAGGGCACGATCCCGGCGCTGCTGGCGTAACCCGCCGTACCACGACGAAGGCCCCGCCCGGCTTCATCTTTCCGGGCGGGGCCTTCTCGGCTCATCGGACGTAGTTCTTGAGGATCTCCGTGTCGAGTTCGATGCCCATCGGCTCGGGGAGGACCACCGCCTTCCCGACAACGGGCAACGCTCCCTCGAACGGCATCTGCCGATCCCTGGGCTTCCGCCTCCTCGGCGAGACGGACGTCGACTTCGCCGACAGGGTCATACACAGCAACCACTGGGTCATCACCCCCCGCTCCGGCCTCCTCCCCTGACGCCCTCACGCCGGTACGCCGCCGTCAAAAACCTGAAGAGTGGACCCGCCGCTTCGGGCGCGGGCGTGTCCCCGCTACTCTCCGGGGAAAATTGACTTGCCAACTGCTGATGCCAGTGGGGTAGTTGGACAGTCGGGCAACATCCGTGGGCGAGCCGGGGGAGCAGCCGGATGGAGATCAGGTTCGAGGCGGCCGGAGCCGCCCGCGAGGAAGAACTGCAGTCCCTGTACGGCTGGTTGACGGACGACCGGGCCCTGCGCGGCGGGGTCCGGGTCACCCGGGTCACCGAGGACGAGGACGAGGACGACGCCGGCCGGATGGGCCCCGGACTGGACGCCGTTCTCGCGGTGCTGTCCGCCGTGAGCGGCGTGGGCCAGCTCCATCTGTCGTATCTGGCCTGGCGGCGGAGCCACCGGCCCCGGGGACGGGTCAGCGTCGAGATCACCGGAGACGACCCCGACCAGGTGGCGGAGTTGCTGCGCAGGTTCGCGGAGGCCGACGGCGCGGGCGGAGCCGGAGCCGACGGCGCGGACGGAGAGCAGCGGTGACGGACACCACGCAGACGCCCACGGTCGAGAGTTTCGGCCGGATCGACCCGGAGCGCTCCGCCTGCGTGCTGATCGGCGTGGACGACTACGCCCACCTGGACCCGCTGCGCAGCGTCAAGCACAACCTCACGGAGCTGCGGGCCGCGCTCACGGACCCGGAGGTCTGGGGCATCCCCGACGACCAGAACCGGATCCGCTCGGTCTCCAACCCGGCCTCACCGGCCGAGCTGGTCCGCCCGATCCGCGAGGCCGCCGAGCTCGCCGAGGACACACTGATCGTCTACTACGCGGGCCACGGGCTCATCGACCGCCATGAGCGCCAGCTGCTGCTCACCCTGACCGACTCGGTCGAGGACCAGCCGGACACCTGTGTCCGCTCCGGTGACGTCCGCCGCGCCATCCGCGACACGGGCTCCGCGCTGCGCCGGGTCCTGATCCTCGACTGCTGCTTCAGCGGCCATGTCCTGACGGAGATGACGGACGGCCACCGCCAGGACGTCGAGGCGGCCGTGCGCACGCTGCACGACGTCGAGGGCGCGTACGTCATGACGTCCGCCCCGCGGGACCGGCCCTCCCACGCTCCCGACCCCAAGCGCTGCACCCTGTTCACCGGCGCCCTGGTCGACGTGATGCGCGAGGGGCTGGCCGACGGCCCGGAGATGCTGGGCCTGCGCGACCTCTTCCAGGAGGTCAAGAAACGTATCCGTGCCCTCAAGCCCGAGGTGGCGCAGGAACCGCAGGCCGAGGACCACAACGGCGTCGGCGGACTCGGCTTCGTCCACAACGTCGCCGTGTCGCCCAGACAGATCCGCCATGTCCCGCCGCCCCCGCCCACGCGCTGGCAGCGCATCCGTACCCCCGTTCTGTCGGTGACCGTCGGCGCGCTCGGTCTCGCTCTCGGCCTGGGCATCCCGCCCCTCGGCCACTGGTGGCGCGACACCCACCCGGCGGCCGCGGCCGGCCCCTGCGCGGTGCCCTCGCCGTCCGACGCCCACGCGCCCCGCGCCGTGCTGCTCGACCACTCCGACGATCTGAACAAGGTGAACGTCGACTACGAAAAGATCTACGGCCTGTCCGCCCTGGCCCTCGTCTCGCAGGGCAAGGACGTCGAGGCGCTCGCGCTCGCCGACAACTCTCCGGGCCGGGTCTGGCCGCTCCACCTCGGATCCCCCTTCCAGCTGAACCCCGTCCCCAAGACGGCGATGCCCCTGCGCCACGCCAACGCCAGGCTGTTCAGCGACTGGTACGACGGCGAGGGACTGGTCATCGAGCAGGGCGGCAAGACGATGCTGATCTCCTCCGAGACCGGCCCGGCCATCCGCCGCTTCGACATCGCCACCGGCAAGCAGATCGGCAAGGACTTCCCCATCCCGAAGGAGCTGCGCTACTGGCCCCAGGGCTCCGCGCAGACCGGGCGCAGCATCGAGTCCCTGACCGTCTCGCCGGACGGCCGCCATCTCTACGCCGGCTGGGAGGCCCCGCTCGCCGAGGACGGCGACCAGCGCGGCCGGGGCATCATCCGCATCCAGCGCTACACGGGAACGCCCGGCGGCAACTACACCGCGGACCGGCAGTACGCGTTCCTGGCCGACGACGGCATGTACCTGACCGAACTGAGCGCCATCGACGACACCGGGCACCTCCTGGCGCTGGAACGCCAGTACACCGCCGGCCTCGGCACGGCGATCCGGATCGTGCAGCTCGACGTCGCCGACGCCATGGACGTGACGCACGTGACCACCCTGTGGCACCAGCCGGCGAAGATCTTCGCCGGTGACGAACTGGTCGTCGACCTGGCGACCTGCCCCGTCGGCGGCCCCGGCCAGGTCGCCGTGCCGTCGTCCTCCCCGAAGAACCCGCTCGTCGACAACGCCGAGGGCATGGCTCTCGGCGCCCCCTGGAAGACCGGCCAGTACAAGGGCTGGCGCCCTCTGTACCTGGTCTCGGACGACAACGACAGCGCCGCCCAGATCACCCGCCTGTACTCGCTCGCCGTGAAGCTGCGCCCGTGAATAGGCTCGCTCCCATGCCCCCGGCCAAGAAGCGCACCAGGACGTACGACCCCGCCAAGATCCGTACGGCGGTTGCCGCCCAGCTCACGAATGTGCGCGACGCCGTCCGTACGCTCGCCCCCGAGCAGCTCGCGCTCCCCACCCGGCTCGGCGAGTGGACCGTACGCGACCTCGTCGCCCACATCGGCATGGCGGTCACCGCCGTCCACCGGGCCCTGGACCAGCCCGAGCCGGCCACGGCGGACGCGGCCCTGCTCGCCTGGCCCTTCGGGACCGCAGGCAACTCCTCGGCGATCTCCGACTTCACCCGTCGGCTCGCCGCCGGCCACCCCGACCTCGACGCCTACCTCGCCGACGTCGACGACAGCCTCCACGCCCTCCTTGCCGCACACCCCGGCACCCGGCTGCTCGCCACCAGCGCCGGTGCGATGTCCCTCGACGACTACCTGGTCACCCGGACCGTCGAACTGGTCATCCACACCGACGACCTCAACGCGGCCGTCGCGGGGCTGGAGGTGCCGTTCGACCGGCAGGCCCTGGCCGCCTGCACCCGGCTGCTCGCCGACGCGCTCGCGGTCAAGGCGCCCGGCGGCTCCACCGAGGTGCGCGTGCCGCCGTACGCCGTGGTGCAGTGCGTCGAAGGCCCCCGGCACACCCGGGGCACCCCGCCGAACGTCGTCGAGACCGATCCGCTCACCTGGATCCGGCTGGCCACCGGACGGCTGGAGTGGAAGGAGGCCGTGGCGGACGCCAAGGTCAGCGCCAGCGGGGAGCGGGCCGACATCGGGGCCCAGCTGCCCCTCATGCGCTGAGGGAACCGATCATCCTGTGTGTTCCGTCGAACGGACATGTACGGGTACAAGCAGCGCACACAGCGTATGACCCTGACCATGACAGCGGCCGCCGTGCTGGTCCCGCTCGCGGTGGCCTGCGGCGGTGAGCGGGCGGGCACCGGGAGTGGTTCGGTGGCACCTCAGCAGCCGGTGACCGGGATCGAGTGGAACGTCGACAGCGTGACCGTCGGCGGCACCACGCGGCGCGCCCCGGCACATGCCCATGTGAAGATCGAGGACGGCAAGGCCGCCGGCAGCTACGGGTGCAACCAGTTCAGTGCCACAGCGAAGGTCACGGGCGACCGGATCCGGCTGAGCAACGCCCGCACCACCCGCATGGCCTGCGACAACGCCCGCATGACCTTCGAGCGCGCCCTGGCCGGCACCCTCACCGCGGGGCCGCTCACCACCCAGGCCGAAGGTAAGAAGCTCACCCTCACCACCGCGGGCGGCGACCGGGTCCAGCTGTCCAGGAAGTGACCTCCGGAGCCCCCACATGATGTGCGACACCTCACTCGGAGATGGGGTGCG
Organism: Streptomyces sp. NPDC005866; assembly: GCF_040629895.1. NCBI lineage: Bacteria > Bacillati > Actinomycetota > Actinomycetes > Kitasatosporales > Streptomycetaceae > Streptomyces > Streptomyces sp. NPDC005866. The sequence continues at coordinate 98,302 of NZ_JBEXWP010000022.1, forward strand.
GGGGGCTTGCGCCGGCACCGGTTCGCACCAACGAACCTCGGCTGGAGAATCCTCCCACCGCGCTGACCAGCGGAAATGGAGAAAGCCACAACCGCGGCCCCGGCCGTAGATCCATTACGGCCGGGTAACCCCAATTCGGACCAGTGGTCGATCTCGCCTACACTCGGTGGCGTGCCACGTGGTGACGGTCTCCTCAATCACGATCTGCTCCCCGGTGAGAAGGGCCCCCAGGACGCTTGCGGCGTCTTCGGTGTCTGGGCTCCCGGTGAAGAGGTCGCCAAGCTCACGTACTTCGGGCTGTACGCCCTCCAGCATCGGGGCCAGGAATCCGCGGGTATCGCGGTCAGCAACGGCTCCCAGATCCTCGTCTTCAAGGACATGGGGCTGGTCTCCCAGGTCTTCGACGAGACCTCCCTGGGCTCGCTCCAGGGTCATATCGCGGTCGGTCACGCCCGCTACTCGACCACCGGTGCCTCCGTGTGGGAGAACGCCCAGCCGACGTTCCGCGCCACCGCGCACGGTTCGATCGCGCTCGGCCACAACGGCAACCTCGTCAACACGGCGCAGCTCGCCGAGATGGTCGCCGACCTCCCGAAGGACAACCACGGCCGCTCCACCCGGGTCGCCGCCACCAACGACACCGACCTGCTGACCGCGCTCCTCGCGGCCCAGGTCGACGCCGACGGCAAGCCGCTGACCATCGAGGAGGCCGCGCACGCGGTCCTGCCGAAGGTCCGGGGCGCCTTCTCCCTCGTCTTCATGGACGAGCACACCCTCTACGCCGCCCGCGACCCGCAGGGCATCCGCCCGCTGGTCCTCGGCCGCCTGGAGCGCGGCTGGGTCATCGCCTCCGAGTCCGCCGCCCTCGACATCTGCGGCGCGAGCTACGTCCGCGAGATCGAGCCGGGCGAGTTCGTCGCCGTCGACGAGAACGGTCTGCGCTCCTCGCGATTCGCGGATGCGAAGCCCAAGGGCTGTGTCTTCGAGTATGTGTACCTGGCCCGCCCCGACACCGACATCGCCGGCCGGAACGTGTACCTCTCCCGCGTGGAGATGGGCCGGAAGCTCGCCAAGGAAGCCCCGGTCGACGCCGACATGGTGATAGCGACCCCGGAGTCCGGCACCCCGGCCGCCATCGGCTACGCGGAGGCCTCCGGCATCCCCTTCGGCAACGGTCTGGTCAAGAACGCCTACGTCGGCCGGACGTTCATCCAGCCCTCGCAGACCATCCGGCAGCTCGGCATCCGCCTGAAGCTGAACCCGCTGAAGGAAGTCATCAAGGGCAAGCGCCTGGTCGTCGTCGACGACTCGATCGTGCGCGGCAACACCCAGCGGGCCCTGGTGCGCATGCTGCGCGAGGCGGGCGCGGCCGAGGTCCACATCCGGATCTCCTCGCCGCCCGTGAAGTGGCCCTGCTTCTTCGGCATCGACTTCGCCACCCGCGCCGAGCTGATCGCCAACGGCATGACGATCGACGAGATCGGCACCTCGCTCGGCGCCGACTCCCTGGCGTACATCTCCATCGACGGCATGATCGAGGCGACCACCATCGCCAAGCCGAACCTCTGCCGTGCCTGCTTCGACGGCGAGTACCCGATGGAGCTCCCGGACCCCGAGCTGCTCGGCAAGCAGCTCCTGGAGACCGAACTGGCCGCCGGTCCGGCAGCCACGGCCGCGGCCGACGCGATCCGTCGCCCGTAAGCCCCGTAGCAACCAACCCGAAAGATCCCAGGCAATGTCTGAGAGCCGTTCCACCGGTGCTTCCTACGCGGCTGCCGGAGTCGACATCGAGGCGGGCGACCACGCCGTCGAGCTGATGAAGGAGTGGGTGAAGAAGACCCGGCGCCCCGAGGTGCTGGGCGGCCTCGGCGGCTTCGCCGGCCTCTTCGACGCCTCCGCCCTCAAGCACTACGAGCGCCCGCTGCTCGCCTCCGCGACGGACGGCGTGGGCACCAAGGTCGACATCGCCCGCCGGCTGGGTGTGTACGACACCATCGGCCATGACCTGGTCGCCATGGTCATGGACGACATCGTGGTGTGCGGTGCCGAGCCGCTGTTCATGACCGACTACATCTGTGTCGGCAAGGTCCACCCCGAGCGGGTCGCCGCGATCGTCAAGGGCATCGCCGAGGGCTGCGTGCTGGCCGGCTGCGCCCTGGTGGGCGGCGAGACCGCCGAGCACCCGGGGCTGCTGGGCGCGGACGACTTCGATGTGGCCGGCGCCGGTACGGGCGTGGTGGAGGCCGACCGGCTGCTCGGCGCGGATCGTATCCGTACGGGTGACGCGGTGATCGCCATGGCGTCCTCCGGGCTTCACTCGAACGGGTACTCACTGGTCCGGCATGTTCTGCTGAACCATGCGGGCCTCGCGCTCGACGCACACATCGAGGACCTCGGCCGCACCCTCGGCGAGGAACTCCTGGAGCCGACCAAGATCTACTCGCTGGACTGCCTGGCCCTGATCCGCACCGCCGAGGTGCACGCCTTCAGCCATGTGACCGGCGGTGGACTCGCCGCGAACCTGGCCCGGGTGATCCCGGACCACCTGCACGCGACCGTCGACCGCTCCACCTGGACGCCGGGCCCGATCTTCGACCTGGTCGGCCGTACCGGCCACGTCGAGCGGCTCGAACTGGAGAAGACGCTCAACATGGGCGTCGGCATGATCGCGATGGTCCCGCAGGAATCGGTGGACGTGGCGCTGGCCACACTGGCCGACCGCGGGGTCGAGGCATGGGTGGCCGGCGAGATCACCGAGCGCGGCGAGCACACCACCGGCGCGGAGCTGGCCGGCGACTACGCCTAGGCCGATCGGCCGCAAGGCCAGCACAAAACCCGGTCCGGCGTTGCCACCCCGGACCGGGTCAGTGAACGGCTAAGCAGCCGTGGGCATTACGCACCGCGACGATGTCGAGACTGCGGACCGGACTGGTCGTCCTCGTCCTCGTCATCATCGTCGTTGTAGAGATCCGCGTACTGGGCGTACGGGTCGTCGTCCTCGTCGTCGTCCTCGAACGGCTCGCCATTCGGCGGCTGGCTCGAAGTCGAAGCGCCCAGCTCGCTGGCCAGACGTGACAGGTCAGTCCCACCGCTGTTGTACTTCAGCTGGCGGGCGACCTTCGTCTGCTTGGCCTTGGCCCGGCCGCGCCCCATGGCTCGACCCCCTCGGTGACGGGGCTCGACGGCCCCAGAGTCTGACACGCGTTCATGATCCGGAACGGACTCTCCTCGGAGAGACCGGTCCGTAGGGCTTCCACGGTACCTGAGCCCGCGCCCATACGGTACGTCGCCCGCACCACGCGCCTGGCTGCACGACCCGCGAGGTGCCCCGTCCTCGCTGGTCAACGACGATTTTAACCACTTCCTGGCGAGCGACCCGCCGACGAACGTGAGAGTTCTCTCCAACTGCCCGCCGACGGGTACCGGAAATCCGTGCGGATACCCGGCGTCCGGTCAGCGTCCACCCGCCGTTGATGCTTCGTGCATCCGCTGTTCGGCGATCCGGTCGGCCGCCGCGGCAGGCGGAATTCCGTCATCCTTCGCACGTGCGAAGATGGCCAGCGTGGTGTCGAAGATCTTAGCCGCCTTGGCCTTGCACCGGTCGAAGTCGAACCCGTGCAGTTCGTCGGCGACCTGGATGACCCCGCCGGCGTTCACCACGTAATCCGGCGCATAGAGGATCCCGCGGTCGGCGAGGTCCTTCTCGACACCGGGGTGGGCGAGCTGGTTGTTGGCTGCGCCGCACACCACCTTGGCGGTCAGCACCGGCACGGACGCGTCGCTGAGCGCCCCGCCGAGCGCGCACGGGGCGTAGATGTCGAGGCCCTCGACGCGGATCAGCGCGCCGGTGTCGGCGGCCACCTTGACCTGCGGGTGCCGGTCGGAGATCCGGCCGACGGCCTCCCGGCGCACATCCGTGATCACCACCCGGGCGCCCTCCTCCAGCAGGTGCTCCACCAGGTGGTGACCGACCTTGCCGACGCCCGCGATGCCGACGGTACGGCCGCGGAGCGACGGGTCGCCCCACAGGTGCTGGGCGCTGGCCCGCATGCCCTGGTAGACGCCGTACGCGGTGAGCACGGAGGAGTCGCCGGCGCCGCCGTGCTCCGGGGAGCGGCCGGTGGTCCAGCGGCACTCACGTGCGACGACGTCCATGTCGGCGACATAGGTGCCGACGTCGCAGGCGGTGACGTACCGGCCGCCGAGCGAGGCCACGAACCGACCGTAGGCGAGCAGCAGCTCCTCGGTCTTGTCGCGCTCGGGGTCCCCGATGATCACGGCCTTGCCGCCGCCGTGGTCCAGACCGGCCATGGCGTTCTTGTACGACATCCCGCGCGCGAGGTTGAGGGCATCGGCGACGGCCGCCTCCTCGTTCGCGTACGGGTAGAAGCGCGTGCCGCCGAGGGCGGGGCCCAGCGCGGTGGAGTGGATGGCGATGACGGCCCTGAGGCCGCTCTTGCGGTCCTGGCAGAGCACGACCTGCTCGTGACCGCCCTGGTCCGAGTGGAACAGGGTGTGCAGGACGCCGGTGGAAACGTCGGCCACTGTGGTGACTCCCGGTTGTGTTCGCGGCGAGTGGAAGCGGGGGGCCTCCGTGGGATTCCCCCTCGGCTTTTGGCCGGCGGGGGAGGGTGGCGGGGGCCGTGGCATGAGCGTAGAGCTATTGCCCACCCACTATCCGCGCCGTGTTCAGGATCACTCTCCCGCGCCGTGTGCGCACGTATGAGCGTGGGACGATTTGCTGTGGTTTCGCGGCTGCTCCGCAGTGGGTTCAGCTGGTTTCGAGCCCGGTCCGATGGGGAGGGAGCAGGCGTGCCCAAGGTGTCCTCGGTGGTCGTCCCCTACGCGACGTACCTGCGTGTGTACGAACCGCTGGCCGCCTTCCCGGAGCCCGAGCGCGGTTACTGGACGCGCTACGCCCGGCGCCCGGACCGGCCCTCCTACCAGGACGAACTCCGCCGTGCGCTGGCCGACTTGCTGCCCACCCCGCCGATCCCGGTGCCGGTGCAGGAGAGCAGTGACGCCTTCGTCCTCGAGGTCGAGGGTGTCGTGTGCGTGTGCCCGTGGCGGACCCGGCTGCGTGGCTGGCAGGCCCTGCAGGAGCTGCCCGACGAGCTGCCGAGCACGGTCCTGGACGCGATGCTGCCCCCGGTCGTTCGCCGGCAGGCCACGGTGGACTACGAGCGCTGGCTGGTCCGCAACCCCGACTCCCGGCCCTGGATCCGTACGGCGACCTGGCAGGTACCGCTCAACTGGTTCGTGCTGGTCTCCGACGAGGAGCGCCGGTACGACAAGGGCACCGGCGAGATCCCGCCGATGCTGCGCTACCGCACACCGATGGTGCAGGCCCGGCGCCGGGTGGCCCGGGCGCTGCGCACGCTCAAGGACGCCATCGACGAAGGGCCGCTGATCGACGGCCTGGTGGACGTGGGCCGCTGGCTGGAGGAGTTCCACCCCCGCGCGCTGGTCGAGCTGGACTACGGCGGCCTGGTGCACGCCCTTCCGGCCGGCGACCTGGAGGGCGACCATTCCGCGGCCGACGTGGCGGCGGGTATCGAGGCGCTGCGGCTGGGTGACGGGGCCACGGCCGGGGAGGCGTACGGGCGGCTGGTGGAGCGGTGGCGGGCGGTGCGGAACCGGCGCTCGGCGAACTGAGCACCGGTCTGCGAACCGTCCGCGTATCGGTCTGAGCCTGGTCTGAACCAGTCTGTGCCTGGTCTGAGTGCCGGTGCCGACTGCTCCGTACTGAGTGTCGGGTTGTGTGATGGTGTGACAGCCGGATGACACCTGGGTGACGTGTGAGTGATGAGTGATGTACATCACGGCCCAGATGGCGCGAAACAACGTACGTTGACGGCACTTCAGTGAACGCACGGGACGTTGGTCCTGATCCGGGCTTTTGCGTCAAGGGTGACGGACCGCACTTACACGGCTCTTGCGCCTCTTACCACTCCTCGTGCCAAAATAGGACAAGGAGTCCGGGGAGGGTTCCTTCCGTCCGACTGTGGTGCACTGTGGGCGGAATCTCAGCATTGCACGCGCTTTGGGGGGTCTGGTGACTCCTGATCGTCATGTGACTGATCGTCACAGTGGCGTGACTGTCCGCTATGGCATGGTCCATCGGCTTCCGCGGCTGATGACTACCTGGGAGGGCAATTCCATCGGTTTGGCCGACGCGGCTGGACAGATGGTGTAGTTGTAGTGCCGAGGACAAGCCGTTCGTCCTATAACCGACTCGACTCGCGTCCGCCATTTCGGGCAACGCGGGTCAAGGTGCAGAATTTAGAGGAAAGAACCGAGAAGGTTCGGTTCTCCCGAGGAGGCCGCTCATGACCGCTCGCACCCCTGATGCCGAGCCGCTGCTGACCCCGGCTGAGGTCGCCACCATGTTTCGTGTCGACCCCAAGACGGTGACGCGGTGGGCGAAGGCCGGCAAGCTCACGTCGATTCGCACGCTCGGCGGACACCGCCGTTACCGCGAGGCTGAGGTCCGCGCTCTGCTCGCGGGTATCCCGCAGCAGCGCAGCGAGGCCTGACCAACTGAATAGCGGGCAAACCGACCGGTCCCCCAACTGGCCGAGGCGCCCGAAACCCTAGCTCCGAGCGACGCGGGACCTGCCCCAACAGGGCCCACGCCCAGGCCGACAGAAACTTCTCAGGCAGCGACACAGGGTGCGTCGTAGATCGCGCTGGACTCCGCCGGGTCCAGCGCGATCTTTTTTGTGCGTCCATGAGGCTTGGTCGACCATGACCGACGGGTCTGTGAGCAGCCTTGTCGGAGTCTGAGGAAGGCTGTCGGATCCGCTGTGGACGCGCCCGGCGGGAGGGCGGGGGAGGGGTGTTGAGGTGGTGCAATTGCACATATTAAATTGACTTGGGGTAGGCAGGGTGTAAGTACCGCCGTATCAGGAACTTATGCGGTGACTCCCGTCACATACCGCACGGGTTGTTTGTACTGCCCCACGTGCGCTAATGGAGCCGTACGCTCCACCGCCCCCCTGGGGAACGGCTGTTGAGCCGGCGTTGTCACACGGCGACGGGACCCTCGTCCTCTGCGGCGTCCTCGGGGGCCTCCGCGGGGTGCGGGGCGGAGTCCATGGCCAGCCGCAGCAGCTGATGGCAGACCGGGCAGTGACGGGTCCGGTGCCGGTACGACGAGGCGGCCGCCAGATGGGCCCGCAACAGGGCTCGCGTCTCATGCCGCACCGAAGCCGCCATACGCCACCTCCAGAAGGGGGCCGAGGGAAGCGAGCCCTGTCTTCTGGGTAGCGAGGGAATGTGACGCCGTCAAGAGCTCACCCCCGCTGCCCGGGAGAAGCGACGGAAAAGGCCCGCTTCCCTTGCCGGGATGCGGGCCTCTTCACTGTGCGGTCCTGACGGGATTTGAACCCGCGGCCTCCACCTTGACAGGGTGGCGAGCACTCCAAACTGCTCCACAGGACCAGGTTTTGCGGCACTTTGTCTGCGCTGTGCTGCGAGAAGGACTGTACAGGAGGGTGAGGGTCCCGGTCGAACTCACTTAGCGTGCCCGGTCTGTTACGGAGCCGCGGTGTCGATCGCCTTCACGATCCGCTTGTCGGAGATCGGATACGCCGTGCCCAGCGCGTGCGCGAAGTAGCTCACCCGCAGCTCCTCCAGCATCCAGCGGATGTCCAGGACCTGCTGCGGAACCGGCCGGCCCTGGGGGAGCTGCTCCAGGAGCCAGGCGTACTCGTCCTGCATCTCGTGGACCTTCTCCATGCGGGTGGTGTCCCGCTGGACGTTCGTCGGCATCTGCTGCAGCCGCCGGTCGGCGGCCACCAGATACCGCATCAGGTCGGGCAGGCGACGTATACCGGCCCAGGTAACGAAACCGGGCTTCACCAGGGCGTCCAGCTGCTTGCGGACGTCCGTCAGGTTTGCCAGCAGCGCGGGGCTCCGTACGGCCTTCAGACGGCGCTCACAGGCCTGCCAGGCGGCAAGCACCTGCTGCACCTGCGCGACCGTACGGACCGTGGTGTCGACGATCTCGGCGCGCACCTTGTCGTACAGCTTCCGGTACGACTCCTCGTCCCACGCAGGGCCCCCGAAGTCGCCGATCAGCCTGTCCGCCGCCGCCATCGCACAGTCGTCGAACAGGGCCTGGATGGAGCCGTGCGGGTTGGCGGACAGGGCCAGCTTCTGGGCGTTGGTGAGCTTCTCCGAGGCGAACTTCGCGGGATTGACGGGGATGTTGCGGAGGATGAGCCTCCGTGTGCCCTTCCACATCGCCTCGGCCTGCTCCTCCTCGGTGTCGAAGAGGCGGACCGAGACCGTGTCGCCGTCGTCGACCAGGGCCGGGTAAGCCTTGACCGGCTGGCCCGCCCGGCGGGTCTCGAAGACGCGCGTGAGCGCGCCGATCGTCCAGTCCGTGAGGCCCTCGCGCTCCAGGGATTCGCCGCCCTCGCGCTCCGCGGTGGCCGCGGCGGCCTGCGAGATGGCTTGACGCGCCTTCGGCTTGAGCCGGAGCTTCAGCGACTCCAGGTCCTTGTCCTCGGCCAGCTTCCGGCGCCGCTCGTCGACGATCCGGAAGGTGATCTTCAGGTGGTCCGGCACCTTCGCCCAGTCGAAGTCCTCGGCCTCGAAGGGCACACCGACCATGCGCTTGAGCTCGCGGGCCATGGTCGTGGTCAGGGGCTCCTGCAGAGGGACCGCCGAGTCCAGGAAGCGCTTGGCGAAGTTCGGTGCGGGCACGTAGTTGCGGCGGATGGGCTTGGGGAGGGACCGGATCAGCTCCGTGACCACCTCTTCCCTGAGGCCCGGGATCTGCCAGTCGAAGCCCTCGTCCTTGACCTGGTTGAGGACCTGGAGCGGGACGTGGACGGTCACACCGTCGGCGTCCGCTCCCGGCTCGAACTGGTACGTCACCCGGAACTTCAGCTGCCCCTGCCGCCAGGAGTCCGGATAGTCGGCCTTGGTGACCGCCTCTGCCGACTCCCGGATGAGCATCTCGCGCTCGAAGTCGAGGAACTCCGGCTGCTCCTGCCGCTTCCGCTTCCACCAGGAGTCGAAGTGGGCGCCGGAGACGACGTCTTCGGGCACCCGCTGGTCGTAGAAGTCGAAGAGCGTGTCGTCGTCGACGACGATGTCCCGGCGCCGGGCCCGGTGCTCCAGCTCCTCGACCTCGCTGAGGAGTCTGCGGTTGTCGGCGAAGAACTTGTGGTGGGTCCGCCAGTCGCCCTCGACCAGTGCGTTGCGAATGAAAAGCTCGCGGCTGGTGTGCGGGTCGATCCGGCCGTAGTTGACCTTCCGCTGGGCGACGATCGGCACGCCGTACAGCGTGACCTTCTCGTACGCCATGACGGCCGCCTGGTCCTTCTCCCAGTGCGGTTCGCTGTACGTCCGCTTGAGGAGGTGTTCGGCGAGGGGTTCCACCCACTCCGGCTCGATCTTCGCGTTGACCCGGGCCCAGAGGCGGGAGGTCTCGACGAGTTCGGCGGACATGACGAAGCGGGGCGTCTTCTTGAACAGCGCCGAGCCGGGGAAGATGGCGAACTTGGCGTTGCGGGCGCCGAGATACTCGTTCTTCGCTGTGTTCTTCCCGCCGTCCCCCCCGGCGTTCTGCACGTCCTTCATGCCGATGTGCGAGAGCAGGCCGGCGAGGAGCGAGACATGCACGCGGTCGCCGGGGGCGTCCTCCTCGTTGAGGTGGATGCCCATCTGCTTGGCGACCGTGCGCAGCTGGGTGTAGATGTCCTGCCACTCCCGGATGCGCAGGAAGTTCAGGAACTCCTGCTTGCACATGCGCCGGAAGGAGCTGGAGCCGCGCTCCTTCTGCTGCTCCCTGATGTACGTCCACAGGTTGAGGAACGCCAGGAAGTCGCTGGTCTCGTCCCGGAAGCGGGCGTGCTGCTGGTCGGCCTGGGTCTGCTTGTCGGCCGGGCGCTCGCGCGGGTCCTGGATGGAGAGCGCGGCGGCGATGACCATGACCTCGCGGACGCAGCCGTTCTTGTCGGCCTCCAGGACCATCCGCGCGAGGCGAGGGTCGACGGGCAGCTGGGCGAGCTTGCGGCCGGTGTCGGTGAGCCGTTTGCGGGCGTCCTTCTCGGCCGGGTCGATCGCGCCCAGCTCGTGGAGCAGCTGCACACCGTCGCGGATGTTGCGGTGGTCCGGCGGATCGATGAAGGGGAACTTCTCGATGTCGCCGAGGCCGGCCGCGGTCATCTGCAGGATGACGGAGGCGAGGTTGGTCCGGAGGATCTCGGCGTCGGTGAACTCCGGACGGGCGAGGAAGTCCTCCTCGTCGTACAGCCGGATGCAGACACCGTCGCTCGTGCGGCCGCAGCGGCCCTTGCGCTGATTGGCGCTGGCCTGGCTGATCGGCTCGATGGGCAGTCGCTGCACCTTGGTGCGATGGCTGTAGCGGCTGATCCGGGCGAAGCCGGGGTCGATGACGTACTTGATCCCGGGAACGGTGAGCGAGGTCTCGGCGACGTTGGTCGCCAGGACGATCCTGCGACCGCTGTGCGGCTGGAAGACGCGATGCTGCTCGGCGTGCGAGAGCCGGGCGTACAGCGGCAGCACTTCTGTGGACCGGTACTTCTTCTTCTCCAGCGCGTCCGCCGTGTCCCGGATCTCCCGCTCACCGGAGAGGAAGACGAGGACGTCCCCCGGCCCCTCGGCCTGGAGCTCCTCCACGGCGTCGCAGATGGCGGTGATCTGGTCGCGGTCGGAGTCGTCCGAGTCCTCTTCGAGGAGCGGCCGGTAGCGCACCTCCACCGGATACGTCCGCCCGCTGACCTCGACGATCGGGGCGTCGCCGAAGTGCCGGGAGAACCGCTGGGGGTCGATGGTCGCGGAGGTGATGACGACCTTCAGATCCGGCCGCTTGGGCAGCAGCTGGGCCAGATAGCCGAGCAGGAAGTCGATGTTGAGGGACCGCTCGTGGGCCTCGTCGATGATGATCGTGTCGTAGGCGCGCAGCTCGCGGTCGGTCTGGATCTCGGCGAGCAGGATGCCGTCCGTCATCAGCTTGACGAACGTGGCGTCCGGGTTCACCTGGTCGGTGAAGCGGACCTTCCAGCCGACGGCCTCCCCCAGGGGGGTGCGCAGCTCGTCGGCGACCCGCTCGGCGACGGTGCGGGCGGCGATCCGGCGGGGCTGGGTGTGCCCGATCATTCCCCGGACACCCCGTCCGAGCTCCAGACAGATCTTGGGGATCTGTGTGGTCTTCCCGGACCCGGTCTCACCGGCCACGATCACGACCTGGTGATCGCGTATCGCCTCGGCGATGTCGTCTTTCTTCTGACTGACGGGCAACTGCTCGGGGTACGACACGGCGGGCACGACGGAGCGTCGGCCGGCCATTCGTTCCTCGGCCCTGGCCACCTCGGCCTCGATCTCCGCGAGGACGGCGGCCCGGGCCTCCGGCTTACGGATCTTGCGTGCGCCTTCAAGCCTGCGCCCGAGCCGGTGCGCGTCGCGCAGCGAGAGCTCGGTCAGGCGGGGGGCGAGAGCGCCGAGGGCGGGGGCGGGATGCGTAGACATACGCGGTCCAGGATCTCACCTCGGGGAAATTCGTGGCGAACGCTTTTGCCTCCGGCGGTTCGGCCGGGGTTGGCCTACTGGCTCCGCTGGGCGGGCGGGGTGGCGGTGGAGGAGGTCTGCGGGGTGGGGGCGGGGGCCGGGGCCGCCGCCGGAGCTGCGGCTGGGGCTGGGGCCGAAGCGGCGGCCATGGACTTCGCCGTATTGGACACGGCCTTGATCCCCAGGTAGGCGGTGGTCATGCTGCTCACCGCCGTGAAGGCGGCGGTGAGCACGCCGATGATCACCGACCGGTCGCCGTCGAGCCGCCAGACGCCGAAGATCGCGACCCCGGCGATGGCGAGATTGCTGATGACGACGGCGAGCAGGCCGTATCTCGCACGGGCCTTCTCCAGATGTACATCCTGATCGCGGCTCATCTTCCCCACCCTGATGACGTGTCGGGCCGCCAGAACCTAGCGCCGAGCAGCCCCGGCGCCAAGGAGATTCAGATCAGCCCGCCGGGAAGGCGTCGTAATCGGCCAGTAGGTCGGTATAGACGTCCACCGGGCCGGTGCGCACAAGAACAGCCCCTCCGGAATTCCGGAGGGGCTGTGTGTTGTGGCTGGGGCCGGGGTCGAACCGGCGACCTATCGCTTTTCAGGCGATCGCTCGTACCAACTGAGCTACCCAGCCACGAGGTTTCACGTGAAACCTCAGCGGTCCTGACGGGATTTGAACCCGCGGCCTCCACCTTGACAGGGTGGCGAGCACTCCAAACTGCTCCACAGGACCAAGCTTTGTGTGCACCAGTGTCGCACACGATCTTGCGTGCCCCCAACGGGATTCGAACCCGTGCTACCGCCTTGAAAGGGCGGCGTCCTAGGCCGCTAGACGATGAGGGCTATCGGCCCGCCTGGGCGCTTCTCAGCGCGTCGGGGACGTGAGAAGCATATGGGATGGCGGGGAGTATCGCCAAAACCGTTTAAGACCCCGAGGGCGACGTCTCTGGGAGGTGGCGGCTGACCTCGGCCGTCGTCTCGCCCAGACCGCCCAGTTTGATCTCGTCCCAGGCCTGCAGCCGACGGCTGTCACGGCCGAAGTAGAGGATCGAGGCCTCGATGGGGTCCGGGTACTTGCCCTCGACCGCGCGCAGGCCGCTGCCGCCCGTGGAACCCTCCACCCGAAGGCGGGTGCCGTGCGGCAGGAGCTCGGTCTCCACGTGGTGGAGGTGGCCCGCCAGGACCAGGGGCACCTCGCCGTCCGTCATCCGGGCGGCCGTCGGTTCGTGGGCGATGGCGACATCCACCGGGGTGCCGGCTGCCCGCTGCTGCCGCAGAGCCGTGGCCAGACGGTCCCCGGCCTGTTCCTCGGCCGCGTCCCCGCCCGGCAGGGCCGAGCGGTCGGGCGTGAACTGGGGATCGCCGATCCCGGCGAAGCGCAGCCCCGCGATCGTCTCGGCGCGGCCGTCGTCCAGGACGTGCAGGTTCTTCATACGGGACAGATAGCGCTGGGTGACGTCGGAGTCGTGGTTGCCCCGGACCCAGACGTACGGCACGCCCAGGTCGGCGATCGGGTCCAGGAACCCGTTCTCGGCCGCAATGCCGTGGTCCATGGTGTCGCCGGAGTCGACGATCACGTTCACCTTGTACTGCTCCACCAGCGAGGCGATGATCTTCCAGCTCGCCGGGTTGAGGTGGATGTCGGAGACGTGCAGGACGCGCAGGGTGGTCGGGTCCGGCGCGTAGGCGGGGAGCGTGGACGTGACGTCGTACAGCTTCGTCACATTGGTCACCAGGCGTGCCAACTCCTGCTGGTAGACATCGAATTCGGTGACGATGCTGCGCGCGTTGCCGACCAGGGCGGGGGCGGAGGAGAGCAGGCCGGAGAACCTCGGCTCCAGGACCGACTTGGGGTTCCAGGTGGCGTACGCGGTCACGCCGGACGTGGCGAGCAGGGCGAGGGCGAGGCCGCCTGCGGTCAGGGCGCGGCGCGGGCGGCGGTAGACGGCGAGGCCGAGGGCGGTGGCGCCGCAGACGACGGCCACGCAGGAGCGGACGGCCACGTCCAGGGTGCCGTGCTCGACGTCCTTGGCGACCTCGTCCTGGAGGCCGGAGAGGCGTTCCGGGTGGTCGACGAGCGCCTGGGAGCGGACCGGGTCGAGCTGGTCGACGTTGACGTCCAGGCGGACCGGCGCGCTGTGGGTGTCCAGGTAGAGGGCGCCCAGTGGGGAGACGTTGATCTTCGTACCGCCGTGGAGGGACGGCCGCAGGGTCATCGTCGTGTCCATCGGGCCGACCTGGGCGCGGACGTTCCCGACGACCAGCAGACCCAGCCAGGCGCCGACGAGAACGACGGTCATCAGGCCGAGGACGCGGATCCAGACAGGTGGTTCGTGCGCATGGGGGGCGAGTTCCAGGTGGGGGAGACGGGCATGGGCTCGGGCTCGGACGCGGGCCATTGGTGCCGTATGCCCAGGGTTGCGGTCTCGTATGCGACGGTGCGCGTCCCGTTTGTCCGGGGCATCGCGACTCTCGTACGGGCGTTCCGTACCGGACAATGGGCCTGTGCTGGAGATGACGCGCGAGGAGTTCGAGGAACTGGTCGCCGAGGCGCTCGACCGGATCCCGCCGGAGCTGACCCGGCTGATGGACAACGTGGCGGTGTTCGTCGAGGACGAGCCCGACGATCCTTCCGACCCCGACCTGCTCGGGCTGTACGAGGGGACTCCGCTGACCGACCGCGGGGAGTGGTACGCGGGCGTGCTGCCGGACCGCATCACCATCTACCGCGGGCCGACGCTGCGGATGTGCGACTCGCGCGAGGACGTCGTCGCGGAGACCGAGGTGACCGTGGTCCACGAGATCGCCCATCACTTCGGCATCGACGACGCGCGGCTGCATGCGCTGGGGTACGGCTGACGGTGACCGCGGGTCTGGTGTGGGCCCCATGGCGCGGGTGACGCCTCGGTTGCGTGTCTTCTTGTGGGCGGCGGGAGTTGGGGAGGTTGACTCCTTTCTTCGCCCCCGGAGGTGGCCGCCGTGCGCTCCTTGTACGTACCCGTCCGTCTGGCCGTCACGGTGATGGCTGTCGCGGCCGCCGCCGGCTGTGTGAACGTCGGGGATGACGCGGGAAAGGCCAAGCCGTCGCACTCCGCAGGGCACCGGGACGGTGACGGGGCCGACGGGGGCTCCGGGGCGTCCGGCGAGGGCGGCGCGGGGTACGGCGGTGCGGTGGCCGACGGGAAGCGCGGGCACGGGGGGAAACCGAAGCCGGGGGAGTCCGCGTCGGAGGCCGCCAAGCCGACGAAGGGCGCGAGCGGGGTGCCGGCGGCGCCGGTGCAGCCGGGGAAGAGCGTGGCGCCGGGGGCGCCTGCCGGGCCGACGGGGCCGCCGGCGCCGCCCACTCCGCCGGCGGCCTCCCCCACGCCCCCTCCGGCTTCGCCGCCGCCGCCACCGGTCACGGACCCGCCGTCCGCCGAGCCGTCCTCGTCGGCGCACGAGGGCACGGGCACGCAGTTGGTGGAACGCGAACCGGCACCGGCGGCGGGGACGCCGGCGTAGGGGGCTGCGGGCGTGGCGGTGGCCGGCATCGCCAGGATGCGCCGCGGGGGGCTGGGCGCCGTTGCGGCGAAGAGAAGGTTCGGCCTGGCGGTGGCGTGATCGGTCTGCTGGTGGCCGTTGCCCGAAAGCCGTGTGAGCTGCGGCTTTGGGGGGCGGTTTGCCTTGAGGGGTGGTGGGTGCGTATGGTGGTAGATCGTTTGATCCCATTTGCCCGGCGCCACCGCAGAGCGCGCCGTGTGGCGCGTACTCTCCCTTGCCGTGGCGGACCGCATTGAGGCGGTCGTGAGCGAATCACGGAGTTGACGGGCGCGTGCCGAAGAGACTCCGGAAGGTTTCGCATTCGCATGTCCGTGTCCAGTACTGATCAGTTCGTCGTGTCCGAGAACAACGAGAACAACGAGGACCACGAGCTGGTGACCCAGGTCTCCGAAGAGACCGCTGACACCACCAACAGCACCGACACCACTGACACCCCCCAGATCACCTTCGCCGACCTCGGTCTCCCCGAGGGCATCGTGCGCAAGCTCGAGCAGAACGGTGTGACCACCCCCTTCCCGATCCAGGCCGCGACCATCCCGGACGCCCTGACCGGCAAGGACATCCTCGGCCGAGGCCGCACCGGCTCCGGCAAGACCCTCTCCTTCGGTCTGCCCACCCTGGCCACGCTGGCCGGCGGCCGCACCGAGAAGAAGCGGCCCCGCGCCGTCATCCTCACCCCGACCCGTGAGCTGGCGATGCAGGTCGCGGACGCCCTCCAGCCGTACGGCGACGTCCTCGGCCTGAAGATGAAGGTCGTCTGCGGCGGTACCTCCATGGGGAACCAGATCTACGCCCTGGAGCGCGGCGTCGACATCCTCGTCGCCACGCCCGGCCGCCTCCGCGACATCATCAACCGCGGCGCCTGCTCCCTCGAGGACGTGCAGATCGCCGTAATCGACGAGGCCGACCAGATGTCCGACCTGGGCTTCCTGCCCGAGGTCACCGAGCTGCTCGACCAGGTCCCGGCCGGCGGCCAGCGCATGCTGTTCTCGGCCACGATGGAGAACGAGATCTCCACGCTGGTCAAGCGCTACCTGAACAACCCCGTCATCCACGAGGTCGACAGCGCCCAGGGCAACGTCACGACGATGTCCCACCACATCCTCATCGTGAAGCCCAAGGACAAGGCGCCGGTCACCGCCGCGATCGCCTCCCGCAAGGGCCGCACGATCATCTTCGTCCGCACCCAGCTGGGCGCCGACCGCATCGCCGAGCAACTGCGCGACGCCGGTGTGAAGGCCGACGCGCTGCACGGCGGCATGACCCAGGGCGCCCGCACCCGGACGCTGGCCGACTTCAAGGACGGTTACGTCAACGCGCTCGTCGCCACCGACGTCGCCGCCCGCGGCATCCACGTCGACGGCATCGACCTCGTCCTGAACGTCGACCCGGCCGGTGACCACAAGGACTACCTGCACCGCGCGGGCCGTACCGCTCGTGCGGGCCGCACGGGAACCGTCGTCTCCCTCTCCCTGCCGCACCAGCGCCGCCAGATCTTCCGCCTGATGGAGGACGCGGGCGTCGACGCCGGCCGTCACATCATCAACTCCGGTACGGCCTTCGAGCCCGAGGTCGCCGAGATCACCGGCGCCCGTTCGATGACCGAGGTCCAGGCCGAGTCCGCGGGCAACGCGGCGCAGCAGGCCGAGCGTGAGGTCGCCCAGCTCACCAAGGAGCTGGAGCGGGCGCAGCGCCGGGCTGCCGAGCTGCGGGAGGAGGCCGACCGGCTGGTCGTCCGGGCCGCCCGCGAGCGCGGCGAGGACCCGGAGACTGCGGTCGCCGAGGCCGCCGCCGTGGCCGAGGCCGCCGTGTCGCTGCCGGAGCAGCAGGCCGCCGAGGCGCCGGTGCGCGAGCAGTCCTCCTCTTCCTATGATCGTCCGCGGCAGCAGCGCGACGAGCGGGGCAACTACGAGCGCCGTGACCGTCGTGACGACCGCCCCTCGGGTGGTTTCCGCCGCGACGACCGTCGTGACGGTGACCGTGGTGGCCGTTCCTTCGACCGTCGTGACGACCGCCCCTCGGGTGGTTTCCGCCGCGACGACCGTCGTGACGGTGACCGTGGTGGCCGTTCCTTCGACCGTCGTGACGATCGCCCCTCGGGTGGTTTCCGCCGCGACGACCGTCGTGACAATGACCGTGGCGGCTTCCGTCGTGACGACCGTCCGTCGGGCGGCTTCCGCCGGGACAACGACCGCCGCGACGACCGTCGTGACGGTGACCGTGGTGGCCGTTCCTTCGAGCGCCGCGACGACAACCAGGGCGGCGGCTTCCGTCGTGACGACCGTCCGGCCGGCCGCTCCTTCGAGCGCCGTGACGACCGCGGTGGCCACCGTGGCAGCGACCGCCCCTTCAACCGCGACCGCCGTGACGACCGCCCGGGCTTCCGCGCCGGCGGCCACGACCGCCCGTCGTACGGCCGTCGTGACGACCACCGCACCACCGGCACGGGTACCGGCACCGGCTCCTTCGGCCGCCGCGACGACAAGCCGCGCTGGAAGCGCAACGGCTGACACACCGTGACAGCCGGCACAGGCTGACCGAACGCCGTGGCCCCCACCGACACACCGGTGGGGGCCACGGCGTTCTCCGTGACGGGAAAGGCTTCCCCCTCAGCTGTCAATGAGCGGTAAAGTCGGCGTACTTGTGTGACGGGTGAGTAGGCCGGGGGGCCGCGGGCGCCGGAGTGAGCGGCGCCGAACCCGTCTCCGTTCCTGGGGAGGGACTCTTCGTGGTGCGTCATGCTCCTGCACGCCTGCGCCTCATCGCGGCGACCGCCGTACTCGCGGCAACCCTGAGCCCACTGCTGCCGGCCCAGGCGGCGACGGCCGACACCGCCCAGGAGACGGTCGTACCGGCGACGTACCGCAGCACATACGCCACGGCCTCGCTCTTCATGACCAACTCCACCGTCGGCGGTGACGGGGTCGGCCCGCAGGGCGTCTTCCACACGCTGGAGGGACACAAAGGCCTGCTGTGGACACGGTACTCGGACGACCGTTCCTTCGCGGTGCCCTCGATGACGGGCTCTGTGGGCGCCACCGGCACCGGTGGTGATGTCCTCGCCTATCACTACAGCGACGGCCACATCGACCTGTGGAACGCGGTCGACGGCACCACGAGGACGTACCGACCACCCGTGGGCCAGTCCACGGCCGCTGTCTTCGGCGGCACGGTCGCCACCCTCGAACAGGTCACCGCCGAGGACGGCACCGTCACCAAGGTCAGGCATCTGCTGACGCCCGAGGCCGACGGCACGACGACCGACGTGGTCGTGAACGGCGCGCCGGACGGCATGCTGCTCGCCAGCGGCCCGGTACGCGGGGACGCGAACGCCGTCTTCTACCGCGCCACGCTGAACGGTTCCGCCCGCCTGGTCCAGGTCGACCCGAAGACCGGCCAGGTCGTGAGCTGGACATCCCCCCTGCCCTCCGACGCCACGTCGGTCAAGCTCGGGCCCGACCGCGTAGTCGCCTTCACCGGCACCAACGCCACCACGGCGTATGTGTACTCCCGCGCCGATCTGACGGCCGATCCGGTCGCGGTCGCCCTGGACAACCCGACGGGCACCGCGGCGGCCACCGGCCTTGCGATCGTCGGTGACTGGCTCGTCCACCGGCCCGGCAACGGCGGTCTGGTGACAGCCGTACCGATCGCGGGCGGCGATCCGGTCACCCTGTTCTCCTCCTCGAACACCACGCTCGGGGTCGCCTCGGACGGCACCGCCGTCGTCATCGGCCGCACCGGCGCCGACGACTGGGGCATCCAGCACATCACCGCCGGCCCCGACGGCAAGCCGGTCGTTACCATGCTGAAGGCGCTACCGAAGCCGCCGTTCCCGATCCAGGGACTCGCGCTGGACCAGGGGCGCCTGGTGGAGGCCGACGCCAGTTGGGCCAACTACCGCGACACCTACGGTCGTACCGTCGCCACGAGCGGTACGCCCACCTTCGGCCCCCGCTCGAACCACGACGGCACCAGCCTGCTGCTGTTCTCCTGCCCGGCGACGGACGTCGGCTGCTCGCAGGTGTTCGGCGCGGCCGACGGGCGGGCCGTCTGGCTCAGCCGGGGCGGCACGGGCAGCGACCAGATCAGGTCCTACGGCCCGGGACAGCCCAACTTCTGGACCAAGATCGTGTCCCCGGGTGGACAGATCACCGACGTCTCCGGCGAGTACGTCCTCTACACCACCGCCACCCAGCAGTACGTCTACAAGATCGACGACGAAGCGGGACCCAAGGTCACCCGCACCCCCGGTGCCGCCGCGCTCTCCGGCGACCTGCTCTGGACGGCGACCGGCACGGCCCCCGGCCAGGTCAGCGCCTACAACCTGTCGGCCAAGCAGACCGTGGAGACGCTCACCCTCGACACCGCGGGCTGCACGCCGACCGAACTCCAGGCGGACGGCCGCTACCTGTACTGGAACTGCGACGGTACGACGGCCGGGGTGTACGACCGCACGACGAAGAAGTCCGTGTCCGTCCCGGCCGACGAGGCCAAACTCGGAGACGGGTATGTCGTCACGCACGACAAGGCGGCAGGGAAGCTGGTACTGACGGCCGTCGCCGACGGGACTCCCGTGAGCCGGGTCATCGGCGAACTGCCCGGCACCGGTGTCTCCCAGCGGGACGTGCGCTGGACGGTCGACGAGTCCGGGGCGAACGCGGCCTATGTCGACGACAAGGAGCAGATCCACCTCGTACCGTCCGGGGTGACCCAGCAACCCCTGCGGCTGCTGGCCCCCGCCGCGAACTCGGCCTGGGTCGACCCGACGCCGATCGACACGACGCCGGGCAACCTGACCACCCTGCTGCTGTCGAAGCCGGCGTCGGGGTGGCGGCTGACCGTGCGGGCCAGGACGACCGGCAAGGTCGTCGACACGGCGGACAGCACCGCCGAGTCACGTGGTGAGCTGTCGGTCGGCTGGTTCGGCATGGACCGTACGGCCCCCGGGGACGTGCCGCTGCCGAACGGGGCGTACGACTGGACGCTGTCCGTCACCCCCGCCGACGGGACCGGTGCCCCGCTCCAGATGACCGGTTCGGTGCGGATCGACAGCGGCAGCCCGGTACGGCGCGACCACGTCGGCTCGGACGGCATCGGCGACCTGCTCACCCTCGGCTCCTCGGGCACGCTGACCTTCCAGCAGGGGACGGGCAAGGGCACCTTTTCCGGGACGGCCGTGGGGAGGGGCTGGCCGGCCACGACGCTCGCCGTGCCGTTCGGCGACCTGAACAAGGACCTCTGCAACGACGTGCTGGTGCGCACCACCAGCGGTGCCCTGCGCGGCTACAAGCCCGGCTGTGGTGCGCCACTCACCCCGTCGACGCCGTACACATCCCTCGGGACGAGCGGCTGGAACCAGTACGACGTCCTCACCTCGCCCGGTGACCTGAACAAGGACGGTCGCGCCGACCTGATCACCCGCAACGCCGCCACGGGCGCGGTATACCTCTACAAGTCCACCAGCACCGGCAGGTTCGCCGCCCGGGTGAAGCTGTACGACAACTGGAAGACGTACAAGAAGGTCGTCGGCGCCGGGGATCTGAACGGGGACGGGGTCGCGGACCTGGTCGCGCAGGACAGGGCGAACAATCTGTACCGGTACTACGGCACGGGCAGGGGCGGCTTCGGAAGCCGGGTGAAGATCGCCTCTCCGTGGGGTGTGTCGTACAACGCCGTCGTCGGCGTCGGCGACATCACCGGGGACGGGAACAGTGACCTGGTCGCGCGGGACACGACGGGGGCCCTGTACCGGATGAGCGGGACCGGCAAGGGGACGTTCGCCGCGCGGGTGAGGATCGGGACGGGCTGGCAGGGCTACAAGGGTCTGTTCTGACCGGGCGGTAGGTCTGTTTCGGGCCCGTTCCAGGGTCTTTTCAGCCATGCTGTGACGCATGTCACGCCCCTGGTGTGGGAATTGCTGGGGGCATGACAGATGACGCGATAGCGGATGGGCCGTCGGACGAAGAACGGCTGGCCCAGCTCGGCTACACCCAGGTCCTCGCCCGCCGTATGTCGGCCTTCTCGAACTACGCGGTCTCTTTTACGATCATCTCGGTCCTCTCCGGCTGCCTCACCCTCTATCTCTTCGGCATGATCACCGGCGGCCCCGCGGTGATCACCTGGGGCTGGGTGGCCGTCGGCCTGATGACCCTCTTCGTGGGCCTCTCCATGGCCGAGATCTGCTCCGCCTATCCCACCTCGGCGGGCCTCTACTTCTGGGCCCACCGTCTGGCCCCACCCCGTAGCGCGGCCGCCTGGGCGTGGTTCACCGGCTGGTTCAACGTGCTCGGCCAGGTGGCGGTGACCGCGGGCATCGACTTCGGCGCGGCGTCCTTCCTGGGCGCGTACCTGAACCTGCAGTTCGACTTCAAGGTGACCCCGGGCCGGACCATCCTCCTCTTCGCGGCGATCCTGCTCCTGCACGGCCTGCTGAACACCTTCGGCGTCCGCATCGTCGCTCTGCTCAACAGCGTGAGCGTGTGGTGGCACGTCCTGGGCGTCGCGGTCATCGTCGGCGCGCTGACCTTCGTACCCGACCACCACCAGTCGGCGTCCTTCGTCTTCACCAGGTTCGTGAACGAGACGGGCTGGAGCAGCGGCCCGTACGTGGTCCTCCTGGGTCTCCTGATGGCCCAGTACACGTTCACGGGCTACGACGCCTCGGCGCACATGACCGAGGAGACCCATGACGCGTCGACGGCGGGCCCGAGAGGCATCGTCCGCTCGATCTGGACATCGTGGATAGCCGGCTTCGTGCTGCTCCTCGGCTTCACCTTCGCGATCCAGTCGTACGACAAGGAGCTGGCGTCCCCGACGGGCGCGCCCCCGGCCCAGATCCTCCTGGACGCGCTGGGCGCGACGACGGGCAAGTTGCTGCTCCTCGTCGTCATCGGCGCCCAGCTGTTCTGCGGAATGGCGTCGGTCACGGCCAACAGCCGCATGATCTACGCGTTCTCCCGCGACGGCGCCCTCCCCTTCTCCCGCGTCTGGCACACGGTCAGCCCGCGCACCCGCACCCCGGTGGCCGCGGTGTGGCTGGCGGCCCTTTCCGCGCTCGCCCTGGGCCTCCCGTACCTCATCAACTACACGGCCTACGCCGCCGTGACGTCGATCGCGGTGATCGGGCTGTACGTGGCGTACGTGATCCCGACACTGCTGCGGATCAGGAAGGGCAACGCGTTCGAACGCGGGCCGTGGCATCTGGGCCGCTGGTCGCGGGTGATCGGCGTGATCGCGGTGGCCTGGGTCGGCGTCATCACCGTCCTCTTCATGCTCCCGCAGGTCTCCCCGGTCACCTGGAAGTCCTTCAACTACGCCCCGGTGGCCGTCCTGGCGGTCCTCGGCTTCGCCGCGGTCTGGTGGCAGGCCTCGGCCCGTCACTGGTTCCTCCACCCGGACGGAGCGCGCCGCGAGAACACCGCCAAACTGGTCGATCTCTGACGCTCCGGACCACTTCTGCCCCACTTCTGCCACCCGACGCGGCGGCGACCCCGATACCCGATCGGCGACACGGCTCCGTCCGGCTATGCTCGGGGAGGCAACATCGCCTGGGCCGTTAGCTCAATTGGCAGAGCAGTGGACTTTTAATCCATTGGTTGTGGGTTCGAGTCCCACACGGCCTACCGAACGGATCGGCGGGGAAACCCCTGTTGACCAGCGGCGGGGCGCTCTGGCTGATCTTGTTCAGCCGGGGCGCTTTCGTCGTTCGGAGGTCGGGTGAGCACGAAGTGAGCCCGCCGGTTTCACCGACTGCCTGTCGGCGGGCCCTCGGAACGATCGCCGCGGCCCTCTCCGACGCCACGCGGTCGACCTCCGGGAGCAGGATCGTGTACGTATCGGACGTCAGCACGATCGTGCCGTGGGTGTCCTTCCTTGCCTCGCCCCACTGGAGCCGCTCCCGGTTCGGAGGAAGTCGCCGGTGCGCAGGCACAGGCCATCTTGGCGGCGCTCGATGAACGGGGCGTGGTGCTTGAACCGGCCGCCGTCGTAGAGGCGGCAGATGCCCCACCAGACGGGTGTGTCGAGGATGAGCTGGTGGACGCCGATGTCGACGAGCTTGCCGACGCCGAGGTGGACATCGGGGTTCTCGATGGAGCCCATGACGTACATGACGGCGTTGCCGAGGATCCGTTCGGCGCGGTGGGGTCGACGTAGGCCGGCGTGGGGTCCGGTGCCGCGACGGCCGACGCCGTCTCTTCGCTCGCCGACGTGGTGGCCGCGGCCGGCTGGGCGGAGGGTCGCCGTCAGTGGTGGTGCTCGCCGTGCTCGCTCCCTGCTGGATGCCCGTGTTGCGTGTGGTGGCCGTGATCGTGACTGGTGTCCGGTGACCCGCCCATCATGCGAAGCATCGACAGTCCGCCGGTACGGAAGAACCGCACAAGGAGGACGGCGGCGAGGAGGAGGAAGGCGATGTTGAGCCAGGTGGTGTAGTTCCAGGTGACGCCTTCCATGGGGATCTTCGCGTGGCTGCGGTCGGGGACGAGGCCGAGGCCGCCGAAGGCGAATTCGACGACGTATCCGGCGATGACCATCGCGAGGTAGAAGGTGCCCAGCAGGAAGAGTGCCATCCTGGCGCCGTAGTACTTCCGGTAGATGTTCAGGATCGGCAGGATCAGCAGGTCGGCGAAGATGAACGCCACCACGCCGCCGAAGCTGATGCCGCCCTTCCACAGCACCACCGCCAGCGGCACGTTGCCGATGGAGCACACGAAGGACAACATCGCCACCACCGGGCCGATGACAGGGCCCCACAGCCTGGCCGCGAGCGGGTGGCCGTCGAAGAAGAAGACACGCCAGAACGAGTCCGGGACCCAGGCGGCGATGGCACCGGCGATGAACAGGCCGACGACCAGGTCGCGCAGGATCGCCGCCCATTCCATGACGAAGACATGCGCCGTGGCGGTGAATCCCTCGCGGGAGAGCAGCCGAGAAGTGAAGGAGCCTTCGCGCTGGACCGACATGTCCATCGCGGCGTGGCCCTCCATCGACCCGGCCAGCCCCCTCTCTGCCTGCTCGCGGGCCTGACGCAGCAGCTTGTCGCGCAGGAACAGGCGGAACAGCACGGCCAGCACGACGATCATGATCGGGCCGCCCACGAATTCGGCGGCGGTGAACTGCCAGCCCATCAACAGCGCCAGAATCACGCCCAGTTCGACGACGAGGTTGGTGGAGGCGATCTCGAAGGCCATCGCGGCGGTGAAGTTCGCGCCCTTGCGGAACAGCGAGCGCGCCAGCGCGACCGCGGCGTAGGAGCACGAGGAGGAGGCGGCCCCGAGGCCGGCGGCGATGGCGAGAGTGCGGGGCCGGTCGTCGCCGAGGAGGGAGACGATCGTGGACTTGCGGACCACGGCCTGGACGACGGCGGACAGGGCGAACCCCAGGATCAGGGCCCAGGTGATCTCCCATGTCATGGATCCGGTGATGGACAGTGCGTGCAGGACGGCGTGCATGTGTGAAGCCTTCCCTTCCCGGAGCGGCGTACGGGCCACGGACACGCGGCGCCGACGGCCCGGCTAGCCCGTAAGGCCGGAAGGGCGGGGTCGCCCGGGTGTGGTGATGCCCCCGCCGGGCGTCAGCCGACGCGCAGAGTCAGGGCGGCGGTGTGGAGCTTGCCAACGGTCTGGAACTGGAGGGTGCGGGGGACGTGGGCGATGGTGTGCGCGGCGGTCGTGGCGGCGGGCACGTGGGCGACCGAGCTGGCGCTCCTGGCGTTTGCCGCAAAAACGGGGCAGGTGCCGCTGGTGGCGGCGCAGGGAACACGAAGCGGCGCCGGCAGCCGGTGATGTTCCATCCCGGGCATGGGTGCGGGTGCGCCGGGGGATCGTTTCTGTTGTGAGCGGACCCTATCTTCCCTGGCTGGGCGTACCGCTGGAGCACGGCCCCTGGGTCGCGGCCCTCGCGGCGCTGGCTGTCACACCGGGTGGCCTGTGGGTGTTGGCGCTGGTGCTGGAGCGCCGTCTGATGGGCTTTCGCACCGGGTTCATGGCGGTGCTGTTCGGCGATCCGCTGCTGGCAGCGGCGGTCGCGCTGGGGGTGCGGCGGATGGGTGCGATGCCGCCGAGCGGGCCCGCCGGCCCGTGGTGGGGACTGGCGTCCGGTGGGGGCTGGCTGGTCTTCGGTCTGGTGCAGCGGTACCGGGAGCTGCGGTCGGGGTTCTTCACCCGTCAGCAGGCGCTCGCCCCCACCAAGATCTGGCATCAACTGGCGGTCTACCCGCTGCTCGGATACTGGCTGTGGACGGCTGGGGTCGGCGGCCTGCTGGCGCCCGGCACACGCCCCGTCGATGTCGGTGCACGCGCGGTGACGGTCGTGTGCGTCGGAGGCTGGGCGGTGATCAACGGCTACGACCGGCACCGCCCGAAGCTGGGCCATCCGCCGTACGACTGGCGACGGCTTCGCCCCCACCCACGGCCCTGGCCCACCTCGTCCCTCACCCTGCGCTCCTACCTCATCCACCGCGGCATCGACAACGGCATCGACGCCGAAGAGCGAGCCGGCCGCTGCTGACGGACACCGCTGCGGCGGGCGGGGAGTCAAGGGGCCGGCGTGTCCTGATCGTCCGGGGCGGGAGAGGGCCGGGTCGCGCCGGTCGCGCGACGGTGAAGCAGGTGGCGTGCGGCTACGACGGTGAGGGCGAGGCCCGCGGCGGCGAGCAGGTACAGCTCGTACCGCTGGATGGCCGGGTACAGGGTGCCGATGTGGTCTCCGGCGGCGTAGCCGAGGGTCACCCAGACACCCACCCACAACACCGCCCCCAGCGCGTTGAAGGCGAGGAACCGGCGCCAGGGCATCTCGCTCAGCCCTGCGATGATGCCGTTGGCCTGGCGCAGTCCCTCGATGAAACGGGCGACGGTGATGACCTTGCCGCCGTGCCGGGTGAAGAACGCCTCCGCCTTGGCGACACGTGCCGGGGTGAGCAGCACGTAGCGGCCGTAGCGCGTCACGAGGCGGTGGCCGCCGTACCGGCCGATGACGTAGCCGATGTTGTCGCCGCAGACGGCGGCGAGTACCGCGATCACGGCGACCGCGAGGACGTTCAGCCGACCTGCTCCGGCGTAGACGGCGGCGGCGATCAGCACCGTCTCCCCGGGGACCGGCACGCCGAAGTCCTCCAGGAAGAGCAGGCCGCCGACCGCCGCGTAACCCCAATGGTCAAGGAGTGGGGCGAGGGCGGCGAACACGCCGGGCAAGGGAGGTGCGGTCATCTGGGTCACCTCTGGAACCGAGGCTACCGGGCGGGGTGGAGGTGGTGCCGGGGAAGGCAACCGTCAGCCAAATCTAATACATGTTGTAGAAGTAAGGTCGGTGGGTCGGCGGCCTGGTTGGCCGGATCAGTCTGGCCGAGACGCTCGGCCGGGGTGGGTGGCCGGGGTGGCGGCGGCCAGGGCGTCGGAGTGGCCGCCGAGGTTGGCGGCGATGCCGTGCGTACCGAAGGCCGTGGTGAACCCGGCAGCCTACAGCGGCCCCATCCCGCGGGCGGGCGCCACTGGAAACGGGCGGCGTCCTCGGGACCCCGCCCGGCCGCGTAGAGGGTCACGACCTGGCCCTCGGCTGCTTCCGCCAGCTCCGGCGCGCGAGCGATGCCGTCCGCGAGGCCGGGAACGTCCCGTACGGCCCACACGCCCTGGCCCAGCGAGAGCGCACCGACCCGGCGCAGCTCCCGCCAGGCCGCGCCCCGTGCCGCGAGGGCTCCGCGGGGAGCTTGATCGCGAGGACGATCCAGCGGATCACCGTTTCCCTGTTCGACGGGGTCAGGCGTTGAGCACCCCGGTGGTCAGCAGACCGAGCAGCGCCACGCCGATGACGATGCGGTAGATCACGAAGGCGTTGAAGGAGTGCCGCGCCACGAACTTCAGCAGCCAGGCGATGGAGGCGTAGGCGACCACGAAGGAGACGGCCGTGCCCACGGCCAGCGGTACGGCACCGACCCCGGCACCCACGGCATCCTTCAGCTCGTACAGGCCGGCGCCGGTCAGGGCGGGGATGCCGAGGAAGAACGACAGGCGCGTGGCCGCCACCCGGTCCAGGTCCAGGATCAGCGCGGTGGACATCGTGGCGCCGGAGCGGGAGAAGCCCGGGAACAGCAGGGCGAGGATCTGTGAACTGCCCACCAGCATCGCGTCCTTGAGCGTGGTGTCGTCCTCGCCGCGCTTGTGCCGGCCCATCTGGTCGGCCACCCACATCACACCGGAGCCGACGATGAGCGATCCGGCCACCACCCACAGCGAGCCCAGCGGCCCCTCGACCAGCTTCTTGGCGGCCAGGCCGACCACCACGATCGGGATGGTGGCGTATACGACCCACCAGGCGAACTTGTAGTCGTGGTGGTACCGCTCCTCGCGGTTGACGATGCCGCGGCCCCAGGCGGAGACGATCCGCACGATGTCCTTGAAGAAGTAGCAGAGCACGGCGGCGATGGCGCCGACCTGGATGACGGCGGTGAAGCCGACCACGGAGGTGTCGTTGACCGGGATGCCCATCAGCCCCTCGGTGATCTTCAGATGCCCGGTGGAGGACACGGGCAGGAACTCGGTCACCCCCTCGACAATTCCGAGGACGACGGCCTGACCGAGGCTGATGGCGCTCATCGGGATCCTTTTCTGCGGTGGGTGGGATGAAAGGTGCCGGTGGCCGGCGGAACGCCGGCTCGGCCCATGCGCGGCGGCCGGGATCGTCGGCGGGAATCCATTCCTGCCTCTGCTGTCCTCGGGCCCGGGCGCATGGCAGACTCGGACGACGACAGCATTTACACGGTCGTAGAAGTTCTACACGACTGTAGAAGACGGGCGGGAGAACGACAAACCCATGGACGCCCACACACAGGGACGCGGCCCCAAGCGGGCCAACGGCGTGCGTGAAGCCGAGATTCTCGGTCTGCTGCAGCGGGCCGACGGCGCGCTGACCCCCGGGGAGGTCGCCGAGCGGCTCGGCGACGACCTGTCGTACAGCAGCGTGGTGACGATCCTCACCCGCATGCACACCAAGGGGCTGCTCACCCGCACCCCCCGCGGCCGGGCCTACGCCTACGCCCCCGTCACCGACGAGGCCGGCTTCGCCGCCCGGCGTATGCGCACCGTCCTGGAGGAGCGGCCCGATCGCGAGGCCGTCCTCGCCCGCTTCGCCGACGGCCTGTCCGACGCGGACGCCGAGCTGCTGCGCCAACTGCTGGACCCCGACCCACACCCCGGCCAGTAGGAAAGGGGCCGCTCGGATGCACGTCGCCGTCTACCTGCCGCTGCTGCTCTCGCTCATCGCCCCGCTCGGCGCCCGCCCGCTGGCCGAACGCTGCGAACCCCGCCTCGCCACCTGGCTGCTCACCGCCTCGGCCCTGGTCCTGGGCACGGCGAGCACGATCTCCCTTGGCCTGCTGGCCGCGGCGGGTCTGATCCGCATCCCCCAACTCGCCAGCCTGGGCCACTGGTCGGCACACACCGCGCAGCACGACGACCCCGCGGCGCTGTCCGTTTCGCTGGTGGCCGGACTGCTGCTCGGCGGCGCCGTGCTCATGGCCGCCCGGATGCTGTGGCGACGCGCCCGCTCACTGGCCGCCGCCGCATGGGAGGCCGCCTGCATGCCCGCGCGCGACGGCCTGGTCGTCGTCGACGACGACGCCCCGGACGCCTACGCCATCCCCGGACTGCCCGGCCGGGTCGTCGTCTCCACCGGCATGCTGCACACGCTGGACGAGACCGAGCACGACGTCCTGCTCGCCCACGAGCGTGCCCACCTGACCGCCCACCACTACGCCTTCGTCGCCCTCGCCCAGCTCGGCGCAGCCGCCAACCCCCTGCTGCGCCCCCTCGCCACCGCCGTCACCTACACCATCGAACGCTGGGCCGACGAGAACGCGGCCGCCTCGACCGGTGACCGCAAGAGGGTCGCCCGCACCGTCGGCAAGGCCGCCCTCGCCGCCCACCGCACCCCGGTCTTCGCCCGCACCGCGGGTGCCGCCCTCGGCATCCTGGGCCGGCGTGGTCGATCCGGCGCCGGCCCGGTCCCCCGCCGCGTGGCCGCGCTCCTCGCGCCGCCGCTGGGACGTCACCCGGCCCTCACCGCGGCAACCGCGGCCGTTCTGACCGCCGCGACACTCGCCACCGCCGAGGCCGCCCACGACCTCCACCGCCTGATGAAGACCGTCGGCGCCGGCTGAGCGCTCCGCTGGACGCGCCCCGCTCCGCCGTCGCTCGCCTGCGGCGCGATCGCGGCCGGTCGCACTCCCCAAGTTCTCGGCCGTGGCCGAGGCACCTGCCCGAGTGCCGGCGACCGAATCTGCACAGCGAATGCGCAACTGCGACGCCAATGGCTCTGTTGGGGCGGAGTTGCCGTGCACGGATCCGCTGCGTCAATACCTGTCAGCGTGCTGTGCCGCGCCTCGTGTGGAGAAGCTGCCCGCAATCGGTGTGCACAACGGCACGGATGAGTAGCCGGAGCGTTCAACTGCCCTGCGGCGGGCACCGATCGACTGGATGCCCGCAGCACTCCGTGATTTGATCCCTCGCGCCGCAGGCTTCGCGCGATGGCATCCGGAAACGGATGGCGTACGCCTGCGGTCGCGGTCCGTCGTTTGTCCCCAGCGGATCCGCTCCCCCGAAACATCCATGTGAAGGGCAGTCTCCTCATGAACTCCGCTCCCCAGGTTCAGACCCTTGAGATCTCCGACGCCGAGCTCGACACCGTCTCCGGCGGCCTGAGCCCGCAGGTCGGCATCGTCGCCGGTCCGACCGCGATCACCAGCTCGGACGTCCTGGCTCAGCTCGACGCGGTCACGGACGTCGCCATGGGCGCCCTCGGTCAGTACCACCAGGTCGGCGTCACCCTCTCCTTCTGATCGCCCGGCCGGCGGCCCTGCCGCCGGTCGACGACCACGACGACGAGCCCCCTACCGGCGGAGTGCCGCAGGTAGGGGGCTGGTTCGCAGGATGACAAGCGACCCGCCGATTCGCCGGGCCGGGCCGTCCTGGTGAGGCTGCGCTCCCAGCCGCACGAGCGTGAGATGCAGACGTCCCCCTCTCCGACGGGAAGGCAGGTCGTCGGCGCTGCTCGGCCCTGCCGCCTCCTGCGTGCTGATCCTCCCTCGCGCAGGACCATCCCCAGCAGGCCGGTGATCGAGACGTCTGGTGCGGGCATCCGATGCGCGGGCGGGAAGCGGGATTCGGCTGTCCCGGCCGGTACAGCTTCCGGCTCGGCACCTCGCGCCGCCTGTCACGGCCGGGAGTACGCTGACGTTACCGAGTGCTTTTCGGGCGTATGACCACGTCAGCGCCGTCCCCGTCGAGTGCCAGACGTGGGCAGTCGTCGGCCGCCCGGGACGGGAACGCACGATGGACGCCATCACAAGGCCCACCGACGGTACGTCCCCAGACGACGCACAGACCTGCTGGATGCCCTTGCCTCGGCTGCACCTCACACCGGATGTCAGCCACGGCCCGCTGGACGGTTCCTGGTGGCCGCGTTGTGCCCGCGCTGGCCGGCCCCTTGGAGCCGGGTGCCGGCACGGTCACCCGGGTCAGCGTGGGCACCGCGTCCCGGGCCGATGCCCCGCGGACGGTGACGGCGCCCGGCCACGTGGTCGAGGTGGCCCGGACCGCCCTTGCCGCCGAAGCGCATGCCATCACCCCGGACCGCGGAACCCCGGGACGCTGGGAACTGCTCGTCATCCCGCCCCACGTGCCGGTCGCGGCGGCCGCCCGGCTGCTGACCGCCGCCGGTCCCGAGAACCTGCTGCCGGCCCGGCGCATGCCGGCGCTCGCCGAGGACGGTGTCGAGGGAGAAGCTGCTTGGGAGGCAGAAGCCGGACACGGACTCCAGTGAGAGGACCGGCGACGTCGGGCCCGTGTGACCGGCCGGCCGGTCCGGTCGACAACGACCTCCCGGTGGAGCGATGACGCCGACAGTCCCGTCGTCGTCTCCCCCCGCCGTAACCGATACGCGCGGACCATGGCGGGTGACCGGATGACGTCCGCAGGGCGCTTGGACCGCTCCGAGAGCTTCGCGGAAGCGCTGCTGGGAGCGGTTCTCGACCGCGCGCACGAGCTCCCTCCCCATCTGATCGGGCCGCTGGTCGCCGACGTGGTGGAGCGGTTGGGGGGCCGCCGTCCGCAGGTGCTGCTGCAGGACTACGGGCAGTTGCTGCTCGTACCGCTGCCCGGCGAGGGCCTCACGGACGGCAAGCCGCAGCTGATCGACGACTCCCAGGCGGGCCGCTGCTTCCTCGACGCGGTCCCCGTCGAGGTGTCCGACTACGACGGTGTACGGGTCCACCTGCCGCTGCTGGACGGTGGAGACCAGGTTGGGGTCATGACGGTGACGCTGGACTGTGTCGATGACGACGACCGCCGCCTGCTGCGCAGGCTCTCCGGCCTGGTGGCCGACCTGCTCGTGACCAAGCACGGCTACTCCGACCTGTTCTTCCGTGTTCGACGCGGTGAACCGATGAGCGTCGCCGCGGAGATCCAGTGGTCCCTGCTCCCACCGCTGGCGATGATCATGCCTCGGGTCGCCGTTGCCGGGATCCTGGAACCCGCCTATGACGTGGCGGGTGACAGCTTCGACTACGCGCTCAACGGGGACGTCCTCCACGTGGTCATGATCGACGCGATGGGGCACGGCCTGGACGCAGCCACGATTGCCACCGTGGCCATCGGCGCCTACCGCCACGCCCGCCGCGCCGGCACCGGGCTGTCGGTGATCTACGACTTCATGGACCGCGCTGTGGCGGAGCAGTTCGGTCCCGAGCACTTCGTCACCGCGCAGATGATGCAGCTGGACACGACGACAGGACACGTCCAGTGGGTCAACGCAGGGCACCCGGCGCCGATCCTCGTCCGTGACCACCGCGTCGCGGGCCGGCTGGTTGCCCCGACGACCCTGCCGGTTGGCCTGGGTGGTTCGGAGCCACGGATCAGCGAGCTGGTGCTGGAACGCGGGGATCGCGTCCTGTGCTTCACCGATGGACTGATCGAGGAGCACAGGACCGGCGGGGAGGAGTTCGGGGAGGACCAGCTGATCGACTGTGTGAACCAACTGGAACGAACCGGCCGAGGGATCCGGGCGGTGACGCGCTCCCTGTCCCACACGCTCAAGCGGGCGCGGGGCGGACACACCACGGATGACGCGACGCTGCTCATGGTGGAGTGGTGCGGCTGACCCCCCACTGTCCTCCGGCATCACCCGCCGGCCTCGGCGTGACTACGGCCGGATTTAGTTTCAAACGATACCGTATCGATTGAAGTAGTAGTCTGGCCTCATGGCCGCCGACGTTCCTGACCAAACCGCTGCCTCGCGCGCGACGGACCGCCCGGGTGATACCTCACCGTTCGCTCTCGGCCTGCTCCTGCGCCGGGCGCACTGGCACGCGGCCGCGGTGATGGGGGAGGCGCTTCGGCCGCTCGGTATCGAGCTGCGGCATCTGGCGGTGCTGATCGTGCTCGTCAACCGCGGCCCCACGGTGCAGCGGGATCTCGCGGCGGCGACGGGGTCGGACAAGGCCGGAATCATGCGGGTCGTGGACGACCTGGAGCGGAAGGGCCTGGCCGTACGCAAGGCCGTTCCGGGGGACCGGCGGGTGCGGGCGGTGGAGATCACGCCTCAGGGACTGGAACTCTTCGACGCCGCCCATGTGGCGGCGGAGCCGCTGGCTGAACGTCTTGCTGCCGAACTGGGTTCTGGCGAGGCCGAGCAGCTGAGGGATCTGCTGACCCGCCTTGCCCATCCCGCGGACGACGAGGCGTAGGCGCGCCCACGCCCCCGTTGCCGTCGGCCTGGACCTCGACTTCATCGTCCCGGAACTCACCATGGCCGCCCGCAGCCCGGCCATGTCCGAACTGGTCCCTCTCTACGAGGCGGGGTGCCTCTGAGGACGGCCTCCAGGTAGTTCTGCACGAACTCGTAGCCCTCGCGCGGGGTGCCCGGCGCGTAGGAGCCGCCGCGGCTGGCGAGGACGACGGCCGGGGTGCCCTGGGCGGAGGGGGTCTCCCCGGCCGTGCGGCCGAGCAGGAGCACGCTGTCCAGCCAGGCCTTGAGGGTCGAGGGGATCGATTCGACTTGTCCGTCTTCCCCGGCGAGGCATCGTCGTCCCGTTCCGTCACGGCCGCCTTCCGCAGGACATGGGAGGAGCAGCACCCGGAGGGCACGGTGATCTACCGCGACCTCGCCGCCGACCCCGTCCTGCACATCACCGCCGACGCCTGCTCCCCCGGGTACGCCGTCCCCACCCAGCGCACCCCGGAGCAGTCCGCCGCGTTCGCCGTCCGCGTGCAGCTGTGGAGCAGCGTGGCCATGGAGGTCTCCAAAGTGCGGTGCCCGAGGCAGGGAGCCATGGGCCGAGGGTCACCGAGATGCTTTCACACGAGACTGTATCGAATGATACTGTCGTAAGTGAATCGAAGGTAGACCTGTTCAGGTGGACCTATTCGGCGGGTGGAGAAAGGTGATCATGGACGTCTACGAGGCGGTCACGAGCCGACGGGCGGTGCGCGGGTTCACCGACCGCCCCGTCCCGAGGGAGACGCTGGAGCGTGTTCTGTCCGCCGCGGCCTGGGCGCCGTCCGGATCGAACCTCCAGCCGTGGCACGTGTACGTGGTGACCGGCGCGCCACTGGCCGAGATCAAGAAGCGCGCCGGCGCGCGCCTGGCCGCGGGCGACCCCTGGGACGAGCCGGAGTACCTGCAGTACCCGCCCGTGCTGAAGTCGCCCTACCGCGAGCGCCGGTCCGCCTTCGGTGAGCAGCGCTACGGCGCACTCGGTATCCCGCGCGAGGACCTCGAGGCCCGTCAGAGGGCCGCCTCCGCGAACTGGCAGTGTTTCGGCGCGCCCGCCGCCCTGTTCTGCTACATCGACCGCGACCTGGGCCGCCCCCAGTGGTCCGACGTCGGCATGTATCTGCAGACCGTCATGCTGCTGTTGCGCAACGAAGGGCTGAACAGCTGTCCGCAGATGGCCTGGGCCAAGTTCCACAGGACCGTCGCGGAGGTCGTGTCACCCCCGGACGAGCTCGTCCTCTTCTGCGGCATGTCGATCGGGTACGAGGACATCACGGTGGAATACGCCCGCACAGGCCGGGCGCCGCTCGGCGAGACGGTCACGTTCGTCGACGGTCTCTGACGCCCCGACACCTTCACCCTGGACGAGCTCGGCCGGATCACCCTGTCCCACAAGGGCCACAACCGCCCGGTCGTCACCGACCCCACCGCTGGCATGTTCGCCGTGCTCAAGGGCGACGTCCTCACCGACAAGAACGCCCACCTCGCCCCCACCGCTGCACCGACTGGCTCTCCTGATCCGCCGGCCACGTGCTGCCGGTGGCTCACCGAGCAGGCCGGGCCTCAGCCGGCGTTGAGTTCCGTCAACTCGGTCAGCGGGAGCGTGTGCTGGGTGTGCAGGACCTTCGCGCGCAGGTAGCGGACGTTGTGAACGGTGCGGAAGACGCCGGTCGGGACACGGTCGCGGACGGTGACGCCGAGGCCGCGCAACTGCTCGGCCTTGTCGGGGTTGTTGGAGAGCAGGTCCAGGTCGGCGATGCCGAGAGCGGACAGCATCTGGGCGGCGGCCGTGTAGTCGCGGGCGTCCTCGGGGAGGCCGAGGGCGGCGTTCGCCTCGTAGGTGTCGAGGCCCTGGTCCTGGAGGGCGTAGGCGTCGAGCTTGTTGTACAGGCCGATGCCGCGTCCCTCCTGGCGGAGGTAGAGCAGGACGCCACCGCGCTCCGCGATGCGCTCGACGGCCTCGCGCAGCTGGGGTCCGCAGTCGCAGCGGGCCGAGCCGAAGACGTCGCCGGTCAGGCACTCGGAGTGCAGCCGGACCAGCGGGAGCGTGCCGGGTGCGGGGTCGCCGAGGACGACGGCCACATGTTCCTGGCCGTCGGTGAGGCCATGGAAAGTGACGAGTTCGGCGTTGACGCTGTAGCCGTCGGTGAAGCGCAGCGGTACCCGGACACGGGCGCGCTGGGTGGCGACGGGGAAGTCGGGCATCGGGTCTCCTGTGTCCGGGTGCGGGACGGCTGTCCCTACGGGACGGCGCGGGTTGTGCTTCAGATTTGAAGCAGATCCACAGCTGGAACCCTACCCCCTGCTTTAAATTTGAAGCAACAGATTTCCGTGCGGTTTCGGGAAACCGGGGTTCACGACCCGGAACAGGGAGACGATCGCCGCCGCCACGGAACCTCGTCGGACGTCGGCCGCGGAGTCGTCGCGTCACCCTCCAGGGCCCGCGTGATCACCGAGCTGATCTCTTCCAGCTGCTCCACCTGCTCCGCGGAGAGATGGTCGAACACCGCCGCCCGTACCGTCTCCACATGCCCCGGCGCCGTGCGCTCCAGCACCGCCATGCCCTCGTCGGTCAGCAGCGCGAAGCTGCTGCGCTTGTCCCACGGGCAGTCCTCGCGCCGGACCAGCCCGTCCTTCTCCAGCCGGGTCACGGCGTACGTCAGCCGGCTCCGGGTGATCTTCGACTTCTCCGCGAGATCGGTCATGCGCAGCTTGCGCTCCGGTGCGTCGGAGAGGTTGGCGAGGATCGAGTAGTACAGATGCGGCATGCCGGCGTCCTGCTGGAGCTGCCGGTCGATCGCGTCCTCCAGGAGGTGCGTCGCCGCGATGTACGCGCGCCAGGCGCGCTGCTCCTTCGGAGTGAGCCAGCGAGTCTTCATACGACCAGTATAGTTTTGTTTCAAACTTTAACCAAGCGTCCAGTGCACAGCCCGCCGCCGAGAGTGAGCGCGTCCGATGCCTTACCCCTACGTCCTGCTGTCCGCCGCCGTCTCCCTCGACGGCTACCTCGACGACACCGGCCCCGACCGGCTGCTGCTGTCGTCCCCGGCCGACTTCGACCGTGTCGACGAGGTACGGGCCTCCGTCGACGCGATCCTGATCGGCGCCGGCACGATCCGCGCGGACAACCCGCGGCTCCTGGTCAACGACCCCGGGCGGCGCGCGGCCCGGGTCGCCGCCGGCAAGGCCGAGTACCCCCTCAAGGTCACGGTCACCGCGACCGGCGACCTCGATCCGGACGCGAAGTTCTGGCACACGGGCGGCGAGAAGGTCGTCTACACCACGGAGACCGGCGCGGAGCGGGTCCGCGGCCTCGGCATCGCCGCGGACGTGGTCTCCCTCGGCGCCGGCCTCGACTGGCCCGCGCTGCTGAAGGACCTGCACGAGGCGCGAGGGGTCGACCGCCTGATGGTCGAGGGCGGTGGCACCGTCCACACCCAGCTCCTCCAGCAGGGCCTGGCCGACGAGCTCCAGCTGGTCCTGGCCCCGCTCTTCGTCGGCGACCCGAAGGCACCGCGCCTGTTCGGCCCGGGCGGGTACCAGGCCGGGCGGCTGCGGCTCCTGGAGAGCCGCCGTATCGAGGACGTCGTCCTGGCGCGGTACGAGCCCACGGCCCCCGGCACGGGTGCGTCGGCGTCCGCCGCGGACCGCCACTGGCTGCGGCTCGCCTGCGAGCTGGCGGCCGAGTGCCCGCCCTCCCGGACCGCGTTCAGCGTCGGCGCGGTGGTCGTCGCGGCCGACGGCACGGAACTGGCCCGCGGCCACTCCCGGGAAGCCGGCGACCCCGTCGTCCACGCGGAGGAGGCGGCCCTGGCCAAGCTCCCGCCCGCCGACCCCCGGCTGGCCACGGCCACGGTCTACACCAGCCTGGAACCCTGCACCCACCGCGCCTCCCGGCCGCACCCCTGCGCCGAGCTGATCCTCAGGGCGGGCGCACGGCGGGTGGTGACGGCGTGGCGTGAGCCGGACACGTTCGTCGCGGCGGCCGACGGGACGGGGATGCTGCGGGAGGCGGGGGTGGCGGTGCTGGTGCTGGGCGAGTACGAGGACCTGGCGAAGACCCCGAACGCGCACCTGCTGACCTGACCTCGCCTTAACCCGTGTGACTCGCACTCTTCTGATGGCGTATGCTGGTTTCAACGACGCGGGGTGGAGCAGCTCGGTAGCTCGCTGGGCTCATAACCCAGAGGTCGCAGGTTCAAATCCTGTCCCCGCTACTGAAAGACCAGGGCCGGAATCCGAGATCGAGGATTCCGGCCCTGAGTCATATCCCGGCACGTGTTCCTCATCACACTCTTCCGTACTCATCCGCCCGGCCCACACCACTCGCCCGCCCGGCTGACGCCCGCAAACCTGGACGGACACACATTGGACACAGGGGACATATGGGGAGTCGTACCGTGGGTACCGTGGGCCCTGGAAAGGGGCAGGAGGACGGGTTCGTAGCCGCCCGCACCCTGGCCCGTTACCTGCCCGCCCTGCTGATCTTCGCCGGTGTCGTCTACGACCTCCTCACCCCGAGGGGCTTCACGGCTGTCCCCTTCTTCACCGCCGCTCCGCTGATCGCCGCGCCCCTCTCCTCGCTCCGCACCACCGTCCTGACCGGCCTCGCGTCCTTCCTCGCCGTCTACACGGTGCACGCCCGCTACACCTTCCGCCCCGACGTCAGCACGATCACCGAGCTCCTCACGGTGGCCACCGTCGCCGCCCTCGCCGCAGGCATCAACCAGGTCGTCCGCATCGGCGATCGGCGCCTCGCCTCCGCCCGCGAGATCGCCGAGGCCGCCCAGCGGGCCGTCCTGCCCGAGCCCGCCGAGCGGATCGGCGGCTTCGAGATCGCCGCCCGCTACGAAGCGGCCCAGGAGGGCACCTTCATCGGCGGCGACCTGTATGCCGTCCAGGACACCCCCTACGGCGTACGACTGGTCGTCGGCGACGTCCGGGGCAAGGGCATGGGCGCGGTCGCCGCCGTCGCCGTGGTCATCGGCGCGTTCCGGGAGGCCGCCGAGCAGGAGGCCACGCTGGAGGCGGTGGCGGGGCGGCTGGAGCGGGCGCTGGCCCGCGAGGGCGTCCGGCGCGGCGGTGTGGACGCGTTCGAGGGGTTCACCACCGCCGTACTCGCCGAACTCCCGCGCGGCGACGGCACGGTCCGGGTCGTCAACCGCGGGCATCCGCCGCCCCTGCTGCTGCACGCCGACGGCCAGGTGCGCCAGGTAGGGGTGCCGGAGGCCGCGCTGCCGCTGGGAATGGGCGAGTTGGGGGCATGGCCCGACCGGGCCGTCGAGCACGCGTTCCCGAGCGGGGCCACGCTGCTGCTGTACACCGACGGCCTCTCCGAGGCACGGGACGCGCACGGCCGGTTCTACGACCCCGAGCGGCGGCTGGCCGGCCGCACCGTCACCACCCCCGGCATGCTGCTGGCCCGGCTCGCGGCCGAGGTGCGCCGGCACACCGGCGGCGGTATGACCGACGACATGGCGCTGCTCGCCGTACGCCGGCCCTGAGCGTTGTCACGTTCGGTGTCCGGACGAGCGCGCTACGCATAACGTCTGAGTCACCATCAAAACGCGTGTGACTCCTGAGGTGACCAGAACGCTTGGTCAACTTGACCGACTTTGACCGGTCGTGGCAGGTAAGTCCGTGCTTTGAAAGCTTAACGATCAAGACGAACCGCTTGGAATCTGCCAGCCGGGTCTATTAACGTTCGATAACGCAGCGCGGTCGTCCCAGCCGTCACCCGAGACGGCTCCGTGCGCACGCGCCGAATCCCGCAAGGGAACCGGGGAACCACCACCTTGGGGTGAATCGCACGGCTGCCGCCGTAGAACGGCCGGTATACGCGCGTAGGAGACCTTCCCGCTCCGAACCCGTCAGCTAACCCGGTAGGCAGCGGAAGGAAAGGAGTGCGCCCGCGTGGCGTCCAACCGGCCTGCCCCGACAGCCCCGTTCGTACCCAGCCAGCGTCAACCCGAGGCCTACGGCTACGACGGCTACGGCTCCGACGAGGGCCCCTGGGAGGAGTGGAACCCCACCGAGGAGTCCCTCGCCCCGGTACGCGGCCGGCACCGGGTCGCCAAGCAGCGCGGCGGCGGGCTCGCCCGCAGCTCCACGGTTCTCGGCGTCGGCGTCATAGCCGCCGTCGGCGCGGGCGGCATGGCCAGCGCCAACACCGGCAAGCCGCCGGTCTCCATCTCCATGCCCGACCTGCCCTCCGTCGGCACCCTGCTCGGCGAGGACAGTGGCCACAAGGCCACCCAGACCACGCTCAGCAGCGTCACCACGACGACCGCCACCGACGCGGGCTCGTCCTCTTCCTCCTCCGACGCGGGTGAGGCGCTGCGCCACCGGATCATCGCCCAGGCCGAGCAGCAGCAGACCCAGATCGACACCAAGGCCACCGCCAAGGCCGTGGCCGCCGCCGACAAGGCGGTCTCCGACGCGGAGGCCGAGGCGGAGAAGGCGGCGGCCGCCAAGGCCGCCGACGCCAAGGAGAAGGCGCAGGCCGCCGAGAAGCAGAAGGCCGAGCAGGAGCGGCTCGCCGCGCTGGCCAAGCAGTACGCGCTGCCGGTCGTCTCGTACACGATCACCGGAACCTTCGGCCAGGCCGGCTCCATGTGGGCCTCCGGCTACCACACCGGCCTCGACTTCGCCGCCCCCACCGGCACGCTGATCAAGGCCGTCCACAGCGGCACCGTCACGGAGGCCGGCTGGGCGGGCTCGTACGGCTACCGCACGATCATCACCCTCGACGACGGCACCGAGTTGTGGTTCTGCCACCAGTCCTCGATCGGCGTCAAGACCGGCCAGAAGGTCTCCACCGGTGATGTCATCGGCCGTGTGGGCGCCACCGGCAACGTCACCGGCCCGCACCTCCACCTGGAGGTCCACCCCGGCGCCCAGGCCACCGGCATCGACCCGATGACCTGGCTGCGCGGCAAGGGCCTCACCCCCTGACCGTCCCCACTGATCCCCGGCGGCCCTGACGACAACCCCCCGACGTCAGGGCTGCCGGTCCGGTGCGCCCGCGGGAGCTCCGGAGGTCTTCCGCTTTTACGAGAATTTCGCATTGCGACGGCATGGGTCCGCAGGCAGCCGGTGTTGAACTGAGACATGATCGCTTCTTCCGCTTCCCGCTCCCTCCGCAAGCTCGGCGCCTCCGACCTGGAGGTCTTTCCGCTCTGCCTCGGCGGCAACGTCTTCGGCTGGACCGCCGACGAGGCCGCCTCCTTCGCCGTCCTCGACGCGTACACCGCCGCGGGCGGCAACTTCGTGGACACCGCCGACTCGTACTCGGCCTGGATCGAGGGCCACAAGGGCGGCGAGTCCGAGACCGTCATCGGCCGGTGGGTCAAGGCGCGCGGCAACCGCGACGACGTCGTGATCGCGACGAAGGTCAGCCAGCACCCCGAGTACCAGGGCCTGTCGGCCGCCAACATCAAGGCCGCCGCCGACGCGTCCCTGCGCCGCCTCGGCACCGACTACATCGACCTCTACTACACGCACTTCGACAAGCCCGAGATCCCGGTCGAGGAGATCATCGGCGCTCTGGACGAACTGGTGCAGGCGGGCAAGGTCCGCCACATCGCCGCGTCCAACATCACCGCCGAGCGCCTCCAGGAGTCCCTGGACTTCTCCGACCGCGAGGGCCTCGCCCGGTATGTCGCCCTCCAGCCCCACTACAACCTGGTCTCCCGCGACACCTACGAGGGCCCCCTCCAGGACCTGGCCTCCCGCACCGGTCTCGCGGCGGTCCCGTACTTCTCGCTGGCCGCCGGCTTCCTCACCGGCAAGTACCGTCCCGGCACGACGGTCGACAGCGCCCGCGCGGGCAGCGCCGCCCAGTACCTGGAGTCCGAGCGCGGCCAGAAGGTCCTCGCCGCCCTGGACGAGATCGCCGAGGCCCACACGGCCCCGGTCCCCACGGTCGCCCTGGCCTGGCTGGCGGCCCAGCCCACCATCACGGCGCCGATCGCCTCGGCCCGCACCCTCGAACAACTCCCGGCCCTGCTGGGCGTGGCCGACCTGGAGCTGACGGAGGAGGAACTGACGAAGCTGACGGCCGCATCGGCCTGATGATCCGCCGGCTGTCCTTCAGCGGC
Source organism: Streptomyces sp. NPDC005866 (assembly GCF_040629895.1). Taxonomy (NCBI): domain Bacteria; kingdom Bacillati; phylum Actinomycetota; class Actinomycetes; order Kitasatosporales; family Streptomycetaceae; genus Streptomyces; species Streptomyces sp. NPDC005866. Next base: position 139,247 of record NZ_JBEXWP010000022.1, read on the forward strand.
GCATCCCGGCGGTGCCGAACTCTCCACAACCCCACGGCTAGCTCCGGTACGGGTTGTACGAGGGATACGGCACCGCCGCCCCGTACCAGCCCGGCGCCCCGTAGGCCGACGGCGCATGGCCGCCGTATCCCGGCCAGCCGCCCGGCGCGGCCGTCCGTGCCGCGTACTCCAGCGCCGGCCGCACAAGCTCCCGTCGGCTCCACAGCTCCGTCAGCAGCTCCCGTTCCCGCACCACGAAGTCGGCCCCCGCCCGCCCCCGCTGCCCCCGGCGGCGCAGCAGCGCCAGCGTCGTCGCGTACCCCTCGTACGCGGCGACCGCCTTCCCCGCCGGCTTGCCGAAGTGGTACGCGGCGTACTCCCGGGCCATCTGCCGCGCCCGCATCGACCCCAGCACGAACGGCTCGGACGCCCCAAGCCAGCCGGCGTAGACGTACGCCGGCAACTCCTCCCGCACGATCCGCAGCTCCCGCTGCCGGGTCCAGATCGCCAGCCAGGTCAGCAGCCCGAACGCCGGCACCATGAACATTCCGTACACGGCGAAGAACCCGTGCTGCCCGAAGGTCGAGGAGCCGTTCCAGAACGCGTGCACGCTCATCGCGAGCAGCAGCCCGGCGAGCGGCACCAGCACACGCCGCACCCGCTGCCGTTCCCCGGAGAACGCGGCGATGCCGAAACCGATGCCGGTGAGGACGGTGAACAGGGGGTGCGCGAAGGGGGACATGACGATGCGCACGAAGAACGTCGCGGCGGTGACGGAGGCGATCCCGCTGCCGCCGGTCAGCTGGTCGGTCCCGAAGGCCGTACCGAGGTAGAGGATGTTCTCGGTGAACGCGAACCCGGTGGCGGTGATCCCGGCTATCACCACCCCGTCGACGATCCCGGTGAAGTCCCTTCTGCGGAACAGGAAGACGAGCAGCACGGCCGCGGCCTTGGCGCACTCCTCGACGACCGGCGCTATCACGGTCGCTCCGAGGGTGTCGGCGCTGCTCGGATCCGCGGTCGCCGTCGCTATCCAGCGCGTCGCGAAGCTGTTGGCGACGATGGCTATCAGCGCGGCCGCGCACGCCCCCCAGGCGAAGGCGAACAGCAGGTTCCGCCAGGGCCCGGGCTGGACCCGGTCCAGCCAGCGGAACGCGGCTATGAGCAGCGGCACGGGCAGTACGGCGAGCCCGAGCCCGACGAGGAAGCCCTCCGTGCCCGTCTGCTCCCGCACCAGCGCGAGGATGACCAGGCCGGAGAGAGCGAGCAGCGTGCTCAGCGCCCCATACCGCACCCAGCGCCGCTGCCACCAGCGGGGATGCCGCAGCCCGTCACCGGCGGGGTCCGGGGGATACGACGGGTACGGCGGCGGGGAGGTGGCCACGGCATCGACCCTAACGAGGTGACTCCTGTCGGTGCGGTTCGCCCTGCCGCACCGGATGCTGTACGCGACGGAAGAGCAGATCGTTCACCACATGTCCCTTGTCCAGTCCCTGACCCTCGAAACGGGTCAGCGGCCGGTATGCGGGACGTGCCGCGAAACCGCCCTCCGCCTGTGTGTTCTCGAACTCCGGGTGCGCGTCGAGCACTTCCAGCATCTGTTCGGCGTACGGCTCCCAGTCCGTCGCGCAGTGCACGATCGCCCCCGGCTTCAGCCGGGTCGCGACGAGATCCAGGAACTCGGGCTGGATCAGCCGCCGCTTGTGGTGCCGCTTCTTGGGCCAGGGGTCCGGGAAGTACACCCGCAGCCCGTCGAGCGAGTCGGGTGTGAGCATCTCCCGCAGCAGGATGATCGCGTCGCCGTTGCCGACACGGACGTGGGACAGCCCGTTCTGGTCGGCGAGGTTGAGCAGATTTCCCTGCCCCGGCGTGTGCACGTCGACGGCGAGGATGTTGGTGTCCGGGTCATCGGCGGCCATCTGCGCGGTCGCCTCACCCATCCCGAACCCGATCTCCAGGACGACGGGATTGCCGTTGCCGAACAGCTCACCGAGATCGATGATCCGCTGCCCGTCGATGTCCAGCCCCCACTTGGGCCACAGCCGCTGCAGGGCGTCCGCCTGCCCTGAGGTGACCCGGCTCCGCCGTGGCTGGAAGCTGCGGATCCGCCGCTCGAAGTGCGACCCGGCCGGATCGGCCGTGGGCCCGTCCGGGAACCGCGGCTCCCCCTTGGCCCGGGTGTGCCGGACGGACACACCGGGAGCGTGCGCGGAGTCCGCGCCGGGGGCGGTCCCGGCGGGCCGGGGAGTTTCTGGGGCATTGAGCGAGTCAGACACAGTGGAGTCGATTTTACGGCCAGTGCGGGGCGCAGCGGCGGGGGTCGGACCCGGGTCACACCGAGCCCAGCATCTCCAGTGCCCTGCGTGCCACCTCCCTCCCGATCGGCAGCGAGGCCGTCGCCGCGGGCGAGGGCGCGTTCAGCACATGCACCGTCCGCGCGCCCTCCTTGATCAGGAAGTCGTCGACCAGCGACCCGTCGCGCAGCACGGCCTGCGCCCGCACGCCGGCCGCCGCGGGCACCAGGTCCGCCTCCGTCACGGCCGGCAGCAGCCGCCGTACGGCCTTCGTGAACGCCCGCTTGGAGAGCGACCTCCGCAGCTCCCCGCCCCCGTACCGCCAGTGCCGCCGCGCCAGCGCCCACGCCCCCGGCCAGGCCAGCGTCCCGGCGATCTCCCGGGGCCGTACGACCCCCCATCCGTACCCCTCCCGGGCGAGTGCCGGCACCGCGTTGGGCCCGACGTGTACGCCCCCGTCGATGCCGCGCGTGAGATGCACCCCGAGGAACGGGAACGCCGGATCCGGCACCGGGTACACCAGCCCCCGCACCAGCTCCCGTCGCGCCAGCTCGTAGTACTCCCCCCGGAACGGCACGATCCGCACCCCCGGCTCGTCCCCGGTCAGCCGAGCGAGCTCGTCGCAGTACAGCCCGGCGCAGTTCACCAGCACCCGCGCGCGTACGACATCCCCGCGCGAGGTGAGCACGGCCACGCCCCGCTCCGGCCGCCGGTCCACCCGGACGACCCGGGCGCCGTACCGGATCTCCGCCCCGGAGGCCGCACCGAGCTGCCGGGCGACCCCCACGAAGTCGCACACACCGGTCGTCCCGACGTGTATGGCGGCGAGCCCCCGCACCTCGGGCTCGTACTCCGCGATCTGGGCGGACCGCAGCTCCCGCACCGGGATGCCGTTCTCCCGGCCGCGCTGCACGAGCGCGTGCAGGCGGGGCAGCTCGGCCCGCTCGGTGGCGACGATCAGCTTGCCGGTGACGGCGTGCGCGATGCCGTACTCCGCGCAGAACTTGACCATCTCGGCGGCGCCCTTGACGGCGTACCGTGCCTTCAGCGACCCGGGCCGGTAGTAGACCCCGCTGTGGATGACCCCGCTGTTCCGCCCGGTCTGATGACGGGCGACCCCGGCTTCCTTCTCCAGCACGGTGACCCTGGTACCGGGCGCGGCGCGGCCGATCGCGTACGCCGTGGACAGACCGACGATCCCACCCCCGACGACGAGCACATCGCAGTCGTACGCAACCCCGGCAGACACCCTGCACCACCTCCCACGTCGATAGTGCACTGCGCCACTGACAGTCACTTCAAACGCAGAGTCGGTGGGGCGCCCCGTCAGGGGCGCGGAGAACCGCGCGAGCAACCACCATGCACCCGCACTCGCCCTACGACGTTAACTCGGCAGATGCCCAGGCGCCCCTCACGCCGGAGCCATCAGCAACGGACGCGCCCGCTCCCGCAGCTCCACCACCCGCGGCTCGTCCCCGTACGGCTCCAGCCGGTGCAGCAGATCCTTCACGTACTCGGTCGTCCGGGCCGACGAGATCCGCCCGGCGACCTCCACGGCCCGCACGCCCTGCTCGCACGCCGCGTCGAGGTTTCCGGACTCCAGTTCGGCGACAGCCGAAACGACCAGCCGCAGCCCGTGCGACCGCACGAACTCCTCCGTCGGCTTCGACAGCGCCTGCTCCGTGAACCGCCGCACCTGTCGCGGCGCCTTCAGGTCCCGGTAGCACTCGGCGGCATCGGCAGCGAACCGGTCGTATCCGTAGAAACCCAGCCAAGAGGGGTCGTTGTCCCCCTCCCGTGCCCGCTCAAGCCACCCCTCCGCGGCCTTCAGCGCGGCCGCCGCGGCCTGTGCGTCACTCGCACGCGCGTGTGCCCGTGCCTCGACCAGCCGGAAGAAGCTCATGGTCCGCGCGGTGGCCAGTCCCCGGTTGCGCTCGACAGCCGCCTGCGCGAGGTCGACGCCCTCGTCGCCGAACCCGCGGTACGTCGCCTGCAACGACATCGACGCCAGGACATACCCGCCGAGCGGCACGTCGGCCGCCGCGCGGGCGAGCCGCAGCGCCTGGATGTAGTACCGCTGCGCGGCCTCCTGCTGTCCCGTGTCGAAGGCCATCCACCCGGCGAGCCGCGTCAGTTCGGCGCTCGCGCCGAACAGCGCCCGTCCGACCTCGTCGGAGTACGCGCCGAGCAGCAGCGGTGCCGCCTCCACCCGTAAACACTCCGGCACCATCGACGAACGCCAGTCGCCGCCCCCGTACTTGGAGTCCCAGCGCCTGGCGTCCTCGGCGGCCTCCCGTAGCTTCTGCACATCGCTGTGGCCGACTTTGAGCGGTGCGCCCGAGGCCTCGGCGGCGTTCGCCTCGCGCGCGACCGAACTGTCGGCGGGGGTTATCAGCCAGCGCGAGGCGGGTGTTGCGTACGCGCTCACCGCGAACGATCCGGCCAGCGACTGCCAGATGCCGCCGGAGCCGGCCCGGCGGCCGGCGAGGTCGAGGCGGTACAGCTCCGTAGCCGAGCGCACCGCCTGTCCTACGTCCCTGGGGAAGGCGAGGCCCACTTCGGGCGCGGGATCCGCGTCCGCCAGGCCGATCTCGTGGAGCGGCACCGGGCGGCCGAGCTTCTGGCCGATGGCGGCCGCGATGAGGTGCGGCGCGGCGCCCTGCGGCACCATGCCCTTCGACACCCAGCGCGCCACCGACGTCTTGTCGTAGCGAAGAGTCAACCCGCGTTGAGCGCCAAGGTCGTTGACGCGACGCGCGAGTCCTGCGTTGCTGATTCCCGCGAGGGCGAGAACGGTGCCGAGTTTTTCGTTCGGCCCGCGTTGCTCCCTGGACATGCGCCACCCCTCGACACAGACGGCTGCCGCGCTGGCATAACCAGGCGGCATTCGTAAACCCAGCGTAGTTCGCCGCATCCCAAGCGTTAAGGGGCATTGTTCCGGATGGCGGGATTGTGGTCCGTACGCGAGTGCGGCCCATGTACGCACTGTGCACGGCCTGTCGCGTCGTGCCCCCGCCGTGTGGCCGTGCGCCCGTCCGTGCGCTCTTCTCCGGCCATCTGGGGAGCGGTTCCATGGTCTGTGCGTGGGTCGGCCCGCTGTACTGGATCCAGTGGGCTGGGGGACACCGCCACCTACATCCCCGCGGGTGGCGGACCGGTCCGGGAGGCGATGCCCGCCTCCCGGACTGTGCGCGTTCGAGCACGCGCGCGTGTGGTGCGCAAAGCATGTACAGAGCGTGCGCACGGCCGCGCCGACCTCGCCGATTTGGCCGAAACTCGACCCCGCCTTCTGTGGGCGCTCAACGCTCCTACCATGGGAATTGAGGGCGCGAAGGGCGTTCTTTGGGAGCGTACGGGGGGCGCATTCGCGTCGCAGTCACCTTGTGTCGTACGGCGGTTCGCTTCTTCCGCGGCACGCGCGTGTGGTCGGCCCTGCGGCAACTCCGGGAAATCTTCCGGGGATCAAAGGCGGCCCCACCGCCCCTCCGGAGCGCGTCCTTCATGGCAGCATGGGGATCCAGTTCATACCGTGCATGGTTGTCCACAGCCTGTGGAGGCGTCGATGCGGTGGTTGGTGGGATGGAGCAGCACCGCCTCCGGTGTCGCCACGATCGGCTCCGCCGGCGCCACGGGCTACGAGGGCGAGACCGTCCACCCGGTCGGCTCCCAGCTGCTGTGGGGCGACCCGGACCCGCTCTGGGCCGTCGGCGACTGGCGCCCCGACGAGGTGCGCGTCATCAAGGCGGACGCCCAGAACCGCATCGCCGTCCTCGGCACCTGCGGCGCCACCGACGAGGAACTGCGCCTCGGCCTCTTCGCGGCGCGCGGGGGCGCACTCCGGCATCTGACCGCCTGGCCCGGCAGCTACACCGCCGTCGTCCAGGTCGGCCGCCGGGTCACCGTCTGCGGCGACCTCGCGGGCGCCCGCCCGGTCTTCCACACCCCCTGGGCAGGCGGTACGGCTTACGCCACGGCCGCGCTGCCGCTCGCCGACCTGATCGAGGCCAACCTCGACTACGGCCACCTCGCCGCGCTCCTGGCCGCCCCCGACGTACCGGCCGCGGTGCACGACTCGACCCCGTACGAGGGCGTACGGCGCATTCCGCCGGGGCATGCGCTGATCCTGCGCACCGGGGCGCGCGAGATCGCCGGGTACGAGCAGGTCGCCTCGCTCGCGGTCGCGGCACCCTCCGCCGACCCCGCCAGCGCCGTGGACGCCGTACGGGACGCACTCGTAGAAGCCGTACGCGCGCGGCTGTCGGCGCCCCGGCACGTCCCGGACATCGACCCCGGTCCGGTGCCCGGCATGGGCCCCGCAGAGCGGCGCGCCGCGCGCGGTATGCCGGTCCCGGGCATCGGCGCCGACCTGTCCGGCGGCCCGGCCTCCGGCACCCTGGCCCTGCTGGCCGCCGGCCTTCCCGGCATGCCCGGCACGGTCCTGGGCCACGGCACGGGCGCCGGCGAGCGCCTCCTCGCGGTCACCTTCAACGACCTCGCGGTGGGCGGCCGCGAGGCGGAAGTCGAACGCGCGGGAACGCTGGCGGCCAACCCGCGGCTGCACCACGTGGTGGTGACCGGCGGCGAGGACATGCTGCCGTACGCCGACCTGGAGGGCCCGCTGACCGACGAACCGGGCCCGTCCCTCGTCCACGCCGCCAGACACCGCGCCCGCCTCGCCGCCGGCAGCGCCGACCACTTCACGGGCTACGGCGCCCGCCAGGTCCTGGACGCGCACCCCGCCCGCCTCGCCGACCTGCTGGTGGACCGAAAACGCCGGCACCTCGTCCGCCCGGTCGCCGCGCTCGCCAAGGCCGACGGCTCCGTGATGGTCCCCGCGCGCGTGTACAGCGCGGCGCGCCGCCTGGCGCGTACGCCGTACCGCGCGGGTGTCGAGTCCCTCGCCGAGCGCCTGATGCGGCGCCGCTTCGACGAACCGGGAGGCGCGGTGGGCGCGTCCCTCGCGGCGCTCACCTGGGCGAGACCCGGTCCGGCGGCGCGCTGGCTGACGGGCGAGGCACTGGCTGAAGTATCGGTTCTGCTGCAGGGCTCGGCGAACCGCTCCGGGGTCGGCCCCGGACAGCGCCCCGGAGACTATCGCGCGCGTGCGGTGCTGGCCCGCCACGCGGCCGACATCCGCGTCCTGGAACAGGCCGCCGAGATCCGCTCCCAGCGCCTCCACACCCCCTTCCTCGACAACCAGGTGGTCCGCGCCTGCCGCGCCCTCCCCGAAGCGCTGCGCGTCCGGCCGGGCGCCCGCGCCGCGATCCTCCGCACGGTCCTGGAGGGCGCCGGCGTCACCGACCTCCCCCCGGGCTGGGGCGCCCCCTCCCACGCCTCCTCGGCGGCCGCCACCCGCACGGGCCTGCGCGTGGCGGCGGACGACCTGATCGACCTCTTCTCCACGCCCCTGCTGGCGCAGGCGGGCCTGGTGGAAGCCCGGGTGGTCCGCAAGGCGGTCCGATCGGCGGCGGAGGGCGAACCCCTCCCACTGGACGGCCTGGCCGACCTGGTCTCCCTGGAACTGTGGCTGCGCCGGCTCCTGTCCCGCCGGGGCACGTGCTGGACGGGCACACCCGCACGCGCGCGTGCGGTCCCGGCGGGGATACGACCGATGAGAGGAGCACTTGCTTCGGGTGCGTGACCCTTGCGGGGCGCTGCAGTCGCGTCGGCTTCCCGGCTGCCGTAGCTGCGGGCAGTCGTGCCGCTGGGGCGGCACGGCTGGGCGCAGCGGCACCCTGCCGGCGCCAGCTGGGCGCAGCGGCACCCTGCCGGCGCCGGCAAGCGAAAACCCCGCCCCCAGCCCGCACCCCGGGCGACCATCCCACCGCGTCTCCGAAACTCCCGAGGTCTGGGCGGCGGAAGACGACCCGCCCGAGGACGCCCCGGCCGCCGCCCTGGTCGGCCGGCTCCGCCACGCCCTCGGCAAGGACACCGTCGCCTCCACCCCCGGCGGCTACCGCCCGGCGCGTGGGCTGCCGATCGTGGCCGGGGGGCTGCGCGAGGCGATGGGGTACCGGTGCGCCGAGACGCTCACGGCGGCGCTGGTGGACGTCGGCGCCGACCTGCTGGCCCGGCTCGGCGATCTGGCGGCGCGGTACGGCTGTTCGCGGCCGCCGAACGCTGGCGGGCCGACTGCGTCCGCCCCGAGCCGGAGCGCACCCGGGCCGCGGAGGTCGACGCGGCCGCCCGCGCGGTGCTGACCCCGGAGCGCTACGCGGCCGAGCGCTCGCGCGATGCCTCCCCTCACCGAAGGAGGGCGTCCTGCGCGAGCTGAGCGGGACGCCCATGGGCACCGCTACCGGCAGGTGAATCTCGATTCGGCCCAGTCGGCGAGCGCCAACGAGTCGAAGCCGGTCTGAGGTTCGACCACCAGACGCACGGTCCTGTGCCCGGCGAGGTTCACATGGACGGGCACGGCCGCCTGCCGGCCCTCGACCGCCCCGGACTGCCACAGCCGCTCCCCGTCCGCGTAGACGGCGAAGGTGACCTTGCCGAGGCCGAGCGTCATGTCGTCGACGCCGGCCATCGCGTCGTACGCGGTGCACTCGCGGTTGAGGTCGATGGTGACGGAGGACCGGCCGTGCACGGTGACGCCGTTCGCGTACTGCTTGCCGGCGACCGTCACCCCGTAGCGCTGCCACACCCAGCTGCTCTCGCCGAGCCGCACCTCGGGCTGGGTGCCGTCGCCGGTGATGTCGAAGCGCAGCTCGCTCAACTGGTAGACGACCGGGGCGGGCGGCGGCGTGGGCTTCGGGGTGGGGGTCGGCTTCGGGGTCGGCGTGGGCTTCGGGGTGGGCGTCGGCCTCGGCTTCTGGCTCTGGGCGGGCTTCGGAGCCGGGCTCGGGGTGGGCGTCGGGGTCGGCTCCGGGGCGAGGACGACCGGCTCGGGTCCGGGCTCCTTCTTCGGCGGGACGGGGGCCGGCGTAACGGGGTCGATGACCGGCGCGGACGGGGTGGGGCGGGCGACCGCCTTGGCCGGACGGCTGTCGTTCACCAGGGCAAGGGCCAGCGCGGCGGCGGCCACCGCGACCACCCCCGCCGCGATACCGGCCTTCACGGGCGCCCCCAGCCCCTCAGAGGCCGCCGCGCCACCCGCACCGCCACCCGCCCCGCCGGACGAACCGCTCGCCGCGGCGGCCGCGCCGGCGGCCCCCACTCCGGCACCGCCGGCGACGATCCCGAGCGCCTTGGCGTACCCGGCGGCCCCGAACCAGGCGACGACCGCGACCGGTACGACGGCCGGGATACCGCTCGCGACCTCTTCGACCTGGGCGGCGGCCAGCCGGCACTTGGCGCACTCCTCCAGATGCTTGCGCAGCCCCCGCTCCGCGCGGATGCGCAGCTTGCGGCGGGCGTAGCCGCCGAGCTGGTCGGCGTAGCGGGCGCACTCCTCGTCGTCGATGAGGGAGGCGCTCACATGGGCCTGGAGATAGGCCTGCTTCAGCCCCTCACGGGCCCGGCTGGCAAGGACGCGCGTGCCGTTGGCGTCCAGCCCGAACAGGGTGGCCACCTCGCTCGGCGACTCGTCCTCGACCTCGGTGTGCCACAGCACGGCCTGCCAGCGCTCGGGCAGCGAGCGGAAGGCCTGCATGGCCATCGACTGCTCGGCCTCGTGCATCGCGCGCACATCGGCGCCGAGGTCCAAAGTGTCGTCGTCGGAAACCTCGGAGCCGCGTGAGGCCTGCGCCGCGAACACCGCGAAGTCGTCGACCAGTTGCTCACGCCGGGCCGACTTGGTCCACTGCGCGGCGACCCGCCGCACGGAGGTGAGCAGATAGGCGCGCACGGCATACTCGGGCCCGGACCCACCGCGCACCGCCTGCAGCACCCGGGCGAACACCTCGGCGGTCAGGTCGTCCGCGGTGTGCCCGTCCCGGCAGCAGGTCCGCGCATACCGCCGTACCGCGTCCGCGTGCCGCCGGTACAACTCCTCGTACGCCGAGTCGTCGCCACCCCGCATCCGCTCGATCAACTCGCTGTCGGGGGGCGGCAGATGGCGGGGCGGCGGCAACGGACTCCCGCTCCGCTGTGCGGGAACGTTCCCTTCCGGGGGTTCGCCGACGGGCGGTGGTTCGGGCCGCCCGCCCTGACTGGGCACCTGCGGCGAGGCCGTCCGCTCACCGGCGGACTCGTCCCACCCGTCAACGCTCATCGTGGAACGCCCCCGCTGCCTGCCCAACCCGACCGAATCACCGGGTCAGACTGCCACAGTGGCTTTTGTTCACGCCCGTGAGCGACGGACGTACCACTCGTCCGAGCGCACTTGTCATCGCGGTGCACTGGTGATCACCCGGTAGGGGAAACATCAACGGGCATCAACGGGCGTACGAGGACGGACAGATGCCCCGTAACAGGTCACGAGGCCCCGAGGTCACACGAGGTCACGAGGTACCCGACGGCGACGAACCCCGCCGAGGCCACCCGCACCACTCGACCACGAAAGCCGCTCGGGTGGTGCGGGTGGCAACGACACGGAATTCACGCAGGCCGAGAACGCAACCCCTCCAGCAGGATGTCCAGCAACCGCGACGAAGCCGCCGCCTGCTGAGCGGCATCCGGCAGGGACGGCGCCGCCGTGGCGATCACCAGCAGCACGTCGGACACCGAGACGTCCGCCCGCAACTCCCCGGCAGCCCGGGCCCGTTCCACCAGCCGCCCCACGACTTCGAGCAGGGCAGAGGCCCCCGCGTCGTCCTCGACGGCGGCAGTCAGCGGCTCCCGCTCCTCCGGCACCAGCCGCAACTCACCGGCCACCGGCTGCGTCCGCTGCTGCGGCACCCGGGCCTCCTCGGCCCCGGCGCCGGAACCGCCGATCTCCTCCGGCACCCCGACGCGCAGCACCTGCGGCGGCAGCAACCGTCCCGCCCCCGACGCCACCGACGTCCGCAGGAAGCGCGCCAGCGCCGACCACGGCTCGTCCTCCTGCCGGAGCGCGGCCCGCGCCTGGTCGGTCAGCCGGGAGGTCTCCTCCTCGGCTATCCGCCGGACCAGCACGTCCTTGCTGGGGAAGCGCCGGTACACCGTGCCGACCCCGACCCGCGCCCGCCGCGCCACGTCCTCCATCGGCGCGCCGTACCCCAGCTCGCCGAAGACCTCGCGCGCCGCACGCAGCACGTGCTCCAGATTGCGCTGTGCGTCCACCCGCAGCGGCGTGGTACGCGGCCCGTCGCCGCGTCCGTTGCCCGCCGCCGGGCTCACCGTTCCGCCACCCGATGCGAGGGCGGAAGCCGGTGACCAATGTGTGTCCTGAATATGCATCTGTGTTCCCCCGGTTAATGACGTCTCCCCCCGGAGACTCTCCCCGTCACTGAAAGCCGGAGCGAGCGGAACTGCTGGCGATCCATGGACCGTCGGCCGGACGGACCGCCCGTCGCGGAACCGCTCGGCCACATCCCCCACACCCCGTCGACACACGAACATAGTTGAGAGGCTGTCAATTCAGAAGGGGGACGTTCCGCACGAAGCGCCCCCCGATCGGAGTACGAGTCGTTTACATCCCGATTCGCTGCCTTCGGGCGCCCTCGTCCGCCCCCGCTGACCTGGCACCTTTCGTCCGGTCCGGGCCGCGCGCCCGGCGGGGCGCCCAGCAGCCCGCCGGTCACACAAATTGCCGGGGCTGTGGACAAACAACAGTCACGGGTGCGTCATGGGACAGTGAAGGAACGTGCGCGCATTCTCGTTGTCGGCGGCGGCTACGTCGGGATGTACACGGCCCTGCGGCTCCAGCGGAGGCTGAAGCGGGAGCTCAGGCAGGGTCAGGTCGACATCACTGTCGTCACCCCCGATCCCTACATGACGTACCAGCCGTTCCTTCCCGAAGCGGCCGCGGGTTCGATTTCCCCTCGTCATGTCGTCGTACCGCTGCGCCGGGTTCTGGACCAGTGCCATGTCGTCATCGGCGAGGTCACGTCCATCGAGCACGCCGAGCGCACCGCCGCCGTCTCCACGCTCGCCACCGCCGAGGAGCGAAAGGGCGCCACTTTCCTCGAGTACGACGAACTGGTCCTCGCCCCCGGCTCGATCGCGCGCACGCTGCCCATCCCGGGTCTCGCCGAGCACGGCATCGGCTTCAAGACCGTCGAGGAGGCCATCGGCCTGCGCAACCACGTCATCGAGCAGATGGACATCGCCTCCTCCACCCGCGACCCCGCGATCCGCGACGCGGCCCTCACCTTCGTGTTCGTCGGCGGCGGCTACGCGGGCGTGGAGGCCCTCGGCGAACTGGAGGACATGGCCCGCTACGCCGCGCGGTACTACCACAACGTCCAGCCCGAGGACATGAAGTGGATCCTCGTCGAGGCCACCGACCGGATCCTCCCCGAGGTCGGCCCCGAGATGGGCCGCTACACCGTCACCGAACTGCGCCGCCGCAACATCCAGGTACTGCTCCACACCCGGCTGGAATCCTGCGTCGACCGCATCGCCGTCCTCAGCGACGGCCAGCGCTTTCCGGCTCGCACGCTCGTATGGACGGCCGGCGTCAAACCGCACCCCGTGCTCGCCGCCACCGACCTTCCGCTCACCCCGCGCGGGCGGCTGAAATGCACCGCCGAGCTGGCGATCGACGGCGTCGACCACGCGTGGGCCGCGGGCGACGCCGCCGCCGTTCCCGACGTCACCGCCACCGAGCCCGGCGCCGAGACCGCCCCCAACGCACAGCACGCGGTCCGCCAGGCCAGGGTCCTCGGCGACAACATCGTCCACACACTGCGCGGTGAACCCCTCGACACCTACGCCCACAGCTACGTCGGCTCCGTCGCCTCCCTCGGACTGCACAAGGGCGTCACCCAGGTCTACGGGCGCAAGCTGAAGGGCTACCCTGCCTGGTTCATGCACCGCGTCTACCACCTGAGCAGGGTGCCCACCTTCAACCGCAAGGCCCGTGTGCTCGCCGAATGGACCCTCTCCGGACTCTTCAAACGGGAGATCGTCTCACTCGGATCACTCGAACATCCCCGAGCGGAGTTCGAACTCGCGGCCGGTGGAAAGCCTCCTCACAGTCCCTCCGACGACTCGAACGGGTCGTCCTGACGGAACTCAGGAACTCCACGGCCCGCCCCGGCGTCTGACGGATGTCGCCGCCGACGGCCACCCTGCCAGACTGCCCCCGACCGAGCACAAGGCTTCTCCCCAGAACTGCACCGGGGGACTTCCCCCGGCCCCCGGCCGCTCCCATAGCCGGCCGGAGACGACGACACGAGGCAAGGATTCGTGAACTTCACGCGCTGGAGCGCCCGGCTCCCCGGAACGCAGCGCCGCGCCGCAGCGCGGACCGATCACGGGGTCCCCCCGGACCGACGGGGGGAAGGCGCCGTGCCCGCCGCCCGCGTCGAACAACCGACCGACGACCCGCCCTGTGTGCCCGCCGTCGACGAACTGCCGGCCCGCGACGTTCTGGACCACGTCCCGGCCCTGGTCGCCCTCGTCCACGGCTCCGACCACCGCATCGCGTACGTCAACGACGCCTATGCGGCGGCCTTCGGCGTACGACCCCCGGGCGCCCCCGCCCGCGAGGCGCTGCCCGAACTGGCCGAACTCGGTCTCCTCCCCCTCCTCGACCAGGTCCTGCGCAGCGGCAAGCCCCGCACGCTGAAGTCGCGCAAGGCGCTCGACGGCCGCACCTACACGTTCACCTGCACGCCCGTCGCCGAGAACGGCGACCACGACGGCGGCGTCCTCCTCTTCGCCACCGACGTCACCGACCACGCGGAGGCGGCCGAGCGCCTGCGCGCCAGCGAACGCCGCCAGCGCGAGACGGCCGTGACCCTCCAGCGCAGCCTCCTGCCGCAGGAGCTCGAACAGCCGGACGACCTGCGCATCGCCGCGACCTACCAGCCCGGCGGCACCGAGGCCGCGGTCGGCGGCGACTGGTACGACGTCATCACCCTCGGCGGCGGCCGTACGGCCCTGGTCATCGGCGATGTGATGGGCCGGGGCGTGCGCGCGGCGGCGGTCATGGGCCAGCTCCGTACGGCGGTCCGCGCCTACGCCCGCCTGGACCTCCCCCCGCACGAGGTCCTCCAGCTCCTCGACGGCCTCGCCACCGAGATCGACGCCAACCAGATCGCCACGTGCGCCTACGCCGTCCACGACCCGAACGAGGGCCGGCTGGTGTACGCCTCGGCCGGCCACCTGCCGATCCTGGTCCGGGACGAGAACGGCACCGTGCTGCGCACCGACGAGCCGAACGGCCCGCCGCTCGGCACGGGGGGCTGGGTCCACACGTCGGGCTCGGTACCGCTCGGCCCCGGCTCCACGGCCGTCCTCTACACGGACGGCCTGGTGGAACGACGTAACGAGGACCTGGACGAGGGCATCGCCGCGCTCGAACGCGCGCTGGCGGGAGCCACCGGCACCCCGCAGGTCATCTGCGACCGCCTGGTCCGCTCGGCCGGCGTCATGGCCGACCACGACGACGATGTCGCCGTCCTGGTCCTCCAGCACCCGGCCCGCACGGGCCCCGACGGCGACCTCTTCCGCAACGCGGCGCTGGAACTCCTCGGCGGCGTCGAAGCGGCGCCACGCGCCCGTGCGTTCGCCTCCGGCGTGCTGACCAGCTGGCGCTTCCCCGTCGAGCTCCACGACCTGGGCGTCCTCGCCACGAGCGAGCTGGTCGCCAACTCCCTCCAGCACGGCATCCCGCCCATGCGACTGCGGCTCCGCCGCACCGACCGCCGCCTGATCATCGAGGTGACCGACGGCGACGATCATCTGCCGAGGAGACGCCGCGCGGAACCGGGTGACGAGTCGGGCAGGGGTATTGCGATCGTGGCGACGATCGCTTCGGGATGGGGGTCGAGAAGGACACCGGGGGGTGGGAAAGCGGTGTGGTGCGAGTTCGTGCTGCCCAAGGGGTAAGGGGCCCGGGGGTCGGCGGGCGGCTCCGGGTGCGATGTGGCTGGTCGCGCAGTTCCCCGCGCCCCTCACGGGGCTACATGGCTGCGGGTAGTCGTGCCGCTGGGGCGGCACGGGTGGGCGCTGGGGGTACCCCCTCTGGGGGAGGCACCCCGCTGACGTGGGCGAGTGAAACCCCCGTCCCAGCCCACCCCTACGCGGACACGGACTCCGCGGCAGCCCCACCCCGCGCCACGACCACGCTCCTCGCGGCCAGCCAAGGCCGGTCCTGCACCTCGGTCAGCCGCTTTCCGAGGCGCGCCGCCAGCACACTGATCCCCAGCGAGAACAGCAGGAACGTCACGACGTACGGCGCATGCAGCGACGCCCCCATCGGGCCGCCCACCGCCGGCCCCACCGCCAGCGCCAGCTGCTTCACCAGCGCGAACGCCGAGTTGTACTGCCCGGCCATCCCCGTCGGAGCGAGATCGGCCACCAGCGGAGCGACCGTCGGCGACAGCATCGCCTCACCCAGACCGAACAGCGCGTACATCGACACGAACGCGGCCGTGGCCATCTCCTGGCTGCCGTGCCCCAGCCCCGCGTACCCCGCCGCGACCCACGCCACGGCCCAGATCAGCCCGACCCCCGCGATCACCCGCGACCGCCGCCGGCGCTCCACGAACTTGAGCACGGCGAACTGAGCGACCACGATCATCAGCGTGTTCGCGGCCAGCGCGGTCCCCAGCGCGGACGTCGATATCCCCGCCGCCTCGACGCCGTACGCGCTCAGCCCGGACTCGAACTGCCCGTAGCACGCGAAGAACAGCACAAAGCCCAGCACGCACAGCTGCACCATCGCCCGGTTCCCGAGCAGCTGCTTCCAGCCGCCCTTGGCGGCAGAGGCCGCAGTGCCCGCGATCCGCGGCGAGTGCGGCATCCGTACCGTCGACATCACCACGACCAGCAGCAGGAACATCGCCGCCTCGATCGCGAAGAGGAGCGTGAAGGAGTAGACCCGGGTCGTGTCGACCAGGTGGCCGCCGATGAGGCCACCGACACCCAGCCCCAGGTTCTGCAGAAAGAACTGCGTCGCGAACGCCCTCGACCGCGTCTCCGCCGTCGAGCAGTCCACGATCATCGTCGCCAGCGCCGGCTGCATCACGGCCTGCCCGGCCCCGAGCAGCGCGGCCGCGGCCAGCACGGTCGCCGCCTGCCCCGCGAGGCCCAGGCTGAGCGCCCCGATCGCGGCCATGACCAAGGCGGTGAGAAGAACCGGCAGCGGGCCGTGCCGCACGATCGCCCTGCCGGCGAACGGCAGCACGATCAGCGCGGCCACGGCGAAGACGGCGAGTACGAACCCCGCTGTCATGGCACCGAGCCCCCGGACCTGCGACACATAGATGTACAGGTAGGGGACGGTGAAGCCGAGCCCGAACGCGCTGAGTGCGTTGCCCACGTGGATCCGGCGCATCGCTGCGCCCATCGCCCTGGTCACGTTCACCTCTCTCAGGTAGTCAAGTCAGCGGACTGCTGAAGCCTGAAGACTTAGAAGCTAAAGTTCGAACGTAAAGAGTACATTGTGAAGGACTTCAACACCAAGCTTGTTCGTGCGATACTTCGGGCATGGCCGACACGACCGGCGCCGGCGAGCCGACACTCGACGAACAGATCGCCGCCTACCAGCGCGAATTCCAGGACCTCGACCCCCACGTCGAGAAGGTCGTCTCGGCGCTGTCCCGGCTCAACCGCCGGATGAACGTCGCCTACGGCCGTCAGACCGCCGCCCTCGGCATCAGCAATGCCGAATGGGAGGTCCTCAAGGCCCTCGTCCTCTCCGGGGCCCCCTACCGCATGGGCCCCAGCGAACTGGCCAAGCGGCTCGGTCTCACCCCGGCCGCGATGACGCATCGCATCGACCGGATGGTCGCCGAAGGTCTCGTCACCCGGGAGCGGGACGAATCCAACCGCGTCCGGGTGATCGTCGAGCTGACCCCCGAGGGGCGCGAGAAGTGGCTGGAGGCCATGCGCCTCGCCTCCGTCTTCGAGGAGGAGCTGCTCCAGGACCTCTCCCCGGCGGAGCGCGGAGTGCTCGGCGAGGTCCTCACCAGGCTGCTGCGCCGCGTGGAGCACGCCCAGCCCGACGCCGGCGGTCGCCTCACCGACCTGGACTGACGCAGGTCAGGGCGCCGGGAAAAAATCTTGACAGGGGACACTTGACACCCCCATGCCCGATCCGTAAAGTTCTTCGGGTTGCCGCGGAGCCGTAACGGTTCTGCGACAGCACCTCCGCCGCACGAGCGGCACCCAAAACCATCAGCACGATCTCCCGGCCGGGTTGATTTCGGCGCGCCCGAATTCAATTCGAATTGGGTCTCGGTGCTGTCCGGTCGAGCCGCACGGCCCGATTGGGCATCGCGGAGCGGATCCGCTAAGGTTTGGGACGTCGGAACGGCTCAACAGCTGTGACGGCAACCCCCTCTGACGGGGAATCAGCGCCGAAAGGATCTGATAGAGTCGGAAGCGCCGGAAAGGGAAA